>NZ_JBYSZA010000003.1:55822-377916 GCF_058786735.1 Pseudomonas sp. FW305-7
GAGACTGGTCGGCTGTCAGGCCGCCATCGCTGGCAAGCCAGCTCCCACAGGGGTGGAGTACAACCAGCAGAGACTGGTCGGCTGTCAGGCCGCCATCGCGAGCAGGCTCACTCCTACAATTGGATCGTATGCAGTCTGCTAGAGACTGGCCGGCTGTCAGGCCGCCATCGCTGTTCAAGCCACACCCCAAACGCGGCGCATGCCGCCCCACTCAACACAATGAGCGTTAGCTCGAGTACCGCTCTTGATCTTGATCTCGGAGCCCGTCGGCAGGCTGAGTGGAGGGATTCATCCGGGGGGAACATCGAGAGGAGGTGCAGCGAAGCAAACCGGAGGCGATGCCCCGGATGAAACCCGGAGCGAAGGAACCCGAGCCACAGCGAGGGCCGAACGTCAGGGCACAGACCTTTTGGTTACTTTTGGGGCGTTTGCCAAAAGTGACCCGCCGTAAGGGCGGAACCCTAAGCCGCCATCACCCCAAAAACGGATATTCACCCAAAACCCCAAGAACATGGTCGGCCCAAAGGCCGCCAAGAAATGTTAGCGTGCTTGGCAATAAAGCCCCAAAGCCGAGCCCAAAACGATGAAAAAAACAGTCCTGGCCTTCAGCCGCATCACCCCCCCAATGATCGAACAACTAAAACAAGAGTTCGACGTCATCGTCCCCAACCCAAAAAACGGCGACATCAACGCCCAGTTCAACGAAGCCCTGCCCCACGCCCACGGCCTCATCGGCGTCGGCCGCAAACTCGGCCGCACACAACTGGAAAACGCCGCAAAACTGGAAGTGGTCTCCAGCGTCTCCGTCGGCTACGACAACTACGACCTCGACTACTTCAACGAACGCGGGATCATGCTCACCAACACCCCGGACGTACTCACCGAAAGTACCGCCGACCTCGCCTTCACCCTGATCATGAGCAGCGCCCGCCGCGTCGCCGAACTCGACGCCTGGACCAAGGCTGGGCAATGGCAAGCCAGCGTCGGCGCCCCATTGTTCGGCACTGACGTACACGGCAAAACCCTCGGCATCGTCGGCATGGGCAACATCGGCGCCGCCGTCGCCCGCCGTGGCCGGTTCGGCTTCAACATGCCGATTATCTACAGCGGCAACAGCCGCAAGACCGAACTCGAACAAGAACTCGGCGCACAATTTCGCAGCCTCGACCAACTCCTCGCCGAAGCCGATTTCGTTTGCCTGATCGTGCCCCTCAGCGACAAGACCCGCCACCTGATCAGCCATCGCGAACTGGCGCTGATGAAGCCGAGCGCGATTCTGGTCAACATCTCCCGTGGTCCGGTCGTCGACGAACCCGCGCTGATCGAAGCGCTGCAAAACAACCGCATCCGTGGCGCCGGTCTGGACGTCTACGAAAAGGAACCGCTGGCGGAGTCGCCACTGTTCCAGCTGAAAAACGCCGTGACCCTGCCGCATATCGGCTCTGCCACCCATGAAACCCGCGAAGCCATGGCCAATCGGGCCATTGCCAACTTGCGCAGTGCGTTGCTCGGCGAACGCCCGCAGGACCTGGTGAATCCGCAAGTCTGGCGCGGATAAAAAAACACGGGCAAGTGCCAAACAGCGCTTGCCCGTTAGTTACGCACATACACAACTTGAAATTGAACAACAAACAAAACCAAACAACAGCATTATAAGCTCTGCCCGGCTATCGAATTATCGATGAGCGCTATGGAGAGCAAAAACCTTGAACACACTGACCACCGAAAAAATCATCCGCTACAGCAAAGTTATATTGATGGCTTATATCAGTTTCTTTGGCCTGTTGGTGATGATCCACAACTTCACCGACTACAATTCAAACTACACGTACGTGGCTCACATCCTGAGCATGGACACCACTACTGCAAGTGAGAACATCAAGTATCGAGCCATTGAATCACCGATGATTCACCACCGGATCTATTGGTTCATCATCACCATGGAGGTGACTTATACGGTGCTGTGTCTGATCGGCACTTATCAGCTTTATCGCAAGATCGATGAATCGGCAGAGGCATTCCATGAAGCCAAGAAGTTCTCGATCATGGGCATACTGGTTGCAATATTCATCTATTACGTCTGTCTGCAAACAGTGGGTGTCGAATGGTTCGACATGGACACTTCACAATCATGGAATGCCAAAGACTGGGCACGGCATATCGTTGACTTCATATTCCCGGTGATGATTTACATCACATTGAAAGTCGAGCGCTGACGTTCAGCGCTCATTTATTTCAAGCCAACTTTCCCTGCACCGGTGATACCACCGCCTTCGGTTTACGAAACACCAGCACGTTACCCAGCATGACCAATACCAGCCCGATCAATGCTGGCGCTGTCCACTGATAACCTTCGACAAACGCCGAGACGTTCAGCGCCACCACCGGGAACAACACCGTGCAATAAGCCGCGCGCTCCGGGCCCATACGCCCGACCAGCGTCAGGTACGCCGTGAAACCGATCACCGAACCTGGAATGACCAGATACAGCAGCGCCCCGACGTAACGCGTCGACCAGTCCATGTCGAACGGAATGCCTTTGATCAGGCACCACACCGACAGCATCGCCGCACCGTAAGCCATGCCCCAGGCATTGGTGGTCAGTGGTTTGAGCCCGGCTTTCTGTTGCAGGCTTGAGAGCATGTTGCCCGCCGAGAAACACAAGGTGCCGCACAGCGCCAGACCGAGGCCAAGCAACGTCTGCGGGCTGGCGCTATGGCCGGCCAGTTCCGGCCAGAACAACAGACCCAGGCCAAACAACCCCAGCGCACCGCCCATCAACACGTTACGGGCAATCCGTTGGCCGAAGAACACCCGCGCATTGAGGGCGTTCCACAGGGTTGCGGTGGAAAACACTACCGCCACCAGACCGCTGGGAATCCACTGACTGGCGGTCAAAAAGCACATGAAGTTGACGCAAAACAGGCACAAGCCCTGCGCCACGCAGATCAAATGGCCGCGACGGTTCATCGGTTGCAACCGACGGCTGAGCAGCAACAAGACGAACAGCACCAACGCCGCGAGGCCGAAGCGATAAACAATCGACACCGGAATCGCCACTACGCCCAGTTGCCATTTCAGGGCAATCCAGGTGGTGCCCCAGATCAGCACGGTCAACAGATACAACGACAGATTCATAAGCGAACTCCCGAAAGCAATGCCAAGCGCTGTTGTGGCGAGGGGATTTATCCCCGATGGGCTGCGCAGCGGCCCCAAAAACTTGTGAGCGCTACGCCCTCAAGCGAGATGGCGCGACAAGCTCCCTCGCCACAAGGATTGCGCTGAATTGAGAATCAGGGTGCTGCACCAAGGGTTGAAGCGCTTGCACAATCTTGCGCATTTGTCGGCGGGCTGGCTGGCAGCGCGACGCCTACGGAGTAGGATGCAAGGCGTTGGAGAGAACCGAATATGGCCGCAATCGATAACCTGCAAGTCTTCCAAGCGCTTAACCGCTCGCCGAACGCTCGCCTTGTGCACAGCGCCGAGCTCGGTGACGGCTTGGCTGCGGCCCTGTGGACCAATCACCACGACGCCCAGGAATACGAAGCTCCCAGCCATCACACCCTCTCCTGCTACATCGCCGGCGGCACCGGCACGTTTCGTCGCGGTCAGCCGGGCCACAAGGGTGGGCCGGACAAGCTGTGCATCCTGCCGGCCGACCATGAATCGGGCTGGGTAATCAACGGCGATATCCGCTTGGCCCATCTGTATTTCAGCGCCGAACAATTCGCCATCGGTTGCGTCACGTTGCTTGATCGCGAGCCACGGGAAATGCAGCTGCGCGAGCAGACTTTTCTTGAAGACCCGCAACAGGCGCAGCGCTTTCGCCAGCTACTGACGCTGAACTGGGACGAGCCCGCCGAACGCTTGCTGACCAGTAGCCTGGCGCATGAATTGATCAGCCATACCTTGCTCAGTCAGGTCGGCGCCCGTCAGGGCTTGCGTCTGAAAGGTGGACTGGCGCCGCACCAGCGTCGGCAGTTGGTGGAGTTCATCGACAACCAGTTGGCCGAGCCGATCAGCCTCGGGCAATTGGCTGGATTGTGTGCGTTGTCGGAGTACCACTTTGCGCGGATGTTTCGCGTGAGCTTCGGTTTGCCACCGCATCAATATGTGCTGGCAAGGCGCTTGAGCCGGGCGCGGGAGTTGTTGCGCGGGACGTCGTTGCCACTGGGGGAAATTGCGCTGGCCTGTGGGTTTGCCAGCGCGAGTCATTTCACCAATCGGTTCAGGCAGGTGTTGGGCGGGACGCCCGGCGAATATCGGCAGGCGTTTTTGCGTTAGAACTGGAATCTTTGCCGTCTATCAGGGCCTCATCGCTGGCAAGCCAGCTCCCACAAAGTCCTCGGCCGTTGGAGAAATTTGTGCTCGACCAAGAACCTGTGGGAGCTGGCTTGCCAGCGATGAACGATGACGCGGTTTCGGCTCAGAACTCCAAGGTGCTGGACAAGGAGATCTGCCGCGAATCGCCCATCGACACAAAGAACCGGCTCGCCGCCGAGGTGTAGTAAGTACGGTCAAACAGGTTCTTCACATTGAGCTGAAACTTGACCTTCTGCCCTTCCACTTGGGTGTCGTAAGTGGCAAACGCATCGGCCACGGTGTAGCTCGGCAGATCGAAATCATTCACCGCATTGCCCGCCCGCTCGCCGACATAGCGCGCCCGGGCACCGACGCGCAGTTGATCGCCGCCGATCACGCTGCCGAAGTCATACACCGCCGACAATGAGCCGCTGTTCTTCGCCACGTTCTGCAAACGCTTGCCCTTGTAAGTCGGGTCTTCGGTGACTTCGGCATCGGTATAGGCATAACTGCCGATCAGGCTCCAGCGTTCACTCAGTTGACCGGTCATATCGACTTCCAGACCACGCGAACGCACTTCACCCGCAGCGCTGTAAATCGTCGTCGGGCCTTCGGAGTTGGCCACCAGCACGTTGCGTTTCTTGATGTCGAACAGCGCGACGTTACCGGTGATGCGCCCCGGCATGTCCAGCCGCGCACCCAGTTCCCAGGACTTGGCTTGTTCCGGCGCGATGCTGCCGTCGAGCACGGTGCTGCTGCCACTCAACGGGGCAATGGTCGAGTTGGGTTTGAACGATTCGGTGTAGCTGCCGTAGAACGACAGCTCATCGGTGTAGCGATACACCAGGCCCGCGCGCGGCACCCACTTCTGCCCATTGGTGTCGGTGTTGGCCTTGAACGGCACGCCTTTGCCGGCGTACTGGTCGTACTCCTGGAAGCGTCCGCCGGCGACCAGAATCCACTGGTCGTTGAGGTGAATCGAATCCTGCAGGAACACCGAATCGCTGCGCAGCAGATCGGTCTGTGCACTGTCCGCCGGGCTGACCGTGGTGCCTTCGACTTCGCGACCATACACCGGATTGATATAGCTGAAGTTCGTCAGGCTTTTCTGCCGGATCAGGTCGGCGCGGTAAATTTTGCGGTACTCGTCGTCGACGCCGAACACCAGGTCATGTTGCATGCCCAGCACGTTGACCTTGCCTTCGAGGCTGGCGGTGGTGAACCGGTCGGTGGTGATCGCGCCGTGGGTGCCGTCCATGCTGCGGGTCAGCGTGCCTTTTTTGGTGTCGATAGCGGTCACGCGAACTTGGCTGGCGTCGTAGGTTTCACGGTTCCAGCTGTAGCCGAAGTGGGCTTTCCAGTCGTCGTTGAGTTCGTGGTCGGCCTCGAAGTGATACAAGTCCGAACGCCCTTCCATGTCGTTGAACGGCTCGTCGAGACGCTCCTTGCGCGAGATATCCAGCGGATGGTTGGTGCGCGGATCGATCAACGTGCCACGGTCGAACGGGGTGAGAAATTCCCGGTGTTCGTAGGCGAACAGCAGTTTGGTGCGCTCGCCGTACCAGGCCAGCGATGGCGCGATCAACGTTTCACGGTGGGTGCCGTAGTTGCGCCAGTAATCTTCGTCGACGTGATCCACCACCATGCGATAGGCCAGCCCGGAATCGCCCAGCGCGCCGGTGCTGTCGAAGGTGCCGCCGCTGCCGTTCTTGCCGTCGCCGTAGGTCGAACCGGTGAAAGTCAGTGCGTTGTACTGCTCAAGTTCGGGCTTCTTGCTGACCAGGTTGACCACGCCGCCCGGGTCCTGAATCCCGTACAGCAAGGACGCCGGGCCTTTGAGCACTTCGACGCGATCGACCGTGGCGTTCATGCCCCGGCCCTGCATGATCGGCATGCCGTCGCGCATGATCGAGCCATTGCGGTTGTCGCCGAAACCGCGCGTCATCACCGAATCCTGAGTGCTGCCCAAAGTGTTGCCTTGGGTAATGCCGCTGACGTTGGCCAACGCATCGTCGAGATTGCGCGGCGCCTGATCGCGGATCACTTGCGCCGGGATGACGTTGACGGTCTGCGGGATCTCTTGAAGCGAGGCCGATGAACGCATCACCGAACTGGTTGGCGGCGGCTGATAACTCATCGACTCGTCGCGCATCGAGGTGATGGTGGTGGCGCCAAGGTTCAGCGCACCGGCAGTGGGTTGCGGCTCCAGCGCCAGCGTGTGGCTGTCGGTGCGACGGAAGTTCAGGCCGGAACCGCTGAGCAGGCGTTGCAGCGCTTGTTCGGCGCTCATCTGGCCGTTCACGGCGGGTGCGGTGAGGCCATACGGCGCTTCATCGATGTAAACCACGCTTTGCCCGGTGACACGGCTGAAGTCGCTCAGAGCCTGGGGCAGCGGTTTGGCGGCCAGGGAGAAGTTGAATTGCTGTTGCGCCTGACTGCTGACGGTTTCGGCGGCGAGCGCCACGCTCATTGGCAGCAAGGCCAATGCCGAAAAGCTCAACGCTTGAACGCCCAACCACTGTTTGACCGAACCCGATTTTGCCCTGGACTTCATTGCTCAATGACCTGTGTAGAACCGCAACGGATGCGAATGACTCGCAGTTTCAGTCACTACACGGATGGGGCTCGGGTTTACCTCACCAACATTTGCAAATTATTTTTTGTGGTGTTCGATCCGGCGCCATCGCGAGCAGGCTCACTCCTACAGGGGAACGCATTCCAAATGTAGGAGTGAGCCTGCTCGCGATGGCTTTAGCCGCCTCAACGCAAAATGATCAGATGCCCCAGCACCTGATGCTGCTCAAACCCCAGCACCCCTTGCAGCGAACTCAGCACAGCCTGCGGGTCCTTACTGGGGAAACTGCCGCTGACCTTGCGCGCCGCCAGCTCTTCGTTGAGCAAAACAATTCGCCCCGGGTAATAGCGGCGCAGATCCGCCACCACCTCCGCCAGCGTGGTTTTGTAGTAAGTCAGCCAGCCCTGACGCCAGGCCAGTTGTGCCTCGCTGTCCACCGCGTGGAGTTTCTGCGCCGAGCCCGCACCGTAGGCGACCTGCTGACCCGCCGTGAGAATCTGCTGCGCTGCGTCGCGATCCGCTGTCACACCGACCCGTCCGGACAACACCGTGACCTGCGCGCCGTGAGGTTGCAGACGCACCTCGAATTGCGTCCCGAGCACCCGCGCCTGGCCCTTCTCGGCCTCGACCACAAACGGCTCACCCGTGTGGGTCACGCTGAAAAATCCGGCGCCACGGCGCAACTGCACATGGCGCTCGCCATGGCTGAAATCCACCGCGATGGCGCTGTCGGCATCCAGCGTGACTTGCGACTGGTCGGCCAGGGTTACGGTGCGAATCTCGCCGGGCGCCGAAACATAATCGGCGCCAAGATCATCGAGCCAGCGCTGCGGCTGCCACCCTGTGCCGAGGCTGACCATCAGCAACAGACACGCCGCCATCGCCAGCGCACCGGACCAACGCAGCAGCTGCGGACGACGCGGGCGATCCATCGTCTCGAGATAGCCCTGCAACGCCAGCGCCTCTTCGTCGGCCAGCGTTTTCGCCGGCCCTTCGCTCAACTCCCAGACCACTTGTGCCTGTGCATAAGCCTCGGCGTGAGCCAGGTCGGCGCGCAGCCATTGGCTGAAGGTGAGTTGATCGCCAGCGCTGGGCCGGTCATGCAACAGGCTCAGCCAGGCAAATGCCGCCTGTTCCTGGGCGGGCGTCGGGATGACGCGGTCGGAGTGATTCACGGTGCATTCCCTGGCGTGCGTGGCGCGGGTTCGCGCAGGCTGGCCTTGCAGGCCTCGAGGGCGCGCATCATATGTTTTTCCACGGCGCTTTGGGACAGGCCCATGGCTTTGGCGATGTCCGCGTACTTGCGGCCGTGAATGCGATTGAGCAAAAAAATCTGCCGGGTGCGCTCGGGCAAGGCGCGCAACGCCGCTTCGACATGGCGCAGATCGTTGCCGGCTTCCAGCGCTGCTTGCGGTTCGCTGCCGTGGCTGTGCGGCTCTTCCGGTTGCCAGCCTTCATTGACGCGCACCCGCGTGCCTTCGCTGCGCAAATGGTCGATGGCGATGTTGCCGGCACACCGCAACAAGTAGGTGCTGAGTTCTTCAACCTGCACCAACGGTCGGCGCCAGAAGCGCAGAAACAAGTCCTGCACCAGATCTGCCGCCGTCGCCCGGCAGCCGACGCGCCGGTTCACCAGCGCTTCCATTTGTGAACGCTGGGACAGGAACACCTGAAGAAAATGCGCACGTGCCCCGCGCGGCTCGTCGTCGCGGGATTCCGGCGGCAGACCGATCAGCACCTCAGCACTGCGCCCATGCAGCGACCGGACTGGCCAGCAGGCTGACTCCCGCCAGTGCCAAAGCCAGACGCGGGCGATACGGCAGCAACAACACCAACGTCAGTGCGCTGAGCATCAGTACCGCAAACCAGTCGACCAGACCGAAACTCCAGCCGTTGCTCGACACCGCCGCCCACAGCGACAAGGCCAGCAATAACCACCCGCTGAGTTGCAAGCCCTGACGGCGGCGAGCCGAGGCTTTGTGACCGAGCAATTCATCGTGGTGCCGAGGCATCGACAAACACAGCGCGGTAAACCCGGCGTAGCAAAGCAACAGGGCCAGCAGCATCAATTCGCTCCCTGTTCAAGCGTGACCGGCCGAGCCGTTTCGCGACGTGGCTTTTTCACGCTGACGGCATTGCTGGCGCGCTGCATTTTCCATGCGGCCCACGCCAGGAACAGACCTGCTCCGAGGCACGTCAGATCGAACCCGGCCAGCACCCAGTCACCCTGCGCAAGCGTTACCCCGAGATTCCATGGTGTGGTCAGCGCATTGATCAGCGGCACGGCGATAAACAGCAACGCCCCCAGCCCAAGCTGTTCGACCCAGGCCTTGCGTCCGCGACGCATCAGCGCATGCAAAAGACTCAACCCCCAGGCAATAAAGAACGCATTCACTTCCCAATCGGCCCGCCCCGCCAGCGCCACCGGCAACAGCCGATTGGCCAGGAAGAACACCGCCACCGCTGACACCAGTCCGGCCATGCTGGCAATGTTCAGCACTTCCACCAGCCGCAGTTCGAACGGCATCACACCACTCTTGGCGTGTTTGAGTTGACGCTTGCCGAGCCAGATCACCAGCCCGGTGCCGATCATGGCCGTGCCGGCCAGACCACAAATGAAATACAGCCAGCGCAGCACCGGCCCGGCGAAATGGCCCATGTGCAGACCGTAGAACGTGCCCCCCACCGCCATCGCCACAGGTTGATCCGGTGTGCTGCCGAGCATCTGCCCGGTGACGCCGTTGAAGGTCACCGCGCTGCCGAAATCGTGCACCACACGATCACCGGCGCGGGACAGCACCACCGAGGCATTTTCATCACCCGGGTTGTTCACCGACAGCCGCTTGGTGGTGCCGCCCGACCATTGCTCACTGGCCTTGGCCAACAGCGGCGCCATGGGAGCCAGAGGTGCGGAAACGCCGGCCCGCTCCGGCGTCTTCGAGGCCGGGAAAACCTCATCGTAAAACGCCCGCACATCACCGCCGTAGGACGCCAGAATGCTCGCCGGCATGACCATCGACATGAAAATGACCAGGCTGCTGTAGGTGATCATCAAGTGAAACGGCAGCACCAACACACCCACGGCGTTATGCCCGTCGAGCCAGGAACGCTGGCCCTTGCGCGGGCGGAAGGTGAAGAAGTCCTTGAAGATTTTCTTGTGGGTGATGATCCCGGTGATCAGCGCGACGAACATCACCATCGCGGCGATCGTCGCCAGCCAGCGTCCCCACGGATAAGGCATTTGCAGCTGGAAATGGAAGCGATAGAAAAACTCACCGCCGAGGCTTTCGCGGCCCTGCACTTCGGCACCGGTCTGCGCATCGAGGGTTTTCGATTCAAAGCGACCGCGCTCGCCGGGTTTCGCCGGCGCCTGCTGCCAGCGCACGGTCAGGCCGGGGTCGCGGGCATCGGGCAAGTCGATCAGCCAGCGCGAAGCACCGGCGGCATGCTGCTGCAGATAATCCTGCGCCAGGGCAAGGCTCGCCTCGCTATTGATCGCTCGCGCGGGAATTTCCGGGCACATCCAGTGACTGGTTTCGTCATTGAAATAAGCCAGGGTGCCGGTCAGAAAAATCGCGAACAGCAACCAGCCGAAGACCAGCCCGACCCAGGTGTGCAGCCAGGCCATGGCCTGGCGAAAACCCTCTTTCATGCGTACCCCAACCCACGGGCCGCGCCGGAGATGGTCGCCAGGATCACGCTCGGCACCAGTAAACCGACCCATGTCGACCACGCCGTGCGGCAGGCAAAACACCACAGCACGGCGACCAGATAAACCAGGAAGGAAACGGTCATGCCGGTCACCACCGCTTCGGCGCGGTTCAACGGCAGCCACATCGTCAGGGTGACACTGGCCAGCGCGGCAACCAGATAGCCGCCAAATACCGCTGCCAACACCCGCGAGGTGACGGCCAGACGATAGGACATGGGCAGTGTGGCGAGTTTGGCTTTCATGTTTCGACCCTGAAACGAAAATCGTCCGGCCAACAAGCCGAACCAACAGGCGAGCAATATTAATGATAAATATTCTCATACGCAAAAGCATCTGATTGCCGGACGCCGTGCTTGCGCCCTACAATGCGAACCATTCTTGTTCTCTAACGCATGTTTTCTCCGCATATTGTTGCGCCCGGAGTCATCCCGTTGCCGTCCGCCCATCCCGTCGAATCGCTTTATCAAGCCCACCACAGCTGGCTGACCGGCTGGTTGCGGCGCAAGCTCGGCTGCCCGGACAGCGCGGCGGACCTGGCGCAGGACACCTTCATCAAGGTGCTGACCGCCCGCGAACCAGCGGTGATCATCGAACCTCGCGCCTTTCTCACCACGCTCGCCAAGCGGGTCCTGTTCAATCACTACCGCCGTCAGGATCTGGAACGCGCCTACCTCGACACCCTCGCGCAGATGCCGGAAATGCTCGCGCCATCGGAAGAGGACAAAGCGATCATCCTGCAAACCCTGATAGAGCTCGATCAGTTGCTCGACGGTTTACCGCGCCTGGTCAAGCGCGCCTTCTTGCTGGCGCAGGTCGATGGCCTGAGCTACCCACAGATCGCCGCCGAACTGGGCATTTCGGTGGCAACGGTCAAACGTCATCTGAACAAAGCGGCGATGCGCTGCTATTTCGCCCTATGAACCGCGTCGCGGATTTTTCTGCGCAAGTGGCCGAACAGGCCGTGCACTGGCTGATGGAAATGCAGCAAGGCAAGCTTTCCCCGCGTCAACATCTGGCCTGGCAACAATGGCTGGAGGCACACAGCGAACATCGTCGGGCGTGGGAACACATTCAGCGGGTCAACCAGCGCTTGCGCGGTGTGGCCTCACCGCTGGCGCACGCGGCGTTGAACGGGCCGAAGTCCGGCAGTCGCCGTCAGGCGCTGAAACTGCTGCTGATTCTGGGTGCCGGTTCGGCCGTCACCTGGGGCATGCGCGAACACAATCCGTTGCCGTCGCTGCTCGCCGATTACCGCAGCCCGGTGGGTCAGCGACGCAAGATTGCGTTGGGTGCGGGCGATCAATTGCAGCTCAATACTTCAAGTGCGGCGGATGTCGATGGCGCACAACGACTGATCCGCTTGCTCGAAGGCGAAATCCTCCTGACCGCATCGCAATCGTTCGAAGTGCGGACCGCACAAGGCATTCTGAAAACCCGGGACGCGCGCCTCAACGTGCGCCAGTTTGTTGATCGCACGCAGGTCGCGTTGTTTGAGGGTCGGGTCGAACTGACGGCCAACGGACGCGCACCGATGCTGCTGCCTGTCGCCCGCCAACTGAGTTTCACCTCCGCCGCTGTCAGCGACGCCCGACCGCTGGACGCCAACAGCGGCGCCTGGGCCGATGGCATGCTGGTCGCGGCGCATATGCGTCTGGGCGACTTCCTCGATGAGCTGGGGCGCTATCGTCGCGGACAACTCAACTGCGACAGGAAGGTGGCCGACTTGCTGATCTCCGGGACTTATCCACTGGACGACAGCGAGCGGATTCTGGATCTGCTGGAAATCACCTTGCCGGTGAAAGTGAAGCGCTTTACCCGCTACTGGGTCAGCGTAGAAGCCAAGGCTTGAAATGAACCTGTGGCGAGGGAGCTTGCTCCCGCTGGACTGCGCAACAGGCCCGTCCTTTAAAAGCGTGAACCGCTTCGCGTCCAGCGAGACGGTGCGACAAGCTCCCTGCCACAAAAGCAGTTCTTCAAAAAATATTTGTAATGCGTGAGCCGTTTTTCAGATCTGGCGTGACAGAGAAGGAAAGCCCCCTTTGATTCAACCTTCTCAGGATCCTCCACCATGCACCCCACCCGCCTCACGCCACTGGCCCGCAGCCTGCGCAACCTTATCCTCGGCGCCAGCCTGAGTTTCAGCGCCCTGCCCGCTGCAATGGCTGCCGATGCCAAGGCCTATCACATCGCGCCGTCAGCGCTGGAAAACGCCCTCAATCAGTTTGGCCGTGAAGCCGGGGTGCTGATTTCGTTCGGCTCGCAAGTGACCAGCGGCGTACAAAGCCGTGGCCTGGAAGGTAACTACACGATCGAACAAGGTCTCAACGCATTGCTCGAAGGCACCGGCCTGCAAGCCCGCGCCGAGGGCGATAACGCCTTCAGCCTGCAACCGGCGGGTGATACCGCGCTGGAACTGGACACCTCGAAAGTGGTTGGCGACTGGCTCGGCGATGCGCAGCAAATCAACGTGTTCGAACACCCCGGCGCTCGCGACGTGATCCGTCGTGAAGAATTCGAACGCCAGGGCGCCACCCAGGCCCGTGATGTGCTCAACCGCATTCCCGGTGTAAACGCCCCGGAAAACAACGGCACCGGCAGCCACGACATGGCGCTGAACTTCGGTATTCGCGGGCTCAACCCGCGCCTCGCCGCGCGTTCGACGGTGTTGATGGACGGCATCCCGGTGCCGTTCGCACCTTACGGTCAGCCGCAACTTTCTTTCGCGCCGATCAGCATGGGCAACATGGACGCCGTGGATGTGGTGCGTGGTGGCGGCGCGGTGCGCTACGGCCCGCAGAACGTCGGCGGCGTGGTCAACTTCGTGACCCGAGCGATTCCCGACGAACCGACCGTCAAAGGTGGTTTCCAGACGGAAACCAGTCCCTCGTCGAGCCATGACGGCTTCAAGACCAGCGCCAATCTGCTCGCCGGTGGCACCAACGAGAACGGACTGGGTGGCGCGCTGTTGTATTCCGGCACCCGTGGCGGCGACTGGCGTGAGCACAGCGACACCGAAATCGACGACCTGATCCTCAAGGGCAAATACCAGCTCGACGAGGCCAACAGTTTCAACGCCATGGCCCAGTATTACGAAGGCAAAGCCGACATGCCCGGCGGTTTGAACGTTGCCGATTACGATGCCGATCCGTATCAGTCCACGCGTCCGAAAGACCAGTTCTGGGGCCGTCGCACGATGTTCAACTTCGGCTATCGCTACCAGGAAGATCGCCGCGAATTCACCGCCAATACCTTCTTCACCAAAACCCTGCGCAGCGGTTATCTGGATCAGGGCACGTTCCTGTCGCTGTCGCCGCGCGAATATTGGGTTCGCGGTCTGGAAACCCGTTTCGCCCAAGGCTTCGACCTTGGCCCGACCAGCCATGAAGTCGGCGTCGGCTACCGCTACATCAACGAGGCCGGCCACGAGTTGCGCTATCGCACGCCGATCAGCAGCAATGAATACCCGACCACCAGTAGCCGCAACGACCGCGATACACGCG
This sequence comes from Pseudomonas sp. FW305-7, assembly GCF_058786735.1. Lineage (NCBI taxonomy): Bacteria > Pseudomonadati > Pseudomonadota > Gammaproteobacteria > Pseudomonadales > Pseudomonadaceae > Pseudomonas > Pseudomonas sp. FW305-7. Next base: position 69,912 of record NZ_JBYSZA010000003.1, read on the forward strand.
GCGGCACCGAGGCCAACGCGTTCTTCGTCGACGACCGCATCGACATCGGCAAATGGACGATCACACCGGGCGTGCGCTACGAGATGATCGAGTCGCAGCAGACCAACAACCTGACCAACGTCAAATACAAGGGTGACTACAACACCGCACTGCCGGCGTTGAACGTGCTTTATCACCTGACCGACAGCTGGAATCTGTACGCCAACACCGAAGGCTCATTCGGCAGCGTGCAATACAGCCAGATGCCCAACCGCGTGAGTAGTGGCGAAGTGAAACCGGAGAAGGCCCGCACCTGGGAACTCGGCACTCGCTACGACAACGGCGCGTTGCGCGCAGAGATTGGCGCGTTCCTGATCAACTTCGACAATCAGTACGAAAGCAACCAGACCAACGATTCGGTAATCGCCCGTGGCGAAACCCGTCATCAGGGCATCGAGACCAGCGTCAATTACGCCCTCGATGACTTGAGCCCGGCGCTGGCCGGTTTCGATGTCTACGCCTCTTACGCCTACGTCGACGCAACCATCCGTGAAGACGGGCCGAACAAAGGCAACCGCGTGCCATTCTCTTCGAAGCACAAAGGCACTATTGGCGTTGGCTACACAGAGGGACCCTGGAAGTTGAATCTGGACAGCAGCTTCCAGAGCGACCAGTTCGCCGACAATGCCAATACCTCGAAGGAAAGCGCTGACGGCAGTACCGGCAAGATCCCCGGTTACATGCTGTTCAGCAGCCGCGCCGGGTATGACTTCGGCCCGCAGTTGTCGGATCTGAATGTGGCGGTAGGGGTAAAGAACATCTTCAACACCCAGTATTTCACCCGCTCGTTTGATGACAACAACAAGGGCAAGTATGTAGGTGAGCCGCGAACGGTTTATGTGCAGACATCGGTTGCGTTCTAAGGCTTGAAAAGCCCTTCACCCTAACCCTCTCCCCGAGGGAGAGGGGACTGATTGGGGGATGCTTGAGAAATACCGACCTGAAAGTACTGTGCGGAATCCAGAATCGACTCGGTCTTTCAGGTCGACGCACTTCTTCAGACACCTCGGTCGACCCCCTCTCCCACCGGGAGAGGGCTGGGGTGAGGGGCTGCTTTCTCATGCCATACCCAAATACCATCCAGCCACACGAACAAAAACGGGCCTGCTTGCGCAGGCCCGTTCTCATTGGGTGGCTTATGGAATCAGCGGATCAACTGTTGATCGCTGCCTGTTCATTCTCCAGAAATTCTTCCTCCAGCAGCGCGTCGTTCGCCTTGCTGGTAAATGGCACAATGGCGGCACGGGGTTTGCCCCGCAGTTTGCCAAACAAGTGCTCCAGTGCGTGCTCCAGTTTTTCGGCTGCACCGTCGATCGCCTGTTCCAGCGAATCGGCCTTGTGGGTCACGGAAATCGGTTGATGGCCTTTTGGCCGCGCTTCCAGTTGGCAGCGCATGTCATGGGGACCTGGCTTGTCACCGTTCTCGTCGCTCAGATGGACTTCGACACGGGTCAGGTCTTCTTCATAACGTTCGAGCGTGCTCTCAATGGTTGTACGTACCCACTCCTCCAGTCGTTGACTACTTTGAATATGGTTATCGCTGTTGACTTGGATTTGCATAGTTCATCCCTTATTTCAGCTAGCTCGCGAGAGGCCGTAAACATATTTTCCTGACCTCTTGGTTACAACAATCGGCCCGACTGCCAAACATTTCAACCCCTGAAAAAAGATAAATATTCATTCGCAAAAAAAGCCGGACAACCGAGCAAGTCACTGGTAAGGTCGGGAGTTGAGTCGCCTCGCAACCCTGCAAAATTTGCTCACAATTGCCCGTCATTCAACGGGTGCAAACTGCGAAAAATCCCCGCTTCCTCCACCAGCCAGTCATGCACCGCCCGCACGCCCGGATGGCTCAACGCCCCCGGCGCATAGAGCAGAACGTAACGTTTGTGGTTGGGCACCGACAGCCCGAACGGCACAATCAAGGTGCCCCGCTCCAGCTCATCGTTGAGCAACGTGCGCCGCGCGATCGCCACGCCCATGCCGGCAATCGCCGCTTCGATGGTCAGGTGATTGCGATTGAAGGTGTGCCCGCGCCGTACGTCGGCGCCTTCGAAGCCGATGGCGTTGAGATAGAACTCCCACTCTGCGTATTCGTAACTGCCACGCCAGGCGGTGATGTCGTGCAACAACGGGAAATGCACCAGATCCGCCGGCCCGTGCAGCGGTGGCCGCCCGCGTAACAGGCTCGGCGCGCACACCGGGAAAATCTGCTCATCAAGCAAGGCTGTGGATAACAGTCCCGGATAGCTGCCGTCGTTCAGATCGATCGCCAGGTCAAAGTCGCCCTCGTGCAACGGCACGCTGCTGTCCTCGGCCACCAGGCGCAACTGGATGTCCGGGTAGCGCTGTTGCAGGCGTGGCAGACGCGGGGTCAGCCATTTACTGAGGAACGATGGGATCGAACGCACCCGCAAAATCCCGCTGATCATTCCGGCATCGAGCCGACGCAATTCCGCGTCAATGCTGCCGTACGCCTCATTGACCGTAATCGCTAGCCGCTGGCCTTCAGCGCTCAGCTCCACACCGCGTGCGCGCCGATGAAACAGGCGAAAGCCAAGGCGCTCCTCCAATTGGCGGATCTGCTGACTGACCGCCCCCGGGGTGATGTGCAGTTCCTCGGCGCAACGGGTGAACGACAAGTGCCGCGCGGCACAGGAAAACACCTGCAGCCAGACGTAGGTCTGTGCATGCAATTGACGACTCATTGTTTAGTCCTGCTAAAGGCTTACTTAGGAAATTTCGTTAGTCACGTTGAAGCGAGGTAGGCAGTATCGCCGACATTGCGCTTGTCCTACAAAAAATGGCGGCGATTCCCACTCCATTGCTTGTAAGGCTTTAGCATGGCTATCAGTGTTTTCGATTTATTCAAGGTCGGCATCGGTCCGTCCAGTTCCCACACCGTTGGCCCGATGCGCGCCGCCGCGACCTTCGCCCAGGCGCTGATCGACCAGCATTTGCTGCTCGACGTGAAGCGTGTGGAAATCCGCTTGTACGGTTCGCTATCAGCCACCGGCGTCGGCCATGCCACCGACCGCGCCACGGTCATGGGGCTGATGGGCGAATGGCCGGACAGCATCGATCCGTCGACCATCGACCCTCGAATTCAGCAACTGCGCGAAACCGGTCTGCTGTCTCTGGCCGGGCAAAGAGAGATTGCCTTCAACTGGCAGCACGATCTCCTGCTGCTGGACGAGAGCCTGCCCTATCACCCCAACGCCATGTCGCTGACAGCCTTCGGCGAAAGCGCCGAGCTGTTCACGCAAACGTACTACTCGATCGGCGGCGGTTTCATCATTGAAGCGGCGGAAGCCGAGTCTGGCGTCTCCCCGGCCGGCGACGTCGAGTTGCCTTACGATTTCTCCAGCGCCGCCGAGCTGCTGTCGCTATGCAAACAGCACAGTCTGCGAGTGTCCGAGCTGATGATGGCCAACGAACGGGCCTGGCGCAGCGACGATGAAATCCGTAAAGGTTTGCTGCACATCTGGTCGGTGATGCGCGAGTGTGTCGAGCAAGGCCTGCGCCACGAAGGCATCCTGCCCGGCGGTCTGAATGTGCCACGTCGTGCGGCGAAACTGCATCGCAGCCTGTTGGAAATCGGCAAACCGAATGTCATCAGTTCGACGCTGTCGGCGATGGAGTGGGTCAACCTGTTCGCCCTCGCCGTCAACGAAGAGAACGCCGCGGGCGGGCGCATGGTCACTGCGCCGACCAACGGCGCGGCCGGGATTATTCCGGCGGTTCTGCACTACTACATGAAATTCAACCCGGACGCGTCTGACGATGATGTCGTCGCCTTCTTCATGGGTGCGGCGGCGGTCGGCATTCTGTGTAAGAAAAATGCCTCGATCTCCGGCGCTGAAGTCGGCTGCCAAGGTGAGGTCGGTTCAGCGTGCGCCATGGCCGCTGCGGGCTTGGCCGAAGTGCTGGGCGCCACCCCTGAGCAATTGGAAAACGCTGCCGAAATCGGCCTGGAACATAACCTCGGCCTGACCTGCGACCCGGTCGGCGGACTTGTGCAGGTGCCGTGCATCGAGCGCAACGCCATCGCAGCCGTAAAAGCGATCAACGCCACGCAAATGGCGCTGCGCGGCGACGGCAACCACTTCATTTCCCTCGACCGGGTGATCCGCACCATGCGCGATACCGGCGCCGACATGCACGACAAATACAAAGAGACTTCACGGGGCGGCCTGGCTGTGAGCTGGGTGGAGTGCTGAGGAGCACTCCCTGACCGTCCGCAACACGTGAGCCCGAGCAAAAATAATAACGAGGCGATACCGATGACCGATGTACGTACACCTGCTGCCGAAAATCCCGCTGTAGACCTCACAGGCAAAACAGAAACCGCCCACAAGGGCTGGAGCAAATTCGACACCACCTGGATGCTTGGCCTGTATGGCACCGCCATCGGTGCCGGCACCCTGTTCCTGCCGATCAACGCTGGCGTCGGTGGTTTCTGGCCGCTGCTGATTCTCGCCGTGCTGGCGTTCCCGATGACGTTTTTTGCCCACCGTGGCCTGACCCGATTCGTGCTGTCCGGGCGTTCCGGGGACATCACCGAAGTGGTCGAAGAACACTTCGGCATCGGTGCCGGCAAACTGATCACGCTGCTGTATTTCTTCGCGATCTTCCCGATCCTGCTGGTGTACAGCGTGGCGTTGACCAACACCTTGAGCAGCTTCCTCGAACACCAGTTGCAGATTGCCCCGCCACCCCGGGCGATTCTCTCGCTGGCGTTGATTCTGGGTCTGATGGCCATTGTGCGCTGCGGCCAGAGCGTCATCGTCAAAGCCATGAGCGTGCTGGTTTATCCGTTCGTCGCGGCGTTGCTGCTGCTCGCAATCAGCCTGATCCCGAACTGGAACGGCGCATTCTTTGCCAGTGCTCAAGAGGCCGTGCCGATGTCGGTGTTCCTCAAGACATTGTGGCTGGCGATCCCGGTGATGGTGTTCTCGTTCAACCATTCGCCGATCATCTCGGCGTTCGCGGTTGACCAGAAGCAGCGCTACGGCGCGCAGGCCGAACGCAAGAGCAGCGGCATCCTCGCCATGGCCCACGGCATGATGGTGGTGACGGTAATGTTCTTCTGCTTCAGTTGCGTGCTGGCGCTGTCGCCAGCGGACCTCGCGGCGGCCAAGGCACAGAACATTTCGATCCTGTCGTACCTGGCCAACCACTTCCAGACCCCGGTCATCGCTTACGCCGCGCCGTTGATTGCGCTGGTGGCGATCACCAAGTCCTTCCTCGGCCACTACATCGGCGCCAGCGAAGGTTTCCAGGGCATGATCGTGAAGAGCCTGCGCAGTCGCGGTCGAGTGATGTCGGCGAGCTGGCTCAATCGTGCCACCGCGCTGTTCATGATCCTCAGTTGCTGGGCTGTGGCGACATTCAACCCAAGCATCCTCGGCATGATCGAAAACCTCGGCGGCCCGGTGATTGCCTGCCTGTTGTTCCTGATGCCGATGTACGCCATCCGCCGTGTGCCAGCCTTGCGCCAGTATTCGGGTCAGGCCTCCAACGTGTTTGTCGTGCTGATCGGCCTGATTGCACTGTCAGCGATCATCTTCTCGGTCGTGCCCTGAAACGGCCCGTAAATGAACAAGGCGAGCCATGGGCTCGCCTTGTTTTTGTCCGGTTTCGTTGTTCGACAATTTTCCCGGCATGTCCCTTGCTACATCCCCTGTAGGAGTTGTCGCAGGTTCGGCAGCTCCTACATGAAGCAACGATACAGACCACGGAATGGCCGATGATCCGGTTTGGCGAACCAACCCGATCCCGGCCGGTCAACAACTGCACGTTCAATCAGGCGGTGACGCATCATGGACAATCCTTTTCAGATCATTACCGATGCCTTTGCGCCGGACTATCAGATCAACCTGAGCATTCAGGGCCTGGACGGCAGCATCATGCTGACCCTGTCCAACGGCGGCCGGATCGTGGCCAAACGGATGATCAGCGCCGAACAGCGCAACGATCCCAAACGCCTCAAACTGCTGGTGCAGAGCATTCAGTTCGGTATCGCCATCGAGCAGGGCCACAGTGCCATGGCGATTCTCGAAGCAATGACCAGCGGCGACGGAATGACCCCGCCACCGCCGCTGCTAAAAGGCCAGCCACGGCAAGTGGCCGGGCTTTAGAGTTCGCCCTTTTCCACCTCAGGATGCTCACCGGACCCCGTACCGATCTTGCGTTGCGGGTGTTCGATCTTCACCGAAGGAAATTGCGACGAGGCATAACGCACCACCAGAATCGACACCGCCAGCAGCAGAATTCCGCCGCACAGGTAGATGATGCCCATGTCCGGCGGGTTGTGGTGCGAGACGTTGGAAATGAGCAGGCGCGTAAGCGCGGTGATCGCCACGTAAATCAGGAAGCGCACCGGCATGTGGTTGGTCTTGAAATAAATCCCGACCATTGCGCCCAGTTCCAGATAGATGAACAGCAAAAGAATGTCATCGATCTTGATATGGCCTTCCTCGAGCATCCCGAGAAACTCCATCACCGCCGCCCACGCCGTGACCGCACCGATGGCGAACAGCGCCAGATAGTGGAAGGTCTCGACGAACAGGTTACCCAGGGACTCGGCCAGTTGATGCACGTTTTGCCGCAGTTTCTCGGCCCAGTTTATTTTCACGATGAAGTTCCTTAGCCCGATTCGAGCGGATGATGCGTGTTGGACGTGACGGTTTTTCTGCACGTTTGCAGTTTCATGCAGAAAAGAGGCCACGCCATCATGGCGAGCTGCCGCAAAACCCGCGCCGTGGCGTTTGGTCGCACCGCATGCGGCCAACGTCCGACGAGGCTGACAAACTTCAAATCCGGTCTACATTGAAAAGCCGCTACCCAAAGCGCAGGGATTCGCTTATCCTTTTCGCTGTATATAGATACAGTAGTCGCAAAGACAACTAAATGTGAAGGCATGTGAGGTGGTGAATGGCCGTCGAAGTGGTATACCGCAGCAGCCGAGATCTGGAGCGCTTGTTCATGGATAAAGCCGAAGCTGACCGTCATGACAAAATGCTTGAACTGGCCGAGATGCTGTCCGAAGTGTTGCAAAAAGCCGTGCCGTCGCTGAACGAGCAGCAGGTTGAAGAAGTCGGGATCTACATGGCGAAGAATCGCGATGTATTTGCCAAGGCGTTCAAGAGCCAGCCTGATGCACTGTCGGAGCTGATCAATGCCCCGGCAGAGCCAGTGGCTGAAGTTGCTGATGCGCAAGAAACGGCTGAAGCGCCGGTCAAACCTGCAAAAGCGGCGAAAGCTGCAAAGTAATCACTGACCCATTAAAAGATCGCAGCCTGCGGCAGCTCCTACATTGGAATACGTTTTCCCTGTAGGAGCTGCCGCAGGCTGCGATCTTTTACGTTTCAGCGATACAAAACCTTTTCCGCCAACTCATCCGCCACCCGCGCCGGCGAACGTTTCTCCGCCTGCGCATGGGCGAATACCTCGGTCAGCCGCGAACTGATTTTAGAAAGGTGTGCGGTTATCGTGTTCAACTCCTCGCCGCGATGTTTCAGCGAGACGTAAATCAGTCCCCCCGCATTGATCACATAGTCCGGCGCATAAAGAATGCCACGCCGTTCCAGCTGATCGGCGACATCCAGATGCGTCAGCTGATTATTGGCCGACCCGGCCACTGCCGAGCAACGCAGTTGCGTGACCGTGTGACTGTTGAGCACCCCACCCAATCCACACGGCGCGAGAATGTCACACGGCGTGCTGAGCAACGCATCGTTGGCGATCGGGTGCGCATTGAGCTGTTCCATTGCCAGTTGCACCTTGCCGTGGTCGATGTCGCTGACCAGCAATTCAGCCCCGGCTGCATGCAGTTGCTCGGCCAGCGCATAACCGACATTACCCAGACCCTGGATCGCCACGCGCAAGCCTTCCAGATTATCGCTGCCCAACCGCGCCATCGCCGTGGCGCGAATTCCGGTGAACACGCCCATGGCCGCATGCGGCGCGGGATCCCCCGCCGAGGTGGTGCTGGTGACATGCCGGGTTTGCTGGGCGATGCAATCCATGTCCGCCACTGATGTGCCACTGTCGATGGCGGTGATATAGCGACCGTCGAGCTGATCGATGCAACGGCCGAAGGCTTCGAACAGCGCGCCGCGATTTTCCACATGCACCGGGCGCACGATCACCGCGACGCCACCGCCCTGCGGCAGGCCCGCCAGCGCGGCTTTGTAGCTCATGCCCTGAGCGAGGCGAATCGCGTCTTCAACCGCCGATTCATCATTGGGATAGGCAAGATAACGACATCCGCCCAGGGCTGGCCCGAGACGACTGTTGTGGATGGCAATGACCGCCTTCAACCCGGAAACCGGGTCGACGCTAAGGTGCAGCGATTCCAGGCGAGTGCTTTGCATGAGCGCAAACATCGTTGGGCTCCCGAATCACTTCTTGTAGAACGCCAGTATAGGCTTGCGCCTGAAAATTGCTGGAGCGCACCGGAATAAGCACAACAGCTGACAACCGCTTTGCGGCATAACCCAGGACGCGCATAACCACGCACTGGACGAATGGCGCGGACGGGGCTAAAACGAGGCATTCCCCGGAGATTGTGATGAGTCCGCGCCAACGTTTTTTCGACTGTCTGCACCGTTCGCCGCCCGCGCTGTTCGAAGCCGCGCTGTGGATGGCCGCCGAGCACGAAAAAGCGCTTGATCCCGAGGCGCCGCTGCAAGAGTTCAAGGAGCTGCAACAACGGGTCAGTTACGGCTTGCCGATGCTACCAGTCAGCGAACTGGCGCAGCCATTGTTGCGACGCATGACGGATCTGGGTTTTGCCCAGGATGACTTTCTGCCGCTACGTCCGCAGGCAGCCTTGCTGCATAAAGTGTTGCAGACCCGGCGTGGTCAGCCGTTGACGTTGGCGCTGATTGCCCTGGAGCTGGCGCGCGGTCTGGAGATTCCACTGGTCGGCGTCAACTTCCCCGGGCACTTCCTGCTGCGCGTGCCCGGAGCCGATCACTTGCTCGACCCTTGCGGTGGTCGACGCCTATATCCCAATGACTGTCGCGAATTGCTGCAACGCCAGTACGGGCCGAACATGAAGCTCAACGCCGAGCATTTGCTGACGGCGACGCCGGTGCAGATGCTGCAGCGCCTGTCGCGCAACTTGCGTCAGTTGCACCTGACCCACGATGACTTCATCGCCGCGTTGATCGACGCCGAGCGCGTGCTCGAACTGGGCAATGCCGGCGTCGCCGATTACCTCGCCCGCGCCAGTCTGTATCAACGGCTCGACTGCCCGAACGCCGAGCGTTTCGATCTGGAACATGCCTTGTTGCTCAGTGACGATCCGATCCAGCGACTGCGCCTGACCGAGCGCCTCGGCCATCTCCCGCCCAACTCGGTCGTCCACTGAAACGATTTTTGTAGGAGTGAGCCTGCTCGCGATAGCGGTGGGTCAGTCGGATCATTAATAACTGACACACCCTCATCGCGAGCAGGCTCACTCCTGCACGGTTCAGCGTAAAACCATAAACCACTGAGGGTGCAAGCCTGCTCGCGAAGCAGGCGACGCGGTCTTTCAGTTACACCGTGTTATCGCTCTTCGCGAGCAGGCTCGCTCCCACATTGGATATGCGTGTGTCATTGGGCGAACGCACCTGAATGATCAGCAGTGCAGCAATCACCGCCGGAATCGCGCAGAAGAAAAAAATCTGCTCCACCGGAATGTGCATCGCCAGCAGCAGACTGCCAAACAGCGGCCCGAGAATCGAACCGAATCGCCCCACACCCAGCGCCCAGCCAGTGCCCGTGGCACGAACGTGCGCAGGGTAGAAATTACTCGCGAACGCATTCAGCGTCAGTTGCCCGCCGATGATGCAGAACCCAGCGGCGAAAACGCAGGCCACTAGATAACGCGGATTGTCGTGATTGAGCCCCAGCAGGATCGTGCACAGCGCCGCGCACGCCAGGACGCCGGACAGAAGGCGGACCTTGCGCTTCAAGCGGTCGGCGAACCAGGCCATGCAGATTGCACCCAAGGTACCGGCGAACAGGAACATCGACGTCACCAGATTGGCCTCGTTGAGTTTCAGGCCACTTTCCAGCAACAGTGATGGCAGCCAACTGATCATGAAATACAGCAAGATCAGGCTGACAAAAAACGTCGCCCAGATCAGCAATGTCGGCCGTGCGTAACCGTTGCGGAACAACTCGACCACGGTCAGCTTGCTGCCCTGCTCCCGCTGGTTTTGCTCGATGGACGCCGGCGGCGGTTGCCAGTCCGGCAGCATCCGCGCAGTTACCTTACGCAGACGCACATACGGCGGTGCATCGCGCAACAAACGCGGCAAGGATTCCGGCAACATCCACCAAAGGAATGGAAACAGCAGCAACGGCGTGACGCCACCGGCGAGGAACACCGCTTGCCAGCCGAACTGGTCGATGAACCCGGCCGCGACAAACCCACCCGCCGCGCCGCCAAACGAGAAACCGCATGCGGCCAGCGTCACCATTAATGTACGCAGGCGCGGCGGCGAGTACTCCGACATCAACGCCATGGCGCTGGGCATCGCGCCGCCCATACCAATTCCGCAGATGAAGCGCGCGATCATCAACGTATTCAACGAGTCGGCGAACACCATGAGGACGGTGAGGGTGGCGTAGATCAGTACGCAGGCAAGCAGAATCCGGCGCACGCCGAAACGGTCTGCCAGTGGCGTGACAGCGAGGGAACCAAGGGTAAGACCGAGCAGGTTGGCGCTGAACACCGGGCCGAACGCAGATTTCTCCAGTCCCCAATCCTGCGCCAACGCCGGCACCACATAACCGAGCACCTGAGCGTCGTAACCGTCGGTGACCAGCAACAAGGCGAGCAGGATCAAGAGCAACCACTGATAGCGGGACACAGGACGGGCGTCGAGTGCCGCCCGGAAGCTGGCAATCTGGTTGTGCATCGCAAGGTACCTGTTTTGTTTTTATGATTTTTTGGTTGAAGCTGGCATTACCCCCTGTGGGAGCGGGCTTGCCCGCGATGGCGGCAGTGCACCCGACATAGAGGTGACTGATAAATCGCTATCGCGGGCAAGCCCGCTCCCACAGTTTTTTGTTTGGAGCTTAAGGTGTATCGGGTTGGTTGGCCGGGTGGGCCTTGATAAAGGCTGGATGCTCGGCAGCCAGCGCAGCAACCCGGCGAATCCGCGGATAAGCCTCCAGCGAAACATTGAATCGCTCGGCCGCATACAACTGCGGGATCAGGTAGACGTCAGCCACACACGGCCACTCGCCGAAACAGAAACCACTGTCGCCGATCAACTGCTCCACCGTGGCCAGGCCTTGGCCAATCCAGTGACTGATCCACTCCACCACCTGCGGCTCTTCGTGCCCCAACTGACGCAACCGATTAAGCACGCTGACGTTGTGCAGCGGATGCACATCGCAGCCGATCACTGCCGCCACGCCACGCACATGGGCGCGAGCGGCGAGATCATCCGGCAACAGCGGCTGCTGTGGATAACGCTCTTCCAGGTACTCGATGATCGCCGGTGACTGGATCAGCAATTCGCCTTCATCGGTGCGCAAGGCCGGCACGCGGCCCTGTGGATTGATCGCCAGATACGCCGCTTGCCGATGCTCGCCGCCGGACGGCGCGATCAGATTGACCGGCACCGCCTGATAGTCGAGGCCCTTGAGCGCCAGCGCGATCCGCACCCGATACGACGAGGTCGAACGGTAATAGGTATAGAGATCCATGAGCCGCTCCTGTCAGCGTGCCGCCAAGACTTTGCCGCGGCATTCACCGAAGCCGATGGAAGCAAAACCGTCACGGGCGCAACGGGCGCGCAGGATGATTTCGTCACCGTCCTCGAGGAATTTGCGCACTTCGCCGGACGCCAGTTCGATCGGCTTTTTGCCGCCCTCGGTGATTTCCAGCAGACTGCCGAACTGACCGCTTTCAGGGCCGGACAACGTGCCCGAACCAAACAGATCACCGGCCTGCAACTGGCAACCGTTGACGCTGTGGTGCGCGACCATTTGCGCAACGGTCCAGTACATGTGGCGGGTGTTGCTCAGGGTCAGGCGATGGGCTGGCAGATTCTGTTCGCGCATGCGTTCGGTGAGCAGCAGCACCTCCAGTTCGATGTCGAACGCACCGCCCTCCTGATCGCGCTTGTCGAACAGATACGGCAGCGGCTGCGGATCACCTTCAGGACGCTCGGGTTGCGCGGTGCGGAACGGCGCCAGCGCCTCAGCGGTGACGACCCACGGCGAAACGCTGGTGATAAAACTCTTTGACAGGAACGGACCCAGCGGCTGGTATTCCCAGGCCTGAATATCGCGTGCCGACCAGTCGTTGAGCAGACAGAAACCGGCGATGTGCTCGGCGGCATCGCCAATTGCAATCGACTCGCCCATCTCGTTGCCCTGACCAATCCAGATACCCAGTTCCAGTTCATAGTCCAGACGTGCGCAGGGGCCGAAAGTCGGCTCCGTCGCGCCCGCCGGCAAGGTCTGGCCTTTCGGGCGGCGCACGTCGGTGCCGGAGGCGCGCACGGTGGAGGCGCGGCCGTGGTAGCCAATCGGTACGTGTTTGTAGTTCGGCAGCAATGGGTTGTCCGGACGGAACAGTTTGCCGACGTTCTGCGCGTGCTCGATGCCGACGTAGAAGTCGGTGTAATCGCTGATGCGCGCCGGCAGCTGCATCTGGCAATCGGCGGCCAGTGGCAGCAGTTTCGCGCCCTGGGCTTCGATGTTGCCGCGATGGGTGCTGCCTTCGCTGAACAATTCCAGCAGGCGCTCGCGCAAGGCCACCCGCGCTTCGCGACCGAGTTCGAAGAACGCGTTCAACTGGCCGCCGTGCATGGCTTCGACCGCGCTGCGTGCGGCGCCGTCGAACAATCCGGCCTCAAGCGCCACTTGCAGATCGAAGATGTGTTCGCCGATTGCCACACCGGCGCGCGGTGCCGAACCGTTGATGCTGAACACGCCCAGCGGCAGGTTCTGCAACGGGAAGTCGGCGTGGCCATTGGCCGAGACAACCCAACTGCGGGTGATGGAATTCTGAGTCATGGGTTATCTCCGGGTCGGGTCGAACGTGGCGGGCAACGTGGCCCAGCAGGCGTCGTAATTGGGTTGCAGTTGTGGGCATTCGAGGGCGAAGCGGGTGGGGCGCAACACTTGGCTGGTCTCGAACATGAAGGCCATGGTGTTGTCGATCTTCGCCGGTGCAAGCGCGGCGTTGATCGCTTTGGTGCAAGTCTCGCCATCCGGACCGTGGGCGCTCATGCAGCTGTGCAGGGAGGCGCCGCCGGGCACAAAGCCTTCGGCCTTGGCGTCGTACTCGCCCTGGATCAGGCCCATGAATTCGTTCATCAGGTTGCGGTGGAACCACGGTGGACGGAAAGTGTTCTCGGCGACCATCCAGCGTGGCGGGAAGATCACGAAATCCAGGTTGGCCAGCCCGTGCACACTGGTCGGTGAAGTCAGCACCGTGAAGATCGACGGGTCCGGATGATCGAAGCTGACCGTGCCGATGGTGTTGAACCGGCGCAGGTCGTATTTGTACGGAACGTTGTTGCCATGCCAGGCGACCACATTCAGCGGCGAATGATTGAGTTCGGTGCCCCACAACTGGCCGAGGAATTTCTGCACCAGCGTCGTCGGTTGTTGCAGGTTTTCGTAGGCGGCGACCGGGGTCAGGAAGTCGCGCGGGTTGGCCAGGCCATTGCTGCCGATCGGCCCCAGGTCGGGCAGGCGCAACGGCGCACCGTGGTTCTCGGCGATGTAGCCACGAGCCTGCGGATCAAGCAATTGGACGCGGAATTTCAGACCGCGTGGCAGCACGACGATTTCCAGCGGCGCGACGTCCAGCACGCCCAGCTCGGTGGCAATACGCAAGCGCCCCAGTTGCGGCACCAGCAGCAGTTCGCCATCGGCGTTGAAGAAAACGCGTTCCATCGAACGGTTGGCGGCGTAGTGATAGATGCTGATCCCGGCGGGCTTATCGGCCCCCGAGTTGGCCGCCATGCTCACCAGACCGTCGATGAAATCGGTCGGCTCGCTCGGCATGTCCAGCGCGTTCCAGCGCAGGCGGTTGGGGGTCACTTCACCCAATGGACCACCGGCCAGTTGCCGCTCCAGTTTGACGAATGCCGGGTGATTGGCCGACGGCTGTATCCGGTACATCCAGGTACGCCGCGCTTCACTGCGGGTCATGGTGAATGCAGTGCCGGAGAACAATTCGGTGTAGAGGCCGTACGGGGCTTTTTGCGGGGAGTTCTGGCCGACGGGCAGCGCGCCGGGCAACGCTTCAGTGCTGAATTCGTTGCCGAAACCGGACTGATAGGCCAGCGACGACGCGGTTGAATCGAGGTTCATGGAGCCTCCTGAACAGGGAGTCGGCAGTGGCCCATCGCTCTGGCTCAGAGGTTTCGGCACGCCGGGGTTGTTATTATCGTAATTCGATTACGCATAACGTAATTTGCTCGCTATCCAGCGTCAAGCTATAAAGACGCCCATTCGTTTTCGGATCCCGGCAGCCTCATGGAAAAAACCAGCGACAGTAACGGCAAACAGAAAGTGCGCTCCGCCGAAGTCGGCACCGACATCCTTAAGGCTTTGGCCGAATTGTCGCCTTCCACTTCGCTGTCACGTCTGGCCGAACATGTACAGATGCCGGCGAGCAAAGTGCATCGCTATTTGCAGGCGTTGATCGCCTCGGGGTTTGCCGAGCAAAACACCGCCACCAACCATTACGGCCTCGGCCGTGAGGCGCTGCGCGTGGGCCTGGCCGCCCTCAACAGTATGGACGTGCTGAAAGTCGCTGCCCTGCCGCTGTCCGAATTGCGCGACGAACTCAACGAAACCTGTTTTCTGGCGGTGTGGGGCAATCAGGGTGCAACCGTTGTGCACATCGAACCGGCGGTGCGCGCGGTGACGGTGGTGACGCAATTGGGCTCGGTGTTGCCGTTGCTCAGCTCTTCCACCGGACTGGTGTTCAGTGCCTACCTGCCGCATCGGGAAACCGACGAATTACGTGAGCAGGAAATCGCTGTTGCCAATCATCCGCTGGCCGATGAAAAGGCTTACGCCATCCTGTGTGAACAGATTCGCGAACGAGGTCTGCATCATGTGCACGGTTTGCTGATGCCGGGGGTGGATGCCTTGTCGGCACCCGTGTTCAACGCGGTGGGGCAAGTTGCAGCGGTGCTGACCATCGTCGGCCCGACTTCGTTGTTCCACGCCGACGAAAACGGCCCGGCGGCGCAGCGTTTGTTGGCTGCGACGCGGGCCGTGAGTTGGCGGATGGGGTATGAACAACCTGTTTGAAGATTACGACGGTCTGGAATGACGGTCGGTGAATATCAATGAACCGTGGTTTTACTCGACCCGGCGGGCTTTTCCTTCAGTAATTCTTTGAAGAAGTCGATCAACGCCTTGTCCCCGGTGTTTTGACCGACTGCCCCCCCAACGAATTGCGCCGCCGAACGCGCGCTTTTCGCTAGCGCTAAAAAGGAGATTTGTGCATTGGTGACTTGCTTGGCAGCTCCCTTGGCGGCGCCCGCCTTACCCAAAGTCGCCAACCCGATAAGGGCATCCTTGACATGCCCCAAGGCCGTATCGTAATTGCCTCGCTTCTCCGCGTGAGCAGCACCATACAAACTTTTCAGCACACCGGCGGCGGTGGCTGCGAGCCCGACCGCGGGTACAGCCGGACAGACTACGGCTGCCGCCAATTGAAGGGTGTCATAAACAATTTTAGTTACGACCTCACTGTAGTTGGTCGTTGTTTCTTCAATGTCGCTAACGACACACCACACTTTTTCTTCGTAAACCCCATACAGATTAACCACTGCATCCCTGTGCCATGGTTTGATCGGCTGAGGGGGATTTACGGTAGCGTGGAACTTGGTAAACATATCATTGACCACTTTTTTATCGGCGACTTTCACCCGACTGGCATAGTAGTTCGCCAAACCATCGTAACGGACAGAACTGTAAAATTTGGATACCGGACGGAAAGAACGACGATCCGGAGCATCCGGCGTATATAACCAGTCTGCAAAACCCTCCCGCGTCTTGATCCGAAAAATATATACCCCACCGACTATTCTGTCGTACGAAATGAAAGTATCCAAAGCATACAGATTAAATTTATACATGCCCTCAGCAGGATCATTGCTTTGTGAACGATCGGGATCAGGGCTTGCATCGTCAGCCAAACTATCGATGATGCGTTGAAGAGACTTAAGAGTATCCGGCGACAACTCACCATCAATGAACTGAGACAATGCATTGTAATGCATCTCACAACGAATCTTGCTCGCATGAGCAGCCCGCTTGAATTCAAAGTCAGGGTGACGCCTATCAAGAAACTCAGTCCTGAGCATACGTATATATAAATCACCAGGATAATAGGTACGCGACAATGAAGCAATATCGCGAATATTCAGCTTGTCAATATTCGGATGATTACCTATCGTCCAATACCTTGCACCGTTTGCTTTCCAATACGCAGGATTATCGGCATACAACCTTTGTTCCTCAAGCAACATAGCAATAAAACTTCCCCGGAAGTCGTCAGTTTCAACGATGATCAGATCTGGATCGACTTCGACCCGCTGCCCTCTGGAAAGCAACAATGCCTCGATATTTTTCTTTATCTCCTCATACACAAATTCGTCATAGGTCGGAAAGCCGTTTTCTCGCGTATCAACCGTCATCAGCGCCTTGAGTTGGGTATTCAATCGAGCATGACGCTTGCGCCCTGCAACACCAAGATGAATATAGGCAGCAGGCGCCACAGACTTATGCAACTCCCATTGCGCCCGATACATGGCTTGCATATAACTGACCAGGGGGCCTTTCGCGTGACCGAGATCGGTAAATTCGGTGTCCCTCCAACCGTCATTATAACCACGCCTGATAGCCACGCCTGGAACGTAGGGGCTGCCTGTCAACGACTCGGCATAATCGAGGTCAGCAGACATCGTCGACTTCAGCCATTTGTGCAGGGCATCAAAACCAGCAAACTTCAAAAATGCATATTGGCCAGCGGGAGTCCTGATAAACATATAAAAGCGTTGATTGGCTTCACTGAAAACAAGGACATCCTTGAAAGGCATCTTGTCATTCCTGATACTGACACCTTGAATTCGTAAGGAGGCATCACCTTGCATCGCCCTTTCAACGAGTTTAGCCTCCGAGTCGGAATACATGCCGGAATGCCGTGCACGGAACAGTGCATGGTTCATCTTGCTCAACTGCTGATCGAGATATGCCTGTTCAAATTCAGGTGACGGTACGGAGGGAAGGGCGAGAGCGTAATCGGCACGAAGATTGCGATTATTCAACCAGCCCTCAAGTCTCTCGACAGTCAGCGCGCTACCCGCAGGAAGATTCTCGATATGCAGCTCTGCACGATGCCCATCATCATGAAGCCCGAAAATAATGAACTCCAATAAAGTCCTGGTATCTTCCTGCTCAATGGTGCGTCCACCAACCTGCATCTTGTAAAGGCTTTTTACCGTTATTTCTTCCGCATCCAGATCTTCGCCCATCACGCGCAACGACCATTCTGAAAAAACACGTAAAACATAGTCTCGCAACGAAAAGCATGTATCAAATACACGTTGGTACTCGACGTCGTATTGATCCATAGAGTTTTCAAGCTCTACATACTTTTGTTGTATGTCGCTGTCGGCTACTTTCAACCAATCCGGCCACTCAGTGCGTTTCAGCGCAGCCCACAAGAGATAGAAACGATTCTCGATGCCGTAGCGCATAACGCTGAGATTCTGGTTATCCTGCAAAACGGAACTTAGCGACTGATCATAGTCAGCACGATTAACAAGTATCGTCGAAACAGCTTCAAGCTGACCCTTTAAGTGCTCATCTGCACAATAAGCGAGTACATTGCTTACTGACTTTCGGTATTTAACTTCGCTACCAGGCTGAGCGAGTCGATTTTGCAATGTGTCAAACATCTGGCCATTGGTATCGGTGAACTCGAAACCCTCTGTCGGAGTATGTACCAGATAACCACTGGAGCCCTTGATCGACAAGTCGTCCAACAGCTCATTATTAATGACAAAACTTGGCCCGAATGAGGTCAGATAGTCCGGCTGAGGATTCAATACGATCTCATGAGCCCCCAGACCAAATTCGGAGTTCATGAGTTCGAAAAAGCGTATAGCCAAATTAGCCTCAACGTGACCGGCCATGACTGTCAGCGAAAGCTCTTTGGCAATGACCTGGACATACGCGTGTTGAAAGGCTTGTTTGTTGGTCAACATCGGTGCGTCAGACGATATGGATGGCGCCGGAGCCGCCCAAAACTTCTGTAGCGCTACCCTCAGACTTCTTCCCATATCAGACAGGGTCTTGATGATCGCGTCCTCGACACCAAAAATACTGACACCCTGAACTTTCATCCCGTCGCTGTATGTATCCGGCATATGAAATATCCCATCACCGCCCCCGCTCAGATAATTAGGCTGGACGTTATGGTCAATGCAATGAATCAATACCTCAGCAATCGTGCCGGAGGGACGCCTGTCAATTTCATACACCTTGTCTTTTGTATTGATGTACGCGTTATCAACATCGATGGAAATATGATGTCGTTCCAACTCCCGCTGTAATACCTGCCGGGCGATGACTTCAACTGTCGGAATAGCGTTTATCAGATCAAACAGATTCTGCTTTGCTTCGACCGCTCTGGCCCACTCTATCGGCCACGAGGCATCTTTACTTATCAACTCGCCTTGCCAGATATTTTTTTGCATGAGTTGGAATAAACGCGCACGACGAAGCCTCGCCTGTTCTAGCATGACAGGCACGCGCTGTGCCAACTCCACAGCCGAGACGACCGACTCAAAGTCCGTATCCGGCTCAGCCAGTTGGGCCAGGCTTTGCGTAATTACATCACGCGATTTGCTGATAAAACTTTCGCTGAAACGCTCAAACAGGTCAGCTTCGACTTTCAAGTAGCGAAATTCGGGCGAATCCGGCAACAACTTTTGCTCGTTGCTTGTCAGGGTTTGCAGATATTGTTCTCGCGTATCACGGGACGTCAGGCGGTTTTCCAGCGCCCGGTGCAGTTCGGCAGACGATGCAAACTTTTCGATTCCGCGAGACGGCGAGTAAAGGACTATAGTCGAGTCGGTCCCAGGAATCAGTTCATCACGAATGGCCGCTCCAAGTGGCAGCGCGAACATCGAACGATGCTCACGGTAAGCCTCACCTGCGTTACCGACGAATATCCCGTACCAGTTGCCTCGAGATCCCGGACGGATTTCAGACTGGATGCGCTGCAGTTCGCCCCGACTGATGCCACCTTCATCAAACAGCCTTTCCAGTTCACTCGAGAAAATAGTGCTTTGAAATTGCGCCAGTATCGCTTTTTTCGGAATCGAATATGCTCCCTTGATGGCGTCTGTTTCTGCCCAGTATGCTTCTAGAGCCGCGACGTAATAGTCGGGAAGTTTCCGGCACACATCAGCCAGCAGCGTTTCCAGTTTCACCAGAGAAATGCCGGCCAGAACATCTCGAGAATCGTTCGAGTGTGGTCGATCATATACGCCGTATAGTTTCGGATCATAGCTGGCTGTGCGACCTAGTCGAAGACAGTCAGAAAGAACATGAAACAGCGGACCGACCGGCTCAGTTGGCGGAAGCTTGGTATTGCCGTGATAATTGATATGAAAAATACTTGCATCAGCACCTGGCGCAACTTTCTCGAGCGCTTTTTTCAGACAACTGAGCAGAACAGCATTAAACGTCGGCACACTTTCCAAGCGTTTCGACAATGCGACCATTGCCTCATCCAGCTTATTAAAGCTCGACCCTTCAAAACCAAGAACATCCATATTGGATTACCTAATCAGCCTGATAACTACAAACGACGAAATGTTGTTTGCTTCGTCATATCAAACTAATCCCGATGCCCTGCAGAAAGATACATCCAATACTTTTCTAAAGTTGTAGACAACTCATATCACAAAAAAAACAGACACACTCTGAATCAGTCCGTCATTCATATCGACATACCCAGCAATCTTGCCTTGGCGACTGCATGAGTTCTGCTACTCGCCTCCAACTTTCCGTAAATCCTGCGTACATGCGTTTTGACAGTGTGCAATGAAAGGAAAAGCTTATCTGCGATTTGTTGATTAGAGTCACCAGAGGCGACCAACTGCAAAATTTGAAGTTCCCGTTGACTCAGAAGCCCCCCAACTTCAACATCTCGAATAACCTCAGCAATGACCTGTTGCTTTGATTTTTCTTGAAATAGCACAGGCCGGCGCAAGTGGGCCTGGCGAGCCATCAAGTGCAAGTCACAACGCTGAACAATCGCCATTCCCTGCGCAGTGTGCTGGCGCAAGTGGGAGGTTTGGTTGTGCAAGCCTGCCACGTCCGCCAAGGCGAAGTGCAGTTCCGCCTCTAGCGTCACTGCACCCTCACTCTGCGCTTTATGCAGCATTGATTGAAGTTGCCGTATCGGGTCAGTGGAAAGTCCCAGGTAAGCCGAGGCTAATATAAGTGAGTACTCGATACGCGCAATCAAGTCGACTGTCGCCGGAGGTGCTTGCAATTCAGCCGGCGGTTGATAATGACGCAACACTCGACTCAACGCTTCATGAGCCAATTGCGGTCGCCCCTGTTGCAACCAGAGTTGGCTGCTTACATATAACAGTACACCGCGATAAACCGTGTCCGGAATTTGCCGGCGCTGCATCAGCCTTTCAGCCTCACGAAGCCGCTCGAATGCGCAGCCGTAATCGCTCCGGTTCGCTGCCAGTTGTGCCTGACCGAGGTAACCATACAGCACCCTTTTGTCGTGGTTACGCAGGCAGTCTTCAAGACCCTCCCGGAAAAAATCCGCGGCCTGTTCATCTTGTCCCATCAACAAAGCCATACGCCCCCGGCGCAGAGCAATGCGTCCGAGCAAGGGCGCAGGTCGGTCCGCTCGCTCGCAGAGCAGCGCTTGAACACCCGCGAGCAGACTTTCGGCCCGGGCCGGTGCGCCGCGCTGCTCAAGCAACTGCGCGTGGTCGAGTTCCAGCAACCCCTCAAACAGCAGTGCCCCTTGCGCTCTCGCCAGGCGCAAGGCCTCTCGATTGATCGCGAGTGCCTGCTCAAATTCGCCACATAACAACGCTTGTTGGGTTAGCCCCGACAAACACAATAAGCGTGTCGGCCAGGCATCGCGGGCAAGTTCGGCCAGCGCTTGTTGAAAATGTTCGCGCGCGGGGGCCATTTGCCCCTGCAAGTGCAACAGCCACCCCTGTTGTGCCTGCCAACGTGCAATCAACTGCGTCTCCAGTTGCGCGCAGGGTTGCGGCATGAATCGTCCCAAGTGCGCAATGCACTGCGCCGCCTGTTCAAAACGCCCGGCAAACAGCAGTGCTGCGGTGACTAACCCGACCAGTTGCGGTGTGGACAAGGTTAGCGCCTCGTCCTGCAATTCATGCAGACGCAACAACAGCACCACCGTCTGCTCTTCGAACAGATGCTCAAAACTGAAGTGCTGCAACAGGCTGACGGCGATTTCATATTCTTCGGCAAGCAAGGCCTGTTCGAAAGCCGAACGCCAATCCAGCCGCCAGGAAAACCACTGACAGGCCCGCCGATGCCAGGAACGACTGGCGGGCCATTGTTCGTCGCGCATCACACGCGACAACGGGGGAAAGATCTGCAACCAGTCGGTCGATTCGTTCCACGGTTCGACGAAGCAACCAAGCATTTGTAAGGTGCGCAGGTACTGCGCGCCCTCCCCGGCACCGAACAAATGCTCACACAACTCGGCATTGAAACGCGGTAAATGCGCCAATACTCGCCAGACTTCGACCAACTCCGGTGCAAGACTGTTGAACAGTTCGTGTTGCAAATAGTCCAGCAGCCTGTCCACCCGTTGCTGTGGCTGATTGCCTTGCGACCAATCGCACTTTTGCAGCAGTGCCATGCGCACACCCGCACACCAACCGCCCGTGCGCTGAACGATGCGTGCAGCCACACTATGGGCCTGCTCAGAGGACAAGTGCCGCAAGGCCAAGGCGACCTCGTCCTCGGTGAACGCCAGGGTCGAGCTTTCGCACTCGTACAACTCGTCATCGAGCAGTAGACGAGGCCAGTTGCATGGCGGGCGTCGACGCGTGCCGATCCACCAGATCAAGGCCGGGCTGCTGACCGTCAGCAAGCGATCAAGCAATGCATCCAGCGCGCAATCGGGCAACCGGCAGTAGTCATCGATAAACAGCCAGGTAGGCCTCGACCAGCGACTCAGCGCCGCGACCAGAGCGGACTCCGTTGTATCGGCCAGCCCCAACGCCTGCGCCAGGCGCAGACAAAATTCGCTGACACCCAATGCCGCCCCCGCCAGCGGCAACCAGCAGACTTCGCAGTGTTGCGGCGCCTGCAGCAGGCACTCGGCAAGCAGCGCACTCTTGCCGCTGCCCGCAGGTGCGCAGATCAGCCTGACCCGCGCCATCGATTCAAGCAATGGCTCGCTCAACCGTGCGCGGGGTTGGTGATGGGAGGACAGTCTGGGCAAGAATCCGGGGCGATCCAGACACGGCGTCATGGCAGTCATCGGGCGAGCCTTTTTATAGTTGTGGGCTCACCCTAGCCCTCTCCCGGCAGCTTGTTGACGAGTATTCAGCACGCTGATTGGCGGCCATAAAAAAGGCGACCATGCGGTCGCCTTTTGTACGGCTGATGTATCTGATCCGTTACCGCACACCCTCTGCGCGCAGGGCCGATGGTGTGTAGTCGGCAGCCTTGGCTTCGAAGCCGAACTCGAAACTGTGCTTCTCTTCGTTCTTCATCCCCAAGGCAATGTAGCGGCCGGCGATGATGTCGTAGAGCGCTTCGAGGGTGTAGGCCTGCGCCTGGTGATCGTAGTAGTACTGCGCGTGACCTTCGGCGACGCGCCACAGTTGCCCGCGACCGTCGTAATGGTCCGCCAGTGCGACCTGCCAGCTGTCTTCGTCGATGTACATGTGGCGCTTGGCGTAGATGTGCCGCTCGCTCGGTTTGACCGTGCCGATCACCTCCCAGACCCGGTGCAGTTCATAGCGGGTCAGGTCCTGGTTGATGTGGCCAGCCTTGACGATGTCGTCGTACTTGAGTTTCGGCGAATCGAGTTTGTAGCTGTTGTACGGAATGTACATTTCCTTTTTGCCGACCAGTTTCCAGTCGTAGCGATCCGGGGCTCCGGAGAACATGTCGAAGTTGTCCGAGGTGCGCAGGCCATCCGCCGCCGTGCCCGGCCCGTCATACGCCACTTGCGGGGCACGCCGAACCCGTCGCTGACCGGCGTTGTAGATCCACGCCAGACGCGGTTCCTTTACTTGATCGAGGGTCTCGTGCACCAGCAGCACGTTACCGGCCAGACGCGCCGGCGCGGTGACCGATTGCTTGAAGAAGGTCAGCACGTTGGCGGCTTTTTCCGGATCGAGGTCCTTCATCAATTGCGGCACGGCGATTTCTTCTTCGAAGCGAATCGGCGTGTAGCTGCCATTGGTCTGCGGCGTTACCTGGGTAATGATGCGGCGCAGATTACCGCCGTGGTAACGAGTGATGTGGTTCCACAATACCTCCACGCCGTTCTTCGGAATCGGGAAAGCGTAATAGCGATTGCCGGTGAAATTGGCCAGGCCGTTGCCGTCATTGATACTGGTGACATTGAGCGCGCTGCGCTTGGCCGACTCGTAGATTTCCGCTGGCACGGCGACGGTGCGGTGGGTTGGATAGACCGGGATCTTGTAGGTTTGCGGGTAGCGTTTGAACATCGCCACCTGGCCGTCGGAGAGTTTGCTCTTGTACTGATCGACATTGGCCGCAGTGATGGTGAACAGCGGTTTTTCATTGGCGAACGGGTCAGCCAGGAAGCCTTTGCTGTCCACCGCTCCGGCGTTTTTCGGGATGCCACCGGTCCAGGCCGGAATAGAACCGTCCGCGTTGCCGGCCTTCTCGGCGCCGAGCGGGGTCAGGCTGGTGCCGAGTTTGTTTGCCTCATCCGGCGACACCGCCGCCATCACGTTGGCCGCCAACAGACTCAGGGCCAGCACACCGCATTGCAGAATCATTTTGCGCATTGCTTTCATCCTTCTCGGGCAGATCAGAAGTTCACGCCGAAGCTCAGGGCGACGAAGTCACGGTCTTCGAGGACGTTGTAGTCGCCGCCGAAAAAGTCGGTGTAGCTGAGGCTCGCGGTATAGGTGTTGCGGTAGTCGGCATCGACGCCGACGCTGATCGCTTTCGCGCCTTCGTTGAACAGGCCATTGGGGCCGTAACCGGCGACGTCGTGCGACCACGACAGGTTGGGTTTGAGGTTGATCCCGCCGATCACGTTGGCGTAATCGAGAATCGCCCGGGCGCGGTAGCCCCACGAGGTCGAGGTGACAAAACCGTCAGTGTCGCCACCGAAACCGTACTGGCCGTACACCGAGTCACGGCCATAACGCAGCTTGCTGCGCGACTCCAGACCACCGACCCGTACCACCGCGGCTTCGCCAACCAACGTCAGTCGTTGGGCGCCCCACACCTGATCGAAGAAGTGCGTGAGGGTGCTCTGGATTTGCGTGACCTCTTTGCGTCGATAACCTTTGTTGTCGGAACCCGGAGTTGTCGCGATCGGCGACGCCGTACCGCCGGCAATCGGGTTGAGCAGCGCCAGCGTCAGGTCGTTGGTGTTGACCTGCACCGGAGCATTGGGGCGGTAGCTGATCTCGCCGGTCCATGCAGTGCCGGTGGGCAGGGTGGTGGAGAAGCTCGCGCCGTACAGGCGAATGTCTTCGGGGTATTCCAAGTAATACCCACCGCGCCCAAGCATCACGCTTTGCGCCAGGCCCGAACCGCTGCCGGGTGCCAAGCCGTTGGCAATGCCGACCATGCCCGGCAATGCCGCGAGGGTCGAAAGCCCTGCCGTGGTGGTGCCCACCGTCGGCGTGCGGCTGTGGTAATTCATGAAGTACAGGCCGTATTCGGTATCGTCGCCGAGCCAGCGCAACGCCGTGCCCCACTGCCCGGAATCCCGCGCATCGCGGTCGCCGCCACGGGGGATGACCACGCCTTCGCGGGTCACTTGGATGCCTTGGCCAAACGCAGTGGTCAATGGCACCAGCGGCGCAATCGCCGGGTTGCCGACGGTGTAACCGTTGTTGCAACCGTCCGCTGCAACGTCGACGCCGAAGAAGGTGCCGCAGTTATCGAGAACGGTCTGGTCCCACTCCAATTGATAGAAGCCTTCAACAGTGAGTTGATCGGTGAGGCCTTGCGAGCCGAACAACATGTTCACCGGAATCAGGCCTTCCTTGATCTCCGCACCGGGTCGACGAAACGCCGAAACGTCGATCGGGTTGATGCTGTTGATCGAGTTGCCGATGAAGGTACTTTCGCCCCAACTCACCACCTGTTTGCCCGCGCGTACGGTGCCCGGCAAATCGGCGATGGAGTAGTTGTGATAGACGAAGGCATCGAGAATCTGCGCGCCGGAGGACTTCGCACCTTCCTTGCGGCCCTTGTCGCTGATCGGTTTGAACTCGCGGTCTTCGTCCTTGAGTTCGAAGTCGTACCAATACTTGCCACGGACAAACACGCCGGTATCGCCGTACTTCAACTCGAGGTCGTGGATGCCTTTGACGATTTTCGAGAAGGTTTCGCCCTTCTTGAAGTTCAGGCGTCCGTCATCACCGGTCGAGGATTGCCCGGTACCACCGTTGACCGTGCCGACCAGCGACTTGTCGGCATCGCGCATCCCCCAACTCGCGCCGACCGACAGCGACGAATCGAACGTGCCCTCGATTTCGCCAATGTTGAACGCAACTGCTTGCGCCTGAGCGCAGCAACCCAGAGCCACCGCGGCTGCCAGCGCCTGCGGTGTGAAGATGGCGCGCATTGTTTTTGTTGTCATGCGTCTTCCCCGGTGAGTGACAGAAGGCCCCACCCTACTGCCGCACGACGGGGTCGATAAGCGCACCAAGGAGGTATTCGCATTGTCGCCCGAAAGGATGAATGCCCTTGCGGACCGGGGCTTTGCGTGGGCTATGGATCGGCTGGATGGAGGATCATCAATCAAGCGCATGAGGCCGTTGATGCAGGATGACTGTTGCATGCCCCGTAACAGTGCATGTCTGGAATCGGTATTTTTCCTACAGGCTTGAAACCGTATTCTGAGCGGGCTTTCACGGGACACGCCGTAAAGCATGATGCACAGACCTTCGAGCAATTCAGGCCATTGCTGAAAAATTTCAGATGAATCGAATATTTCGGTTTATCACCCTGGTGTTCACTGACGTTGATTTGTAGCTCCTTGATCCAACGTCTTACCTTGGCCGCTGCGTTTGCAGCGGCCTTTTTTATGGGCGCCGTTTTACCCGTCTCACTTGTAATCGTCGGGAAAATGCTCCTATCTGTAGGAAATCTCTTTTTGATCTTCCAATCCCAAGCGATCAAATCGCGCTCACGATTATTCATACAACTAAGCAGCTCATTACTCACGAACGATGCAGATATGTCCGTTCGAAAGCTGATGTAGGTCACTTCGAATGATGGAGCGATTCAGAGCGCAGGGGTTCGCTGACGACTACATTCCCAAGAGTAATCCGTCCCTTTGGAATAACCTCCATACGGCCACACTTGAAGACTTCAAACTGAGCAACGACGAGGCATTGCGCTATACCGCCGAGGCAATTGACGCTTCGAAAAAGCAGGAACTGAAAGCATTTGAATGCGTGAGTAATAGAAGAAGCCTCGCCGCATTCAGAACGCAGCGAGGCTCAAACGTCACCTAAAGCGAATACTTCTGCAAATTCGCCATCATCTCCTTCAACGCCTCAATGTTGTCCTTCGGGTGCGCTGCCCCTTCAAAGTCGCAGATCTGCTGCCAATGCGCCGCAACATCTTCCGGCGAGAAACCCACCCGTGGATCAAACCCGGCACCGAGGCTGCGTTCCCAACGCACCTTGCCCATCCAGCCGCCGCCGACTTCAAACAACCCGGAAGTCTCCTGGCATTGTTCGCTTGCCAGATACACCACCAACGGGCTGACCAGTTCCGGCTTCAGTTGCTCGAACACTTGCGGCGGGATCAGACCTTCGGTCATGCGCGTGCCGCCAGTCGGTGCAATGGCGTTGACCAGGATGTTGTTCTTGCGTCCTTCGATGGCCAGGGTGCGGGTCAAACCGTAGAGGCCAAGTTTGGCCATGCCGTAGTTGGACTGGCCGAAGTTGCCGTAGATGCCCGAGGTCGAGGCGGTGAAGATCACCCGGCCGTAGTTTTGTTCGCGCAGGTGCGGCCAGGCGGCGCGGGTGACTTTGTAGGCGCCTTCGACGTGGACGCGGTAAACCAGATCCCAGTCGGCGTCGTCCATTTTGTGGAAGGTCTTGTCGCGCAGAATCCCGGCGTTGTTGACCACGACGTCGACACGGCCGAAGACGTCGAGGGCGTTCTGTACCAGTTTGTCGCCGTCGGTGACCGAGTCGTGGTTGGCTTCGGCGATACCGCCAGCCTCGCGAATTTCTGCCACTACGCGGTCGGCAGCAGAGGCGTTGGCGCCTTCGCCCTGGGTGGAGCCACCGAGGTCGTTGACCAGCACTCTGGCGCCCTGTCTGGCGAACAGCAGTGCGTGAGCCCGGCCGAGGCCACCACCGGCGCCGGTGACGATCACGACTTTATCTTCGAAATGCACAGACTCATTCATCGCAGCAACTCCAGCAGGCCAAAGGGACAGTGATCCCGAGTGTCAGGCACGCAGCTTTTGCTCACAACGAACACGGCTGGGGGTGAATGGTGCGCGATAAGGTGGGGGGATAGTGAAGGCCATATGAGTTTTTGTGGCGAGGGAGCTTGCTCCCGCTCGGCTGCGCTGCAGTCGTAAAACGTTACTCGCGGTTTTCCTGTAAGAACCTGATCACAGAATCAAGGGCCGCTTCGCGCCCCAGCGGGAGCAAGCTCCCTCGCCAAAAAAGTTCACCCGGCCAAATGTCGGAGCGGCGGAACATTTGATCGTCAGGAGCACGCCACTCGGCGCGGCGGCAGTGCGAAGCGATCACGAAACGCCAGGTAATGCTTGAGCACCTGCCCCGGCGCCTCGGTCTGCGGATAGTGGCCGATGCCCGGCAACAACACGGTGTCCGCGTCGGGAATCAACTCGCGATAACGTTCAACCATGTGCGCCCCGGAGATCGGATCGACTTCGCCATCAATCACCCGCAACGGCACTTCACCGCGCTGCATAGCGGCCACCCAGCGATCACGCTGCACGCGTCGTTCGGGAATGTAGCTGATCAATTTGTGCATGATCCGGGGCCCGCGATTGCTGTCGATCAGGCTCCAGAAATCATCCAGTTCACTTTCACTCGGACGGGTCTGTGGGCCGAAGATCTGGCGGAAGCTTTTGACCAGCGCATCGCGGGTAAACGCACGGCCAATCATCCAGCCCAACGGGCTCAGCAACAGTTTTTGCATCAGCACCGGACGATGGGTTTCCGGGAACAGCCCGCCGTTGAGAAACACGCAACTGGCGACTTCGATCTGACCGTCGTAATGCCGTGCCAGCAATTCCTGCGCAACGCTGTCGCCATAGTCGTGGGCAAGAATGTGCACCGGTGGCTCGACCTGCAAATGGGCGAGCAACGCCTGTTGCAGATCCGCCTGCTCGAGAAGGCTGTAAGTGTGATTCAGCGGTTTGGCCGAATCACCGAAACCGAGCATGTCACAGGCGATCACCCGATAACGCTGGGCCAGTGGTTGCCACAAGTAATGCCAATCCCAACTGGCGGTCGGAAAGCCATGAATCAGCAGCAGTGGCTCACCCTGCCCCGCCGTCCAGTAACGGATCGGCTGGCCACGAAAGACAAACGTCTGGCTGCGTTTACGCCAGACACACAGAGGAATCTCGGCAAGAGGCATTAGAGTTTATATCCCGGGTCTTGTTTATCGAGTTTGCGCAGCAACGCCGGCCAGGCCAGCGCGCCCCCCATGCCTTGAGCACTTTTGGTGACGCCGGCGATCATCGCCTTGGCGCCTGCCAGAATTTGCGGTTCGATGGCGATGAGTTCAGCGCCGCCGGTCTGCGCCATGACTTGAATGTCACAGGCACGCTGGAAGGTGAACATCATCAAAAAGGTATCGGCGATGGTGCCGCCACAGGTCAGCAGACCGTGGTTGTGCAGCATGAGAAAATTGCTCTCGCCAAGGTCGGCCTGCAACCGCGCTTTCTCTTCGTGATTCAACGCCACACCTTCATAAGCGTGATAAGCCAGGCTCGACAGCACGAACAGCGATTGCTGGCTGATCGGCAACACGCCTTGTTTCTGCGCCGAAACGGCAACACCGGAGGCCGTGTGCGTGTGCAGCACGCACACCACGTCATGTCGTACTTCATGCACGGCGCTGTGGATGGTGTAACCGGCGGGGTTGATCTCGTAAGGGCTGCCCATGAGTTTGTTGCCGGCCTGATCGACTTTGACCAGGCTCGACGCGGTGATCTCATGGAACATCAGGCCGAACGGATTGATCAGGAAATCTTCGGTGCCCGGCACCTTGGCGGAAATGTGCGTGAAGATCAGATCGTCCCAGCCATGCAGCGCGACCAGACGATAACAAGCGGCGAGATCGACGCGGGTCTGCCACTCGGCGGCGCTGACCTGCTCTTTGACATTAAGGGACGACTGGACGGGGGCTACGCTCACTGTATGCACCTCTGCGTTCTTATTGTTTTGCTCGTGTCAGCAGTCTAGTCAGGCCAGGCCGATCACGTAGTTGCATTGCCAGCCAGCTTGATGACTGAGCGGGTCAGCCATGCAAACACCTTGGATCCATGTCAAAGCAACGACGCCAACAAAGGTGCGGCGAACAGATTGAGCAAGCCGGTCAACACCATAACCAGCCCCGCCACGGAGCCTTCCTCGCCGCCCACTTCATGGGCGCGACTGACCCCGGCGCCGTGCGCGCCGACCCCGAACAGGGCTCCACGCGCCAAGGCACTGCGCAACGGCAACCACTTCAAGAGCACGCCGCCGAGCATCGCGCCGAACACCCCGGTGAACATCACAAACACCGCCGTCAATTCCGGTACGCCCCCCAGATCCTGCGCCAGCGGCATGGCGAACGGTGTGGTGATCGAGCGCGGCACCAGGGACATCGTCACCGAGCTATCGAGTGCCAGTGCCTTGGCCAAGCCGAACGAAGTGGCAATCGATGCCGCACTGCCGGCGACCATGCCCAGCAGCAACGCCGACCAGTGCCGCACCAACAGGCGCCGCTGCTGCCAGATCGGCACGGCGAACGCGACAGTGACCGGGCCCAGCACCAGCATCAGCCAATGGGTGTTGCTGGAGTATTCGGCGTAGGCGGTGTGCAGCGGCACGGCGAGCGCCAGCAGCAGTGCCGGCACCAGAATCAGCGGCGACAGCAGGTAACGCCCGGTGCGGCGATAAATCCAGCGGCTGAACAGGTAGGCCAGCAGTGTGAAGGCGAGCCAGAACATCGGCATCAGTTCAAGCTTCATGGGAACGCCTCATACGCACGGCCAATTCCACGGTGAACGCGGTCACCAGCATCACCATCAGTGTGCTGGCGGCGATCACCAGCAGAATCCGCCAGCCGTCATTGCGCAACAACGCGCCATAGTCGAGCAGGCTCATCAGCGCCGGGATGAAAAACAGCAGCATCTCGGCCATCAGCAATCCTGCGCCCAACTGCAACGCCGCCGGTTTGACCCAGTCAAAGGCAAACGCCAGCAGCAACAGCGCCATGCCGATCACTCCGCCGGGAATCGGCAGGGCCAGCCAGACGGCGAGTTGGCAGCCGAGCAGGTAGAGACCGAGCAACACGGCCAGTTCGGCGAATAGACGGGAAAGGTGTTTGAGGTTCGCGGCTTTCATGATTTTGGCTCCTTACAGACGCCTATTTTACGAATCGACCTACCATCCCAGAAGCGAATTGTTAGACTCACAGCCATTCCAAAATGGAATCAGGTCATGGAATTCAAACAGTTGCGCAGTTTTGTCGAAGTCATGCATCAGGGCGGCTTTACCCAAGCGGCGAAAACCTTGCACATCAGTCAGTCGGCGGTAAGCAAACAAGTCGCACAACTGGAGCAGAGCCTCGGCACGCCCCTGCTCGAACGGCTTGGCTCACAGCTGCGCCTGACCGCCGCCGGCAGCGTGGTGCTGCAAAGGGCCGAAGGGATGCTGCGATTACGCAACGAGTTGCTCAGTGAGCTGGACGATCTCAGTCAACTGGCGCGTGGCGAGTTGCGCCTCGGCCTGCCCCTGTTGGGCAGCGATGCGCTGTTTGCCGGGCTGTTTGCCGAGTATCGACGGCGCTATCCGAACATCAGCATTCAGTTGCTGGAGGGCGGCAGCCGCAACATCGAGCAAGCGGTGCTGAGTGGCGAACTCGAGCTTGGGGGCAGCTTGTTGCCGAAGGATCCGCAGTTCGACTGCCAGCCGTTTTGTGATGAGAAACTCGACGCCCTGCTGCCGGTGGATCATCCATTGGCAGATCGTGGAGAGATTGGGCTGGAGGAGTTGGCCGATACGCCGTTCCTGCTGTATCAGCGCAGTTTCGTGCTCAATGACCGCTTGCTGCAGGCCTGTCAGCAGATGGGTTTTACACCGAAGGAAGGCGGGCGTAGCGGTCAGGCAGACTTTCTCGCGGCACTGGTGGCGGCCGGGCAAGGCGTGGTGTTGTTACCCAGCGTGGTCGCGCGCGGTCTGGTGCGGCCAGGCGTGGTACGCCTGACCTTGCGAGCGCCGGATTACCTGCGCTGGGACATTGCGTTTATCTGGCGTCGGGGCGCCTATCTGTCGAAAGCGGCGCAGGCCTGGCTGGCACTGTTGCGCGAGCGCGGCATCAGCCCTTGAGTACGCTGACAAGTTCGGCCAGCCAAGGTTCTGCGTCAGTATCCGGCGTCACGCTTTCGCTGGCGTCGATGCGCAGCATTTCCTGAACCTCACGCAGGCCAAGTTCGGCGAACAGCTCACGCATTTGCTCACCACCGCCGCAAAAGGTATCGCCGTAGCTCGCGTCGCCCAAGGCGATCACCGCGCCCGGCAAACCACGCCAGGCTGCCGGCAACTGATCACGAATGGCCGAGTACAGCGGTTGCAGGTTGTCCGGCAACTCGCCCATGCCGGTGGTCGAGGTCACTGCCAGAAAGGCTTCCGGGCCGAAAGACTGGATGTCGGCCAGATTGGCGCGCGAGTTGTAGAACGTTTCAAAGCCAGCGTCTTTCAGCAGGTTCTGGGCATGGCGGGCGACATCTTCGGCTGCGCCGTAGACCGAACCGGAGAGGATGGCGACTTTCATCAATCTGATCCTGAAACTGAAAAAAAGAGCGGCGATAGTAACAGCCCCGGGCGGTGAAGTTGCGATTGCCTCGCAATCAGCGCTGATGGCCTATAGACAGCCTTTACCGTTCTTTTAGAATGCCTGCCACTGACAACGCTGAAAGGATTCAAGGATGATCAACGCCAGTCTGCTGCAAATGGTGATCAACGCGTCGAATGACGGGATCGTGGTTGCCGAGAAGGAAGGTGAACAGGACAACATCCTGATTTACGTCAACCCGGCTTTCGAACGTCTGACCGGCTACACCAGTGAGGAAATTCTTTATCAGGACTGCCGTTTTCTGCAGTCTGGAGACCGTGATCAGGAAAATCTGACGCTGATTCGCGACACGCTGCGCGATGGCGGCTCATGTCGGGAAATCCTGCGCAACTATCGCAAGGACGGCACCCCGTTCTGGAATGAGCTGTCGCTATCGACGGTGAAAAACGCCGATGACGGGCAGACGTATTTCGTCGGTGTGCAAAAGGATGTGACGGTTCAGGTCAAGGCTCAGCAAAGGGTTGCGCAGCTGGAAGCGCAAGTCGCCGCCCTGCAAACCGAGCTCGCGACGTTGAAAGCGACGAACGGCGAAAACAAAACAGCGAACTAATTGTCATTAACTACAATCACCAATGACTTTGTAACTACTTCTTACGAGCCAACCATGCAACGCGACGCCCTCCTGACCCAGGATGAGCTGGATTTTATCCAGACCATGCAGCACAACCCGCAATTGAACGTGCGGGATGCGACGTCGAGTCTGCTGGTTAATGGTGGTTCGCAGATCCGTGACTTGCTCACGCGCCTGGCCGCTCACGAGCAAGTCACCATTCAGGCCAACTTCGAAAATCAGCAAATGACCTTTCCGCTGCACCTGGTGGAAGACGAGTTTCATGCGCTGCATTTGCGCCTCGGCGTACCGAGCATTTACGAAGATGGCCCGATGGTGCGCCCATGGCGACTGACACTCGAAGAACCCGTGGCACTGGAAAACGCCAAGGGTCAACCGGGCACAATGTGGGTGCACGAGGTTTCGCATAAAGGCGTACTGCTGGAAATGCGCAACAAGACCAAGCCGCCCAAACATTTCGCGCTGTGGTTCAGCCCTTCCGGTTATGAGCGAATTTCGCTACGCGGGAATTTCGAGCGGGAAACCGAAAGCGGTTTCTACGCTTACGAACTCAGCCAGACCGATGCGGATGAAACCGAGCGTTTGCGCCAGTTCATCCTGCAACAACATCGCTTGACGCACCCTGCCCTGCACACCTGATTTTCAGGTGTCGAGCTTGCCCGCCAGCATCTGTTTCAGACGCTGACGCATCGTCGCCCCTTCGTTGCCAATGCATCCGATCGACGTTCCCGCCAGGCTCTCCTGCGCAAGGTCGGAGGCATCCCCCGCCAGCAACAACTGACAATCGAGACTCAAGGCCAACCGGTTCAGGCGCCGCGGCAATTCCGGAGCCGGTGCGTGATTGGAAAACAGCACCAAAGCGTGCGGTTTGATCTTTTCGCACACCAGGGTCAGTTCGTCGAACGGTTGTCCGCTGGTCAACACCCGCACACCCGAATCACTGCTGCTGAGAAACAGTGCCGCGACCAGCAGCTCCAGTTCCCGACACTGGCCAGCCAGGGCGCTGACGATGATCTTGCGCGGTTGCGCGCCACGCAGTGCGATGATTCTCTGCAACGCCCGCGTGCGCAGATAACCGTCGAGAAACAGCCATTCACTGGTTTGCCCGAAAGCATCCTTACGCTGCAGCAGTTGCCGCCACAGCGGCATCAGAATGTCCTGAAACACCACGGGCAACGCGTACGAGGAAAAGATCTGACCGTAGACCCGGTCCAGTTCGGCATCGTCGAAAGCGCTCACCGCCCGCTGCACCTGAAGCTGCCATTGCTGGTAATCCGCCTGCACCAGATCATCGGGAATGAAGTGCGCCAATACTTTCAATGGCTCGGTCTTCGCCAGGATCTTGCCGACTTTGCTGACCGCCACGCCTCGATCGATCCACTCGACGATGCTGCGAACGCGCTCGATTTCGGTCATTGAATACAACCGATGCCCACTTTCGGTGCGTGTTGGCTGAATCAAACCATAACGTCGCTCCCACGCACGTAGCGTGACCGGGTTGACGCCAGTCAGCCGTGAGACTTCACGTATGGGAAACAAATCTTCGCGCTCGAGCGCAACAGATGCCTGCGAAGCAGGGCTTATGTCCGTCATGACAGGCATTGTGCGATCTACGTCCTTGTGGATTTTGGATCCCATTCTACTCTCGATGCCCTATTTAGGTTCAAGCGATCATATGCGACGAAAGTCACTGGTTTAATCATCAAAATCGGGAATAATCCTTGCTTGCTAAAAAACGCAGGCCTCCACCCCGGCCTGCGTCAGGCGAAGCTCCTACCCGGAGTGACGCAATCGAAATACGGAGATACACAATGTCTACTTCCCCCGTCACGCTGATGGTTGCGCGTCGCGTCGCCGATGGCCGCTATCAGGATCTGATCGCCTGGCTACGTGAAGGCGAACAACTGGCTACCGACTTTCCCGGATATCTCGGCTCCGGTGTACTCGCGCCACCGCCCGGCGATAACGAGTTTCAAATCATTTTCCGTTTTGTCGATGAGCAGACCTTGCATGCGTGGGAGCACTCGGCCTCGCGTACCGCCTGGCTGGATCGCGGTTCCGATCTGTTTGCCCATCCGAAGGAGCACCGCGTCAGTGGCATTGAAGGCTGGTTCGGCGCCAACGTCATCGGTCAGCGTCCGCCGCGCTGGAAACAGGCTGTGGCGATCTGGCTGGCGTTCTTCCCGGTGTCGCTGCTGTTCAACTTTGTCCTTGGCCCGCTGCTGGCTGAAATGAGTCTGTTGCCGCGCGTGTTGATCAGCACGGCATGCCTGACGCCGCTGATGGTTTATTTCTTTATTCCGCTGTCGACGCGATTGCTGGCTAACTGGCTGAACAGCACGCCGGTGCGGCCGCTGCCTGCGGAACCGGTCTCTCAAAACCATTAATTTGCTGTGGGAGCGAGCTTGCTCGCGAAAAGCAGTGTGTCAGTCGCAATAATGTTGAATGGCACATCGCATTCGCGAGCAAGCTCGCTCCCACATAAGCACACGACACCACACCCGTTCTGCGATAGGAGAGCAACCCGTGTCGCTGTTATAGTTTTTGCTCCCACCGCGACGCGAGCCGTTCATGAGCCCAACTTCCGCCCCGATCCTCATCACCGGTGCCGGCCAGCGTGTCGGTCTGCACTGCGCACAGCGTTTGCTCGAAGACGGCCACCGCGTCATTTTCACTTACCGCAGCGAACGTCCCGGCGTACAAACGCTGCGGGGGCTGGGCGCCATTGGGCTGTTCGCGGACTTCTCCAGCGAAGCCGGGATTCTCGCCTTCATCACCGAACTGCAAACCCACACCGACAGCCTGCGGGCAATCGTGCACAACGCCTCCGAATGGCTGGCGGAAACCCCGGACAGCGAAGCCGAAGCGTTCAGCCGGATGTTCAACCTCCACATGCTCGCGCCCTATCTGATCAACCTGCATTGCGCCGACTTGCTCAGGCAATCGACGCCCGCAGACATCATCCATATCAGCGACGATGTCACCCGCAAAGGCAGCAGCAAGCACATCGGCTATTGCGCCAGCAAAGCGGGGCTCGACAGCCTGACCCTGTCTTTTGCCGCCCGCTATGCCCCGGCGATCAAGGTCAACGGCATCGCGCCCGCCCTGTTATTGTTCAACCCCGACGACGACGCGGCGTACCGTGCCAAGGCGCTGGCCAAATCCGCGCTGGGCATCGAGCCCGGCAGCGAAGTGATCTACCAGAGCCTGCGCTATCTGCTCGACAACCCGTATGTCACCGGTACGACCCTGACCGTCAACGGCGGAAGGCACGTCAAATAAGCCTGCCTATGAGGATGTTCCATGACCCGCTCCCTGCCCGAGAATTACCGCGAAATCCTCATCGGCCTCGGTGAAAACCCCGACCGCGAAGGTTTGCTCGACACGCCGACGCGTGCGGCCAAGGCCATGCAGTACCTGTGTCACGGTTACGAACAGAGCGTCGATGAGATCGTCAATGGCGCGCTGTTTGCCTCGGACAGCGACGAGATGATCATCGTCGCCGACATCGAGTTGTACTCGTTGTGCGAACATCACCTGCTGCCCTTCATCGGCAAGGCCCATGTGGCTTATATTCCGACGGGCAAGGTGCTGGGGCTGTCGAAGATCGCGCGACTGGTGGACATGTTCGCCCGGCGCCTGCAGATTCAGGAAAACCTTACCCGGCAGATTGCCGATGCGGTGCAACAGGTCACCGATGCCGCCGGCGTCGCGGTGGTCATCGAGGCCCGGCACATGTGCATGATGATGCGCGGTGTCGAGAAACAGAATTCGACCATGAACACCTCGGTCATGCTTGGCGCCTTTCGCGAGTCGAGCAACACCCGCCAGGAGTTCCTGCAATTGATTGGACGGAGCAAGTAAATGTCACAACTTCAACCGGGAATGGCGCGCATCCGGGTCAAGGATCTGCGCTTGCGCACCTTTATCGGGATCAACGAGGACGAGATCCTCAACAAGCAGGATGTGTTGATCAACCTGACCATTCTGTATGCCGCGCAGGAAGCGGTGCGTGACAACGACATCGACCACGCGCTGAATTACCGCACCATCACCAAAGCGATCATCGCTCACGTTGAGGGCAACCGTTTCGCGCTGCTCGAACGGCTGACTCAGGAATTGCTCGATCTGGTGATGAGCAACGGCTCGGTGCTGTACGCCGAGGTCGAAGTCGACAAGCCGCATGCGCTGCGGTTTGCCGAATCGGTGTCAATAACGCTTGCAGCGAGCCGCTAGCTTCAAGCTTCAAGCGGCAAGCTGTAAACTTCCTGTCACCGCCACCCATCTTGCAGCTTGAAGCTCGTCGCTTGAAGCTGTCTCGCAGAGACTCCCATGACCGAGCAACAACGCCTCGAACTCGAAGCCGCCGCCTTCCGCCGGCTGGTCGCCCACCTGGACAGCCGCAAGGACGTGCAGAACATCGACCTGATGAACCTCGCCGGGTTCTGCCGCAACTGCCTGTCGAAGTGGTACAAGGCCGAAGCCGACGAGCGCCAGATCGAGGTCAGCCTCGACGACGCCCGCGAAGTGGTTTACGGCATGCCGTACGCCGAGTGGAAAGCCCAATATCAGCAAGAAGCCAGCGCCGATCAGCAAGCGGCGTTTGCCAAAGGAAAAACCCATGAGTGACCTGAACACCCTGCGCGCCAGCCTGAAAAGCGGCGAGCATGCCTTCGCCGACACCCTCGCGTTCATTGCCGCCAGTTACGACTATCAGCCTCAGGCATTCAATAACGGTGGCGTGGAAAACGCGGCCGGGCAGAACGAAGGTTCGTGCAAGACCCTGGGTCTGGCGTTGCTGGAAGGGCTGAACGATGAAGAAGCGCTGCTGGCATTTGGCGAACATTACCGTTCGGTAGTGGCGACGCCTGAGGGCAGCGATCACGGCAACATTCGTGCGTTGATCCAGCACGGTCTGGCTGGCGTGAAATTCACCGGACAACCGCTGACCCGCCGCTAATTTCAGCTGCAAACCCAATTCCTGTGGGAGCGAGCCTGCTCGCGAATACGGACTGACATTCGACATTGATGTCGACTGAAACAGCGCATTCGCGAGCAGGCTCGCTCCCACATTGGAACTGTGTTGAACCTGAAACTCGGGCATAAAAAAACCGGCCAATCGGCCGGTTTTTTTATGCCTGCGATCTTAGAACGAAGCGTTCTGCAGACCGTCCAGGTACCGCTCGGTATCCAGTGCCGCCATGCAGCCGGCGCCGGCCGAGGTGATGGCCTGGCGGTAAACGTGGTCAGCCACGTCACCGGCGGCGAAGATACCTTCGACGCTGGTTGCAGTCGCGTTGCCGTCACGGCCGCCCTGCACCACCAGATAACCGTCTTTCAGGGTCAGCTGGCCTTCGAACAGCGAAGTGTTCGGAGTGTGGCCGATTGCGATGAACACGCCGTCGACGGTGATTTCGTCGAAGCTGCCGTCGTTGTTCTTCAGGCGCGCACCGGTCACGCCCATGTTGTCGCCGAGGACTTCGTCGAGGTTGGCGTTCAACTTGAGGATGATCTTGCCTTCGGCCACACGAGCGTTGAGCTTGTCGATCAGGATCTTCTCGGCGCGGAAGGTTTCGCGACGGTGGATCAGGGTCACAGTGCTGGCGATGTTGGCCAGGTACAGCGCTTCTTCAACAGCGGTGTTGCCGCCGCCGACCACTGCCACAGGCTTGTTGCGGTAGAAGAAACCGTCGCAGGTCGCGCAGGCGGAAACGCCTTTGCCCATGAACGCTTCTTCCGAAGGCAGGCCCAGGTAGCGAGCGCTGGCGCCGGTGGCGATGATCAGGGCGTCGCAGGTGTAGGTCGCGCTGTCGCCGGTCAGGGTGTAAGGCTTGGCGGCGAAGTCCACGGCATTGATGTGATCGAAAACGATCTCGGTTTCAAAGCGCTCGGCGTGCTCGCGCATCCGCTCCATCAGCGCAGGACCGGTCAGGCCATGGACGTCGCCTGGCCAGTTGTCGACTTCGGTGGTGGTGGTCAACTGACCGCCAGCCTGCATGCCGGTGATCAGCAGCGGCTTGAGGTTGGCACGCGCGGCATACACCGCAGCGCTGTAACCGGCAGGGCCGGAACCCAGAATAATCACTCGCGAATGACGGACTTCAGACATGACCTGCTCCTGTTGACCGGGCCGAATAAACTGGCGCGGAACGCCGGACTGCCGGCGGGAATAAAAAAGGACTGTGGATAACCTTGGGGAAGGCGTGAGCTCGACAGTCCTGTAAAAAGTTGGGTGCAGCGTATCGAGGGGGGCAAGATTAAGGAAATACGGTTTAACAATCCAGCTCATAGGTCGTCTCTATGCCGACGTACTGACGAGCTGGACGTCCGACGATCTGGATCACTCATCCACACCGGCGCCTGTTTTCTGCCGACTGCTACGTTTAACGTTGGCAGCTCTCGGCAAAAATCGGTTGCTGGAGATAACTCGAACACCACAAAAAAACACTTCTCTTAAAGGGAAAAACTTGCAGATTTTAGTACCTGAATTTCCCTGTAATTCTAATAGCCACTATATAGCCATGATGCGCAAGAAGTTGCGCAACTGCTCATAATAAAATACCCCCTGAAACCGCTACAGACCTTACAGCCAAAGGGCTGTAGTCAAGTGCGCAAGAAGTTGCGCAGTACTGCGCAACTTCTTGCGCACTTTTCGCGGGTTCTGCCTGTCCAACTAACCTGCACGGATGAGGTAATTCACTTAAATCCTTGATCCGAAATGACTATCGAATCACTGGCACGAAAGTTGATATCTCAGAACTTACACGGACAGGCAATAGTGCTTGTTTAACGTGTCACTTCGAGCAAGGAGAGCATTCCCATGGCAACACCAGCGTACATGTCGGTCACTGGCGAAAAACAAGGTCTGATCACTGCCGGCGCTTTTACCGCCGACTCGGTTGGCAACACTTTTCAAGAGGGCCACGAAGACCAGGTCATGGTTCAGGCTTTCAGCCACGACGTGATCATCCCGCGTGACCCGCAATCCGGTCAGCCAACCGGTCAGCGCGTTCACAAGCCAGTTGTGATCACCAAGGTCTACGACAAGGCTTCGCCTCTGCTGCAAGCTGCTCTGACTTCGGGCGAGCGCATGAGCGAAATCGTTATCCAGTGGTTCCGTACTTCGGCTCAAGGTACCCAAGAGCACTACTACACCACCAAACTGGAAGACGCGATCATCGTCGCCATCAACAACAAAATGCACAACTGCCAGGACCCAGGCAACTCGCACTTCACCCACCTGGAAGAAGTGCAGTTCACCTACCGCAAAATCACCTGGACCCACGAAGTATCCGGTACTTCGGGTTCCGATGACTGGCGTGCTCCAGTCGTTTAATTACGGCTGATCGCTTCACACATCGGCCAGCTCTGCTGGTCGATGTGATGGATGTCTTGCAGAGTTGATGTGCGGACTCTCTTTCTCACCTGACCAAGGAACAGTTCAATGCGTCAAAGGGATTTGAAGTTCACGTTTTCCGTGTTGTCAGGGCAGATGGAGT
Source organism: Pseudomonas sp. FW305-7 (assembly GCF_058786735.1). Taxonomy (NCBI): domain Bacteria; kingdom Pseudomonadati; phylum Pseudomonadota; class Gammaproteobacteria; order Pseudomonadales; family Pseudomonadaceae; genus Pseudomonas; species Pseudomonas sp. FW305-7. The sequence continues at coordinate 110,385 of NZ_JBYSZA010000003.1, forward strand.
TCGAGGTCGTAGAGTTCACGCTGGAGGAAGCCGTTTGTGAACCTTTTCGACTCAGCATCGAGTTGGCCAGCCACAACCCGAACATCGATTTCGGCAAGGTTCTCGATCAGCCCTCACTACTCACGATCTGGCAGGGCGGCACGGTCGTGCGCCATGTCCACGGGCTGGTGTCCAGCTTCACACAAGGCAAAACCGGCTTTCGCCGCACGCGTTATCGCGCCGTTGTCGAACCACAACTCGCTCGCCTCGCCCTGAGTTCCAACTGGCGTATTTTTCAGCAGAAAAACGTGCCGGACATCATCAAGTCCGTGTTGAGCGAGCACGGCATCCTCGACTATCAGCAACACATCAACAGCGAACATTTGCCGCGCGAATACTGTACGCAGGTCGGCGACACCGACTTGTACCTGTTCGATCGGCTGTCCAGTGAAGAAGGCTTGTTCTATTTCTTCAAATGCAATGAAAGCACTCACACGCTGATCCAGGGCGACAAACTCTATGTGCAGGAGCGTATTCAAGGCGCTCCGGTGCTCTACACCACTGAACCTGCAGCGGATGCCACGCAACCCGTCCTCTATGCGTTCAGTTACACCGAGAACGTCCGCACGGCCGAGCAGACCCAACGCGACTACACCTTCAAGCGCCCGACCTTCGACCAGCAGCAGAACTTCGCCGGCGATGATTTGCAACATCAAACGCCTAACTACGAACGCTATGACTATCCGGGCCGCTACAAGGCCACCGCTGCCGGTAAACCCTTCACCCAGAATCGCTTGCTGGGGCACCGTGGCGACGCGCGGATCGCCGTTGTCGAAGGCGACGATCCGCGCCTGATCCCGGGTTTCTCTTTCCAGCTCACCGGCCACCCCCGAGAAGATTTCAATCGCTGGTGGCGCTCGCTGAGGATCACTCACAAGGGCATCCAGCACGCCAGTCAGGAAGAAGAGTCCGCCGGTGCCGATGTCGGCGTGAGTTATGACTTTGTCGCAGAGATCGTTTGCGAAGAAACCGAATGGCGCACCCCGCCGATGCCCAAACCGATTGTCGACGGGCCGCAAATTGCGACGGTGACCGGGCCGGACGGGGAAGAGATCTACACGGATGAATTTGGTCGGGTAAAGGTCCAGTTCCCATGGGACCGGGAAGGCAAGAACAACGAATTCAGCTCCTGCTGGGTGCGCGTGGCGCAGAACTGGGCGGGCGCGGACTGGGGCCATATGGCGATCCCGCGCATCGGCCAGGAGGTCATCGTCGATTACCTGGACGGCGACTGCGATCAGCCGATCATTACCGGTCGCACGTACCGGGCAACGAACATGCCGCCTTACCAACTGCCCGATCACAAGATTCTCAGTACCATCAAAAGCAAGGAATACAAGGGCACTCGGGCCAACGAACTGCGCATTGACGACACTACCAAGCAGATCAGTGCCGCCTTGATGAGTGATCACGGCAGCACCGCATTGCATCTGGGTTACCTGACGCATCCGCGGCCGAGCGGTGGTGAGCCGCGCGGCGAAGGTTTCGAGTTGCGCACCGACGAACACGGCGCGCTGCGCGCGGCCAAAGGTCTGCTGCTCAGTACCGAGGAGCAAATGAACGCCAGCGGCGGCCACCTCAATCGCGGCTCGGTCATACAGGTACTGGAAGCGGCGTTGAAACTGGCCAAGGACTTGGGGGACTACGCCCAGGACAACCAGGGTGTCGGCCATGACAAGGCACCGCAGAAAACCCTCAGCGATGCGGTTCGCGACCTGGGCAACGGCGCGAACGACGAGTCGGGCAAGACCAACGGTGGCAATCCGGCGATTGCCATGAGCGGTGAAGCCGGCATTGCGGCGGCATCCCCCAAGAGCATCACGGTGGCAGCGGGTGAGCATATCGACACCATTGCCCAACAGAATCAGCAACAGACCTCGGGGCAGAAGTTTGTGCTCAATGCCGGGAGCGACCTGGGGATGTTTGCCCACAGCGGCGAAATGCGCCAGATCACCCACCAGGGCCCAATGCTGTTGCAGGCGCAGAAAAACAACATCCGCCTGGAGGCGGATCAGAGTGTGGAAGTCAGCGCGAGCAACCAGCATGTGCTGGTGTCGGCCAAAGAGCACATCACCCTGATGTGTGGCGGGGCCTACATCACCCTCAAGGGCGGCAATATCGAACTGGGCATGCCCGGCAACCTGATCGTCAAAGCGGCCAAGCACAGCCTGCTCGGTGCGACCAGCCTGGAAGCCGAACTGCCGAAATTCAAAGTCGGCGATACCCAGCGACGCTTCATGCTCAAGCAGATCGACGGGACGTCGGCGATGCCCAACATGCCGTACAAAATAACCCTGTCCGATGGCGAAGTGGTCGAAGGCGTGACGGATGCTCAGGGCGCCACACAGTTGCTGCAGAAAGATGTGATGAGCATTGCCAACGTCGCCATGCTCAAGCCGCCCGCCCCCGCAGCGGCAGGCGCGGCGGGAGGAGGCGCAGGGGCAGCCGCCAGTGCGGCCGGTGCTGGTGCTGCTGACGAGGCGGAGGAAATTGTGCAGTTTTTTGAATTCAAGGATGACCAGGGTGGTCCCGCACCACACCACTTCAAGGTGATGTCCGCCGGGGAAGTCGTGGCCGAGGGATCCGGTGATCGCACGCCTGACTTCCCCGCTGACATGGAGCTGGAGCTGGAGTCGTGGCCGGTAAAGGAGACACAAAATGCCTGATCTCATCACGCCACAGGTGCGCAAACTCGCGGCCATCGGATATGGCGAAGCCTCGACGGACAACAATCCGCAGGAAGTCCGCGGCATTTGCTTTACGGTGACCAACCGTATGCGCGCGTGGGGGCTGGCCGACGTCGCCAGCCTGCTCAAGGAGACCGGGGACAGTTATATCGTTGCAGCGCGGGGCAAGAATGAGCGTTACAACCAACTCATGGCGGCTTCGGAAGCGGACATCAATGCAGATCCGAACATGCGCTCGGCAGTGGAGAGTGCGCGGGATGCTCTCGCCCAGCGCGGCAATGATCCCTCCAATGGTGCTTACTGGTGGGATGGCATCGATATCAAGGATTCGACCAACCCCCGACACTCGGACGGATTCCACTACGGCTCCCCCTCGCACAACATTTTCGGTGTTGCGCAAGTCTCGAAGCCGGAAAAAATCACCTACTGGAAGCAGCTCAACAAAAAGACCAACACCATGGTCAATGTCCGCGAGCGGGGGCGTTATAACCACGTATACCGGTCCACTGCCGCCATCGGCAAAACGATCTTCTGGACCACCAATCCGGAGTACATCAAGGCAACCGGCGCCAAGGAATATCGATGAGCAAACTCACCCGTTGTCTGAGCCTGTTTCTCGTTGCGGGCCTGCCCTTTCTGGCGCAGGCCGCCCCGGTACAGTTCACCGATTACCGTGCGTTCTATCGGTCGCTGGGCGACAACCTGTTCGCCGGAGACGGCAGCGAGCTGGCCAGGCCTTGCTCTGAATCGCCAAGGCATTGCCTGTGGGTCAACGCCATGCGCCCGGCATTTGAACGTTTTGAGGATGCGCAGTGGAGCGCGCCCGACGAACTGAAGCTCGACCCGCCCAAAGGCACACCCGTCATTGTCTTTGACGGAGAAGCCCTGACGGTCGGCAAACAACGTTGGCCGCTGCGCGAGGCGGTCAACCTCGCCTCGCCGCAATGGCCCGTCGGTGACCCCATCGATCCGGAAAACGTGGCGACCGCCACGGCTTGGCGCCAAGGCGCCTCAACGTGCCTGGAGTTGCATTACGTCAGCAGTGGCTACGGTAGTCGCTATCCCCTGGTGTTGCTGGTACACGACCAGCATCTCTACGCGTTACCGCGACTTTTCTCCTCTTGCTCGGCCATTCGCAAGGCGCCCGGCAATCAGTTCAGCTATCCGGAAAACGCATACCTTGGGGCAGAGCTGGAAAACAATCCGACCGGGCTGCAAGTGGATTACCGGGTACCCCAAGCAAAAAAACCGGTGGTGCAGTACCTGTTGCACTTCCCGAATCAGGGCGATCCCTTCGTTTTTGAGGCGCAGCGCCAATAGGCGCCAGCGGACAAATCCGTCATGACCTTGCCCCCACGCGCAGACCAATGGAATTTTCAAGGAGGAAATGGGCGATGACTGATCCTACCCAGCCGAAAAAGATCGCTTCCAGCCAATCGATCACCATGCCCAGCGGTGGCGATATCCACCTGATTCCACCACCACCGAAGCCCTGTGTGACGATCCTCGTGCACGGCGTCAACGACCTCGCGGGTTGCTACGCACGTATTGAGCAGGGTCTGTGCGCGGGGCTGAACGAACGTCTCGATATGCCACGTACCTTCCCCAACGGCGCGAACAACCCGGGATACCTGTTGCCGGCCAGCTACAGTGTGCCCGACGATGATGACGGCAAGGCCATTAACCCTGACGCCGTGTACTTCCGTCGCAAGTCAGGAACCACTAGCGAGGGATGCCAGCCGCGCAGTGTGGTAGTGCCATTCTATTGGGGGTTTCGCGAGGAAGAGGCGTTCATTCAGAAAGACGAGAAGCACGGTCAGTGGCTGGATCGAGACGGCAACCGCCTGGACAAGGCCGGTACCAAGGAAGGCGGCCAGTTCGCCAACGCCACCACCAACCTGCCGGATATGTGGGGCAAGGGTTTCAACGGCATGCTGCTCGGCTTCATCTCGCTGAACAAAATCGGCGGCACCATGACCCACCCGTTGTTTTCAGCCGCCGGTCGGCGCTACATGGTGCTGGCTGCCATGCGCCTGGCCATGTTGATCAAGATCATTCACAAACGTCATCCGAACGATACGATCAATGTGGTTGGCCACAGTCAGGGCACGCTTCTTACGCTGTTGGCCCATGCTTTCCTCAAAGAAGACGGTGCCAAACCCGCCGATGGCGTGGTCATGCTCAACTCACCCTACAGCCTGTTTCAGCCCAATATGGATAAAGTCCAGAAATTGGGCGGTCAGCAAACGACCGGCGCACGCATCGCTACGCTCAACGGCATCTTGCAATTCATCGCGGGCAGCCCTAATCCGGTGCCAGCTCTATCGGGCGTAGCCCTGAAAAACAAACAGGGCTACGGCGCGATTGGCGGACCTGGCTGGACGGGTACATCAGCATGTCAAACCACGATCCGTGGAGAAAAAATCACCTTCAATGAACGTGACAACCGCGGCTGCACTTTTCTCTATTTCACCCCTCAGGATCAGGTTGTGGGCCTGAAGAACGTCCAGGGTATCGGTTGGCAGGGTATCGGCGAGGAGGTCGATGGCCAGCCCGCGCGCAAGATCCTTCCGCAACGTTTCCATCAACGGGTATTTACCCTGCGCAAACGTAAAGGCGAAAAAGAACCCGTCGGTAAACATGTGCCTCCTTACGTCTACCTATTGCGCCAGGACAGTGAGCAACCATGGGAAGACACCGGACTGGGCTTCATGGACCGGATACCCAATGGTAGCCTGGACAAGGGCGCCAGCGTGGTATTGACCGCACCTCAATTACCGGTACCGGGTGACGTGAACTTTGCTAACGACGGCGTCGTCACCGCCCCTGGAGAGCAATCAAAAAGCGGGGTGTACCAGGTCAAGGACAAACTGGATCCTGTCGATGCTTCGATCGGCGTGGCCAATGGAGGCTGGGAGCCAGAAAACCCACGCCGCAGCCGTCAGGAGACCATGGAAGAGGCCTTGGCTTTCCAATATGGACAAGACATCAAGAGCGTTGAAGAGGCCCGCAACAAGGGCAAGGACGCCTCGCAGTGGGCTCATGTGTTTGCCGCTCGGTCTCAAGGCAATGGCATGGTTCTGATCACTCGCGGGGAAACGCCTTATGAGGCGCGGCTACGTCTCCAAGGCGAGGAGTACTCGGAAGCTCAGTCCTTTCACTCATCCATTCCCAACAACCCTGAACATAGCCGACAAGTGCTGGCCTATGACGTGGCAATTGGTGCAGGTGAGAGCGTTGATGATGCGACCTTTTATGCGTATCTGTGTCGTGTTGCGGATTGGCGACTGGATTGTGGGAGCACCCGCGCCAGAGGGAGGGCCCAGGCTGACGCGGAATTACAGAGTGACGGACCGGATGATGATGTGGAGGCGCTTTATCTTCAGGATGAAAACAAACCACTGATCGACGCCACGGTGATCTATCGAAAGAGTGGCAAGCTGCCTGACGCTGTGAAGGATCAAATGCCCGCATTGGTGGCCACGCAGACGCGAACTGAACTGAAGAATGGCGAGCCCATTCGTTTTGGCGGTGTCCCTTGATGCGCGAGCTATTTACGTACCTGTCTTTCACCAGCCTTCTGCTGACCAGCCATCTGGCTCAATCGGCTGAACATTTATTGACGGCTACTCGTTGCTTTGCCAGCCCGGCTTCGCCCGTGGCTTCCTATACTTCGGCCAAGGAGGCCGCCGCCATGCCTGCTGATACTCGTTACCGCGCCCCTGCCACTTCGCCTCGCCTGGAAACACTCGATGTGCTCAGCATCGGAATGAGCCTTGACGTTTACCGCCAAGGCCAGGCCTGGCAAACCCTGCAAGAACAAAATGCCAAACAATCCGAAGCCCTGCACGTCGGCAGCATCCTGCCCATGGACCCGAAGAAGTACCCGGTAACCGCCGATGACAAGGATGCCGCCTCTGAGAAGAGGGAGGCAGATGCCTTGGAGTTGGGCTTGCGCGATTTCCTGGAGAAATGGCCCATTCCGACCGTGACCGTGGTTCGTGGCTGGAAACCCGATACACCGAATCTGCGCTTTACGCCTGAAAGAACCCGGAAAAGCCTGTCGGTGATGGTCAATGACCTGCGCGGCCCCGCCGGGTTGCACTGGCATCGCATTCGTAATATGCAGGACGGAATTGTCTGCAGTGATACCCCCGAAGATTTACTGGAGACGTTGTTCCAGACCTTCGAGCACAATCCAGATTTGCCGGCACTGCTGGTCTACGCCAATGAAGGCTTCAACATGGCCTTGGCGTTGAGCACGAAAGGTAATAAACCCATCGGCCTCGGCACCGGGCCACGACAACCCGGCGAACTCACCGACTCAATGGTCGCCTTGGTCGTCGGCCGTCCCGAGCGCGTGGAATGGCTGCGTTATTACGCCCAGTTCGCGAAGGTGAACGAGAACAAGATCGACCCGGAATTCTCCGGTTGGGGCGCACGTAAACCAACTGTGGAGTTCCAACCGTCGGAGTTCATTCCTCAACCATGGACTCAACGCGCTTTCGAGCAATGGGACGCGCTGCCAGTGTTGGCCAAACTGCATCGACCAGTCACCGTGTCGCTGCTACGGCCTGACAACGGAGAACGCCTCAAGCGCGAAGCCTTGACCGTCAAACTGGCCGCAGGCTGGAAAAGCGCTACTGACGGGCTCCCTCAAAAACCGGCTCGAGTTTTCTTTGATGGTGGCTTGAACACCACACCTCTGGCTGAACTGCTGCCAGCGCTCACCGCCGCGCACAGTCCGCTAGACCTGCTCGATTCGCGCGAGAGCTACGATTTGACCCAGCGCTTGGGCGACACTGGCTCGGCCTCGCCGTTTGTCGGCCTCACCCTGGCAACGATGGCCAGTTATCTGAACGCGGACACCAGCGTGGTCATTCCGATGCGCCGCCCTGACCAGGCAACGATCATTGCCGTGACCTCGCCAACACCCGGCAAAAAGCCTTCAGGCAATGATCATTTCGGCGTCAACCTGATGCCACAGACCGCGAGCACCGAGGAGCCGCCAGCCGCACCGAATGCCCATTCGGCGCCAAAAATGCATGTCATTGAACAGGATCACACGCTGGAAGAATTCCTCGCCGACCAGAAACCGAAAACCAACTGGATGGACGATCTCTAGGAGGCCTGCTGCCATGGACATCATTCGGCTCGGCGACTCCACCAGTCATGGTGGCACCGTTCTTGAAGCTTTCAACCAGACGGACCTGAACGGCAAACCCATGTCCGGTGTTGGTCATAAGGTGGTTTGCCCACTGTGCAAAGGGGTTTTCCCGATCACGCAGGGCAGCGCCCTGCTGGATGTCGGCGGCATCGCGGTGGCGCTTCACGGGATGAAAACCGCGTGCGGCGCCAGCCTGATTGCCAGCAACCCCAAGGGCGAAGCTGCAAGTTGAAAACGTGGGGCGTTCTTTACGTCTGCGCTGCTGCCCGGGAAACAAGCTGGATCAACGGTTCTTGTTCACCCCCGACCAGAGCAGCGAGGGCAGCGTCCGTGAGTCCAGCAACGCTTCATCAGCCGTAACCAGACGCGGGAGAACATGCCAGGGATGGTTGGCACTGCGGTGATGATGCAGGTGCAGATTGATGTGATAAGGCCAAATGAAAAACCGCCCTACGCACCCGACTTTCCATGCATATGTCCACTCCCGCCAACCGGGGGTGACGTCAGGTCCGCCACTGTGCTCGGCAATGCTGCGGATTTTCTGCAGCAGGGTGCCCAGCGTGGCCAGTGGCACCAACCAGAAAAAAACAACCAACAAGATCGTCTGGGCCGACGTCTGCCAAGCGATGAAAGATAAAAGGACCAGCCAGATCACACCGGCTGCCAATGCCGGCCGGGTCATCTTCGGGGATGCTCCGCCCGCAGCCTTGTAGGCGCGCAGATTGCGCAGCGTGTTGATCAACAACAGATCCCCGAGCAATTGTCGCAGCAACAATTTGCCGCTCAGTGGACGGAAATCCCAAGGCTGGCGGTGATACAAAAAGCGGCGCTCCGGGTCGTTGGCGGTTCCGGTCTGTTGATGATGTTCGAGGTGCAGGGGCCGATAGAATTCCACCGGGACCATTCCCGGCACACCGATTGCCAGGTTGATCAGAAAGTCGTTGAGCGTGCGATGACGGGTCAGGTGATAGTGCGTCGCGTCGTGGTACAGGATGAACAGCGCATGTTGGCGCGCGGCAATCACCACGAAGGCCACGCCATACAGGCGCCAGTCCCCCACGTACAGGGCGATGCGCAACGTGACGATGATGCACAGCCATTCCAGCAGGATCGCCGCCATGCTGCGCAGATCCACTTTCAGGCGCTTGAGCATGACGGTGAACAGGCCTGCCAAGCCGCCGATCGCAGCGCCATACACCACGTCGAGCAGCACGTGCTGGCCCGTCGTCAACACGGTAATCCCCAGCACCACGCTCCACAGACTGAAGAGCCAGGCCGTACGGACGCGCAGGCAAGCGAGGACAACGCTGATCGCCACCGGCAAAGCCATGTGCCCACTGGGCGAGGCGGCCAGCGGTGAGTCGAGTTGGTAGAACCACGTGAGCCACTGCGACGAGTTCTCCGGACGCTCGATCATGGTTGGCCAGAACAAGTGGCTCAGCAGGCAGGTTCCGGACGCCACGGCCGCCGCAAAAAAAGCGGGCAACAGCCATTCGCGGCGCCGCCCCAGTAGCACCAGTGCCGGCATGATCAATACATAGCTCAGGTACAGCGGCAAGGTGTAAGGCAGTCGAGCAATGTGCGCGTCAAAACCTGTCGGTTGAATCACCCGCACCGCGCCCATCGGATAGTGCGTGACGAGAAAATACAGCGCGCCAGTGACGACGGTGTAGATCACCAGCCAGAGGAAGGGTCGCGTCACGATCGAAGTATCAAAGTGATGACTGACAAACGTGGATGACATGAATAAGGCGCCTGATAGGTTAGAACAAACTCAATTTTTCATACCGCCATGAACGGCGATTTCTGCTCGGTTATTCAAGGTTTGCACCTTCAGAAAATGACAGCGACGAAAGGAAGTCTACGTTGCATTGACCCTTTCAACTCGCCAAACTCCAGACATCTTGCTTGCGATGCCGAGGATCTCCATGCGTTTGAGCGCAACGTCAGTTGAATGCTCCGATCTGCATCCACATGAAATCAATCGGATGTTCGAGATTTATTCCGCCTCCTACTGCGACATCTCTCGCCCGCAATTTGATCAGGATTTGCAGGACAAGACCCATTGCATCGTGTTGCGTTGCGCGGATCAGACTATCGTCGGTTTCACCACACTCAAACGCTACGAGCGCACGTGGTGCGGGCAATCGATCAGGGTGATTTTTTCCGGCGACACTATCATTGACCGCGAACACTGGGGCAGCCAGCAACTGGCTTTCGCGTGGATGCGCCTGGCCGGTGAGATCTGGCAGGAGCAGCCTGACGTTCCGCTGTACTGGTTTCTGATCTGCAAGGGTCACCGCACCTACCGTTATCTGGCCGCCATGGCGTTGAACTACGCCCCCCGCGCTGGCGTGGTGACGGACCCTGCGGTTAAGGCACTGGCGGATTATCTGGCAGTGGATCGTTTCGGCGAGGCCTATGATCCCGCAACGGGCGTGCTGTCTTTCACAGTGCCACAAGGTCGCTTGACGACCGAGCTGGCACACGTCCCCGCCCCTCACCTGCGCCTGGAAAACGTCGCGTATTTTCTACAGCAGAATCCTCGTTATGCGTCGGGCGATGAGCTGGTCTGTCTATGTGAATTACACCCCGAAAACCTTCGGCCATTGGCGCTGCGTCTGTTTGCCGCCGTGCAACCATGCTGATCCGCCAGGCCAGCGCGGCGGACAATCGGCAGTTGCTCGATTTTCAGGCGCGGCGGGCCATGCAGGGTGGTTTGCCAATGCGCTTCGATCGCGGGCCGGACTACTTTGCGCTGCACCGTTGTCATGCTAGCGACCATCGCACCTGGCTGGCCGAGAACGAAACCGGTGATCTGAAGGGCATCGCCAGCCTGGTGGTGCGTGAGGGCTATCTTCAGGGCGACATTCAGCCCGTGGCCTATCTGGGTGACCTGCGGCTGGTGCCTGACCGACGCCTGTCGCTGTCGTGGATGGCCGAGGTCAAAGTCCGTCTTGCAGCACTGGCCGGTGAAACGGGGGTGCAGCACGCCTATTGCTGTGTCATCCGCGACAACCGTCTCGCCACCCAGTCACTGCTCGGCGGACGGCGCGCCAATCCACTCGGGCTGGCGCACTGGCGGGGCTACAGCAACGTCGCCGTGTATGCCCAGCGTGGCTGGGGAAGCACCCCGCGAACGCCGGAGCACGTGCGCATCGTGCAAGCGCAGCCGTGTCACGCCGACGCACTTCGTGCGTTTCTAGACCGGGAATCGGCAGATCAGCCCTTCGGCAACGTCTTCAGTGAGGCGCTGTTTGCCAGGCGCCTGGAGACTTGGCCGGACTTCGGCCTCTCGTCATTTCTGCTGGCACTGGACACCCGAGACAACCTGCTGGGCTGCGTCGCGCCCTGGGATGCCGGGCGGATCAAACGCGTGGTGGTTGAGACTTTGCCGCTGACCCACCAGGCCCTGCGCCTCGCGTTCAACACCTGTGCGCCGCTGTTGGGGCGCCCCGCCATTGCCGCGCCCGGCGAGGCGCTGCGCGACGTTTACCTGACCCATTTGCACGTCCGACAACGCGACCCGCAGATTTTTGCGGCACTGCTGGACGCGACGTGGATGCGCGTTCGCGGTCAGTACGCGTTGATGCAACTATGCCTGTATGACCATGACCCATTCTGGCTGGCCATGAAGCGCTATCGCGCCGTGTCCATAGCCATGGACTTGTACACGGCGCCTTGTGTGGGCAATGCCACGGCGTTGACGCCGCAGGATGCCGAGCGCATCCCAGGGTTTGAAATCTATCTCGTCTGAGCGCAACCGTGCAGGACATCCAATAGCGTCAACCAGAAACGCGTGGCGTCAAAGCCACCGCCGCCCAGCACCGGTTGACCATGGTCGAGCCGGGGCAGGCAGATCTGCGGCATGCCCGCGATGCGTTGATGTTCGAGGTAAAACTGGCCGTCATGGGCCCAACCCGGTCGTCGCGCATTGAGGCGAGCATGATGGGTATCGAAGCGCGAACTGGGGACGGCGCTCCAACTGATCACGTGCAGGCATTGCACGTCGGCGGGCAAATGTTTGAGCAGGTCGCTGATGTGCGGGTCGCGCAGACTGCTGATATCCCGTGCGCCAGCGGCCACCCAACGGGTTTTTGCCAACACCCGGCGAAGGCGATCAAACGGGTAGTCGAGGTTCGACTGCCCTGCGCTGCAAGCCAACACGTCATCGATGACTGTGGACGGACCTGTCGGTGGTTGCACCAGCACCACACCGTCACACGCCTGACTCAACCGTTTGTCCTCTGCCAATGCCGCGAGCGCGTCAAGCCCACCCTTGCTGTGCGCCAACACGACAAATCGCTGCCCCTGCCTGAGTCGGGCCGTCAGCACCTGACTGATATGTCGACCTTGCGCCATGACGCCCCGAGAGGAACGCACAGGCATGCGCAAAACCGGATAGCCCCGGCGCCGCAACGTCCGCGCGCAATCCTGAAAACAGCCGGGCAACCATTCGGAAAACAGCCCGGCCACCAGTACCACCAACGTGTCCTGGGAAAGGTTGAGCGTGGGCTTGGGCCAGGACGCGATAAATTGCTCCGTGCAGTCCAGCAATGCGTCGGGCGCGACGAATTCGGTTGCCGGAAAATGCCGTGACCACTCGGCAAATCCCTCAGGTGTCCAGGCGGGTGTCATCGCCGAAGGCCCTTTCATGGTGTGCGCCCAGCGTATTCGTCGAGGGTTTGCCGCGCCGTTGCCAACGCTTCACGGGTGTCGAGATGGTTGGGGTGAAACCCCGGAATGAACCAGGCCAGCCATTTCGGAAACACACGGATCAGTGGGCCGGGTCGGACGAATAACCATCCGAGCAAACGCAGCCATTCGCGCCCGTTGCGACGCTGCCCATCATTGCTTGCCAGTCGGTAAATGAAATACAGGACATCGATGGCAAAGTAGCCCGTCATGATCAGCATGACCCCGCAACGCATCAGGTATCGCCGCAGCGGATTGCTCACTACCACGCCCAGCACATCGTAGGCGACGGCCTTGTGTTCGGTTTCTTCGACCGCATGCCAGCGCCACAGCATGGCCATCTTCGTATCGGCGCCTTCAAGGATCGCGGGATGACGCAAGAGTTGATCGGAGAGGATCGCGGTGAAATGTTCCAGGCTGGCCGTCATGGCCAGGCGCATCACCGGGGAAAATTTGTTGCCCACCTCCTGGCGGCGCATCAGCAGTTGTTCCAGCGTATCAATCGGGGCGCCTTGTGCCGCGAGTAGCTGGTTATACGAACGATGTTCGCGGATATGCGACGCTTCCTGATAAACGAACGCGTCAACGGCCTGGGCCAGCGCCGGATCTTCGTCGATCGCCTTTCGAAAGTGCACGACACTGTCGATGAAGAGTTTTTCGCCAAGTGGAAACATGATCGACAGGCCATCGAAAAAGCGTGTTACATGAGGCCAGCCACGGTACCAATAGCGAGGAACCTGCTCATCAAGTGCAAACCGCAGGGTACGCCGGGGGATGTCTGCACTTACGGATTTTGTCAGCGAGCGTCTGCTGAAAAGGCGTTTTAGATACGACATAAAGTTTTCTACGGTTCCTCATCGCTCCGCCGCGTCAGCATTTGATCGTTAGCAAAGCGGTCAGGACGGTATACTTTTTCGACTCGAGCATTCTCAAGGACCCCATATGCGCAGTTCCAGTGACATTTCGCAAATGCGTCGTTTCGACGTGGGCAATCTGTGTGTTCTGGCACTGCAGACGCTGGTTTGGGGTATTACCCTGACGTGGCTGTCCCACACCGATGCGGGCGGGCTCAAATGGCTGGTGCTCATTCCGTTTTGTCTGGTCATGCAAGGCGTCTTCTCGATGATGCACGAGTCCTTTCATGGACTGGCGCACAGTCGCAAAAAACTCAACTACTTTGTCATGTGGTGGGCTTCTACCCTGTTTGGTGCTTCGGCCACGCTGATCCATATCAATCACCTGGGTCATCACGTCCGCAATCGCACACGCGCAGAGCTGGCCGACTTTGCAGTTGCGGGTGAGTCGCTGTGGTGCAAACGAATCGAGTACTACTTCGCGGTGCTGGGCGGTATCTGGTTGGCGGCGTTTATCGGCAGTCTTTTATTGCCGGTGCTGCCGGCGCGCATCACGGACAAGTGGTCGCAAACCGCAGAGGTCAACACCTATGCCGCAGCCTTCAAGGACTTCTCCAGCGCCGACTTCAAACGAATCCGCTACGAAGTCATTGCCGGTGTCGCCGCGTGGTTATTGATCGGACTGTTGCTGGGGTGGACGTGGCACGTTGTGCTCATCACCTATAGCGCTTTTGCATTTTCCTGGTCGTCGCTGCAGTGGGTGTACCACATGCGTACGCCGCTGGATGTCGTCGAGGGCGCCTATAACATGCGCGCCCCGCGACTGATTCGCTGGGCGTTTCTGAACTTCAACTACAACCTCACTCATCATCGGCACTCGGCCATGCATTGGCAGCAAATGCATGAGGCCTCCAACCTGAAGGAAACCCGGCCACTCTGGTATGGCTGGCTGCTGGTTTTCCTGCCGCCCCAGCGGTTACCCGATGACTTGACGCAACTGGACAAGACCTACTTCTGATGAGCGCCAACATGGATGTCAAACGCGCGCTGTGGCAGACCTTCCTCGAGCACGCCAAGCCGGCACTCGATCAATGGCACGCGCAACTCGAGCAACCGCAAGCAACGCAAGAACGCTTATTGCAGCGCCTGCTCGAAACCAATCGTGATTGCGCATTCGGCCGCGCCCACCACTTTGCCCGACTGCAGGACTCGTCGCAGTTTCGCGATAACGTACCGGTCCACACCTACGCACAACTGCAGCCGTGGATCGAACGCGCTCAACATGAATCCGCAGCGATTCTGACCACCGCCACACCGCTGTTTTTCGAGCGTACGAGCGGCAACAGCGCGCTGCAAAAAGCGATTCCCTATACGCGCGCCTTCCTCGCAGAAATGCACAGCGCGCTGACCGTGTGGCTCGCCGACATGCATCGCCAGGTGCCGGGCATCAGTCATGGCTCGAGTTATTGGTCGATGTCGCCGCCCCTGCAAATGCCCGTCGCCGGGCCCAATGGCATTTGTCTCGGCTCGGCCAGTGATCTGGAGTATTTGAGCGGCAGTCATCTGGCCGGTCTGGCAGGGACGTTGCTGATTCCAGAGTTTAACGGTGCACTGTCGCAATGGCGCCGCCAGACCCTGCTGGCCTTGCTGGCCGATGCTGATTTGAGCTTTATCAGCGTATGGAGCCCGACCTTTCTGACCAGCCTGTTACAGCCACTGTTCGACGCCGAAACACCCGAACAGTTGCAGACGTTTGCATGGCTGGAGGCCGCGCTCCCCGCGCCGCGCCGCTCGGCGTTACGCCGCGCGCGCGCCCAGGGTGACTGCAGCGAGTTATGGCCACGCCTGGCCGCCGTCAGTTGCTGGATGGAAGGTCCGAGTCGCCATTACTTCACGCAACTGGCCGCGCGTTTTCCGCAGGCGCAGTGGCTACCAAAAAGTCTGTTTGCCACCGAAGGCGTCGTGAGTGTTCCCTTCGGCGACGGACCGGGTTGCCCGTTGGCGATCGGCAGCCATTATCTGGAATTTCTTTGCGAAGACGGCAGCCTGCGCCACGCTCATTCGTTACGTCTGGGCGAAACGGCGCAGGTGCTGCTGAGCACCGGTGGCGGCTTGTACCGCTACGCTTTGGGCGATCGGGTCCGCGTCGTCGGCATGTCGGGCGCCACGCCACGGGTCGAGTTTGTGGGACGTGCCACGGGGACCAGTGATCTGGTCGGAGAAAAACTCGATGAACACGTCGTGCAGAACCTGTTCGAGCGTTGCCCGACCACCCAGGCTGGCGCATGTCTGATCCCCAATGCCTATGCTTCGCCACCGCATTACACGGCGCTGGTGGCGATGTCCCGAGACCTTGATGCCAGTGCTTTGGCGCTGACGATCGAGGCGGCACTGTCCGACGCCTTTCATTACGGCCAGGCACGCCAGCTCGGGCAACTGGGACCGGTGCAGGTGCGCCTGCTCGACGGCGGCGCTGATCAGCTCGCGCAGGTGCTGCAACAGGCGGCGGAGTCGAGCGGCATTCGTGCGGGCGACTTCAAGCCGCGTTCGCTTATCAATCGACTGGAAACAGCCGAAGCCCTTCTCGCTCTGACGGAAAGCTCATGTCGGCACCTTTGAACAACCTCCTCGAGACGCCCGACGATGGCACCCTCGAACAGTGGTATGTGGCGTGCGCACAGAAAGAACTGCGCAAAAACAAACCTTACCGGGCGAAGATTCTAGGCTTGAACCTGGTGCTTTTCCGCCAGCGTGACGGCCAGGTAGCCGCATTGCTCGACCAGTGCGTGCATCGCGGCACGCGCCTGTCGGCGGGCAAGATTGCCGACGATTGCCTGGTGTGCCCTTATCATGGCTGGCGCTACAACGCTCAGGGGCAAGTGGTGCATATCCCCAGCGTCGGCGAGAAGTCGTGCTCGTCGACATCCCCCGCGTATCGCTACCGCCAGCGTCACTTTGCGGTGCAGGAACAGGACGGACTGGTCTGGGTCTACACCGGCACAGGTGACCCGCAAAGCAAAACCGTGTTCAAGCTCCCGGTCTACGGCGAAAAACCCTGGCAGTCCTATTTCATGATCAACACCTTCGAGGCCGACGTCGGCAGCCTCGTGCAGAACTTCATGGATGTGCCACACACTGTTTTTGTCCACGAGGGTATCTTCCGTTCCAGCAGCGGGCGAACGATGGAAGCCACGCTGGCGTGTAAAGCGCAGAGCATTGAAGTGACGTATCACGACGACGGCGACAAGATCGGTTTGATGGACTGGCTGAGCAACCCAGACGGCGAGCCGCTGGTGCACACCGATCGTTTTTTTGCGCCCAACGTCACCCGCTGCGACTATCGGTGGGGCGAGCGTTCGGCATTCTTCATCATCAGTCAGATCACGCCCATCGATTCGCGCCAGTCGCGCGTCTACACCTACATCGCCTACCGCTTCCGCTTACCTCGCTGGGTACTGGGCCTGTTGCGCCCTTTCATTCATCTGTACACCCACATCGTGATTCGCCAGGACGTGAAAATCATTCAGGCGCACCGCCAAGGCCTCGACAATGTCGCGGATTTCAAACCGTGCAACGTGCAGGCCGATGCCGTTCATATAGGGGTCGAGCAGCTACTGGCCGCCGTAAAACGCGGAGAAGCGTTACCACCAGCACAACGCCGTGAATCGCGGATTCGCTTCGAGCTTTGAGAGCGGACGGTAAACGATTCACTGACGAATAGCGTTCCTCTGATCTTTGTTACAGTGAATGTCGATCGCTCTGCCGTGCTTTCGCAGCTGTTGCAAAGTCGGTAAGGTCGGCGCGTTTTCCCTATGCTCGGAGCACCTTATGCCCGCCCCTGTTCTGTCCGGCCCGCAATACCTTCGCGAAGGCCTCAAACTGGTCCTCAGCCCCGGCCTGCGACTGTTCGTGTTGTTGCCGCTGGCCATCAATCTGGTGCTGTTCGTCGGATTGATCTATCTGGCCGGCCACCAGTTCAGCCTGTGGGTCGATACGCTGATGCCCTCGCTGCCCGACTGGCTGAGTTTCCTCAGCTACATCCTCTGGCCCTTGTTCGTGGTGCTGGTGGCGTTGATGGTGTTTTTCAGCTTCACCATGCTGGCCAATATCATCGCCGCGCCGTTCAACGGTTTCCTCGCGGAAAAAGTCGAAGTGGTGGTGCGTGGCACCGATGATTTCCCGGCGTTCAGCTGGGGCGAACTGATCGAGATGATCCCGCGCACCCTCGCCCGGGAAATGCGCAAACTCGGCTACTTCCTGCCACGGGCCATCGGCCTGTTCATCCTCTCGTTCATCCCGGTGGTGAACATCATCGCCGCACCGCTGTGGCTATTGTTCGGCGTCTGGATGATGGCGATCCAGTACATCGACTACCCGGCGGACAACCACAAACTTGGCTGGAACGAAATGCTCGCCTGGCTGCGGCAGAAGCGCTGGCAGAGTATGAGTTTCGGCGGGATTGTTTATCTGGTGCTGCTGATTCCGCTGGTCAACATCCTGATGATGCCGGCTGCTGTAGCCGGGGCAACGCTGTTCTGGGTGCGTGAGCGTGGTGCCGAGGCACTGGCTCAGGAAAAAGCCTGAGCCTCCAGTCTTTAATCCTGATAACTCAGGGGTAAACGCCAGCTAACAACAGCCCTACCAACACCCACACCGCAACGCCTGGCAGGATGATCAGCAAGTTCCAGGCGTTGAGGCGATTGTTACTCAGGCCTTGCGGGTCGTTCGCAGCCAAATTGATCAGTTGTTGACCTTCGCTCGCGACATAAACTCTTATCGGCAACATGATCAAGGCGACAAGACCAAGAAAACTCAGCTCAGGAATCTGCTTGGGAAGCTTTTCGAATATGTGCGCGACTACGGTCAATACGACAAAGACTGTCGCCCACTGCTCAAGATCCCAATTGGATTTACCGCCCCTGTCGAGAATTCGTTTTTTGGCGAGCCGGTAAAGCTGATGCACAAAAAACAAATAGAAAAAAGCTCGCGCCCACGGCCATAGCTCTTGTTGAGTACTGCGCTTGTGCAGGCTCCAGTTCTTGTAAATCCAGAAATAGAAATACAGGCCAAAACTGAGGATCGACAGCAGAATGAACTTCCACCGTGCGACAACATAAAACTCTGGAGTTTGTTCACCCGCAACCAACAGTTGCGCCTCAGCCGGCGCATAAGCATTCTCGGACACAGCCGTTTTCCTGGAAAAAGAGTTTAAGCCAAAGCTAACGACCGCATAGGCCAAAGGTTTAGGCAGACAGATAAGCATCTGTCATCAATCCATCATCAACTCGACACAATGAAGACATGGCCTCAGCCGACACTAAGGTCATGACGACAGCTCTGCATATCACTCTGATCAGCGAAACCTTCCCACCGGAAATCAACGGCGTGGCCAATACCCTTGGCCGCTTGTGCGATGGACTGCGCGCGCGCGGGCATCGCGTCGAACTGGTGCGTCCGCGTCAGGCCGATGATCCGCAGCGCAGTGAAGATGATGCGCTGCTGTTGTGTCGCGGCTGGCCGTTACCCGGTTATCCGGGGCTGCAATGGGGTCAGTCGTCGATGCACAAACTGCTGCGGCGCTGGAAGCGTCAGCGTCCGGATGTGCTGTATATCGCCACTGAAGGCCCGCTCGGTTTATCGGCGTTGCGCGCGGCGCGGCGACTGGGGATTTCGGTTGTCAGCGGCTTTCACACCAATTTCCAGCAATACACCAGTCAATACGGCCTCGGTCTGCTGACCCGGATGCTGACCCATTACCTGCGCTGGTTTCACAACCGTTCGGCGCTGACGCTGGTGCCGAGCGTCAGTCAGCGCCTGGAACTGGAGCGCCGGCATTTCGAGCGTCTGGCCTTGTTGTCGCGAGGTGTGGACAGCCAGTTATTTCACCCAGCCAAACGGCTGAACGCTTTACGTGAGCAATGGGGACTGGGCGAGCGTGACATTGCGGTGATTCATGTAGGACGGCTCGCACCAGAGAAAAACCTTGGTTTACTCAAACGCAGCTTTGAAAAACTGCGCAGCACTTATCCACAGCGCAATATGAAGCTCATCGTGGTCGGTGACGGGCCGCAACGCATGGCACTGGAAAAGGATCTGCCCGAGGCGATCTTCTGCGGTTCGCAACGCGGTGAAGCCTTGGCGGCGCACTATGCGTCGGGTGATATGTTCCTGTTTCCAAGCCTGACGGAAACCTTCGGCAACGTGGTGTTGGAAGCGCTGGCTTCAGGGCTGGGTGTCGTGGCTTACGATCAGGCAGCGGCGGCGCAACATATTCGCCATGGCTACAACGGCGTGCTGGCAATGCCAGGCGATGAAGACGCGTTTTGCGATGCAGCGGCGTGGTTGCTGGAGGAGGACGAAACGTTGCGTTGCGTGCGGCTCAATGCGCGGCAGCATGCAAGTCGCCAAGGCTGGCCAGCGGTGATTGAGCAGTTTGAAAGTCATTTGCGTGGGGCGTGCGTGGGGGAGCAGGTTGTGCCGAATGCACAGACACTGCCTTAGGTCTTCGCTGATTTTGAAGCCGCCATCGCTGGCAAGTCGAAACGTCGCACCGCAGCTCCCACAAGGGGCTGTGATGAACACAATTTTTGTGAACACCCGCAAAACCTGTGGGAGCTGCGGTGCGACGTTTCGACTTGCCAGCGATGGCGCCAGTGAGAGCGACGCTTAAACCAGCGTCATCAACGCCTCACGGCTGAACGGCAGAATGTCCTGCTCACGCCCTTCACGCACTTTCAGCGCCCAGTCCGGATCGACCAGCAGCGCACGCCCCACCGCTACCAGATCGAACTCCTCTTTATTCAGGCGCTCCAGCAGGTTCTCCAGACTGGCCGGCTGCGCAACCTTGTCGGTGTTGACCATGAACTGCAGGAACTCGCCATCCAGGCCAACACTGCCAACGGTGATGGTCGGCTTGCCAGTCAGTTTGCGTGTCCAGCCGGCCAGATTCAGATCGGAGCCATCGAATTCCGGCTCCCAGAAGCGGCGCGTCGAGCAGTGGAAAATATCCACGCCAGCGTCGGACAGCGGCTTGAGGAACTCGCCCAGCGCTTCCGGGGTTTGCACCAGACGCGCGGTGTAATCCTGCTGCTTCCACTGCGAGAAGCGGAAGATGATCGGAAAGCTTTCACCGACCGCCGCACGCACGGCTTGAATCAGTTCGATGGCAAAACGCGAACGGTTGGCCAGGCTGCCGCCGTATTCGTCAGTGCGCTGGTTGCTGCCTTCCCAGAAGAACTGGTCGATCAGGTAGCCGTGAGCGCCGTGGATTTCCACGCCGTCCATGCCGATGTTTTGTGCATCTTTAGCGGCTTGAGCGAACGCGGCGATCACGTCCTGAATGTCTTGTTTGCTCATGCCGTGCACGACGACCTGACCGTCCTTGAGTTTTTCCGACGGGCCGTAACCCGGCACGCTGGCGTCCGGCTCGGTACCGATGCGCCGCACGCTGCCCACGTGCCACAGTTGCGGAACGATCTTGCCGCCCTCGGCGTGAACCGCATCGACAACTTTCTTCCAGCCGGCCAATGGCGCATCACCAAAGAACTGCGGCACGTTCGGATAGCCGTTCGAGGCAATATGGCCGACGGTGGTGCCTTCGGTGATGATCAGGCCGACACCGGCTGCTGCGCGACGGCGGTAGTACTCGATGACTTTCGAATTAGGCACGCCGCCTGGAGAAAACGAACGGGTCATGGGCGCCATGACCACGCGGGTCGGCAGTTCGAGGGCACCGAGATGAAACGGTTTGAACAAGGCTTGAACCGGCATTGGAAGGCTCCACAGGGAATGACTTTATGACGGCGATAATATGAAGCGTTGCAAGCTTTGAACAGCACTATTGATTTGAATGATTAAGGGATAGAAACGAAAAGATCGCAGCATCGGCAATCCCTGTGGGAGCTGCCGAAAGCTGCGATCTTTTGATCTTTGGCGATTTAACCCAGCGCCTTCTCGATCGCGCCAATCACCGTCGGATCATCCGGCGCCGTGCGCGGCGAGAACCGAGCCAGCACCCGGCCGTCCTTGCCGAGCAGAAACTTCTCGAAATTCCAGGTGATGTCACCGGGAAACTCCGCGCCCTCGCCCGCCAACAAGCGGTAGAGCTGATGACGATCGTGACCGTTGACTTCAAGCTTGCTCGACAACGGAAACGTCACGCCATAGTTGAGGCTGCAGAATTCCTGAATTTCCTGCTCGGTGCCCGGTTCCTGACCGGCAAATTGGTTGCACGGCAGGCCCAGCACACTGAAGCCTCGGCCTTTGAATTGCTGATAGAGGTTTTCCAGCGCCGCATACTGTGGGGTCAAGCCGCACTTGGAGGCGACGTTGACCACCAGCACGACTTGGCCCTTGAACGGTGCCAGCGGTAGCTCCTGACCATCCAGGGCTGTCAACTTAAGGTCGTGAAAAGCACTCATGACGGACTCCAGGATTCCCGTGTTCTACTCGAAACAGCCACTTGGCGAGGCCACCAAGGACAGCCGCGGACTAAAAAGGCGCCCGCAGGCGCCTCTCCAGTTCTCGAAAGCTTAGCGCAGAAATCAGTGGTGATGGCCACCTTCGCCATGGACGTGACCATGAGCGACTTCTTCCTGGCTGGCATCACGGATGTCAACGATCTTCACTTTGAAGTTCAGGCGCTGACCGGCCAGTGGGTGGTTGCCGTCGACAGTCACGTCGTCGCCGTCCAGGTCACGAATGGTGACGATCTGCATCTGGCCGTCCGGCGCCGAAGCGTGGAACTGCATGCCGACTTCCAGCTCGTCAACGCCTTCGAACATGCTGCGGCTCAGGGTGCTGACCAGTTCAGCGGCGTATTCGCCGTAAGCGTCTTCCGGTTCAACGGAAACTTCCAGCTCATCACCAACAGCTTTACCTTCCAGAGCTTTTTCCAGGCCCGGGATGATGTTGCCTGCGCCTTGCAGGTAAACCAGCGGAGCGCCGCCGGCGGAGCTGTCGATGACCTCACCAGCGTCGTTGGTGAGGGTATAGTCGATGGAGACAGCCTTATTGGCGGCGATCAGCATGGGGCGAGACCTTTTGCATAAGAATATAGAAAGGCCAAGTTTAGCGAAGCAATCGCGCGAAAGCGAACACAACCCGGACAAACGGGATTCGACCATTACCGGCTTTCATCAGGACGAGGAAGGTCACTGGGTGGCCGAGCTTTCCTGCGGCCACACCCAACACCTGCGTCATCAGCCGCCGTGGCAATCGCGAGCCTGGGTGCTGGACCCGGCGCAACGTATTGAAAAAATAGGCCAACCCTTTGCCTGTGGTTGGTGCGCGCAAGGCTCGGTTAGCGATAACCTTGGCGACTGAATTTCGGTAGTCAGCCAGACATAAGCTGACACCATTGCCATGCAACTTTAGAGAATTCGCATGCAAACTTTTTTTATCGCCCCCACCGATTTTGGCGTGGGCCTGACCTCCATCAGCCTCGGGCTGGTGCGTACATTGGAGCGAGCGGGCTTGAAAGTCGGCTTCTTCAAACCGATTGCCCAGCCGCATCCCGGCGACACCGGCCCTGAACGTTCCACCGAACTGATGGCGCGCACTCACGGCCTGAAGCCGCCGCAACCGCTGGGCCTGGCCCACGTCGAGCGGATGCTCGGTGACGGTCAGCTCGACGAGTTACTCGAGGAAATCATCGCCCTGTACCAACAGGCCGCCATCGGCAAGGACGTGCTGGTGGTGGAAGGCATGGTGCCGACCCGCAGCGCCAGTTACGCCGCACGGGTCAATCTGCACCTGGCCAAAAGCCTCGATGCCGAGGTGATTCTGGTCTCGGCGCCGGAAAACGAAGTGCTGGCCGAACTCTCTGGCCGTGTCGAATTGCAGGCGCAGTTGTTCGGTGGCCCGAAAGACCCGAAAGTTCTCGGTGTGATCCTCAACAAGGTCAAGACCGAAGAAAGCATGGACGCCTTCGCCGCGCGTCTGAAAGAACATTCGCCATTGCTGCGCAGCGGTGATTTCCGCCTGCTCGGCTGCATTCCGTATCAGCCTGAATTGAATGCGCCGCGCACCCGCGACGTCGCCGACCTGATGGGCGCGCAGGTGCTCAACGCCGGCGACTACGAAACCCGGCGGATGACCAAAATCATCATTTGCGCACGCACCATGCGCAACACCGTCGAGCTGCTCAAGCCCGGCGTGCTGGTGGTGACACCGGGCGATCGCGACGACATCATCCTCGCCGTCAGCCTCGCGGCGATCAACGGCGTGCCGCTGGCCGGTCTGCTGCTGACCAGCGACACCCTGCCCGATCCGCGCATCATGGATCTGTGCCGTGGCGCTTTGCAGGCCGGTTTGCCGGTGTTGTCGGTGAGCACTGGCTCCTACGACACCGCCAACCTGCTCAATGGCCTGAACAAGGAAATCCCGATCGACGACCGCGAGCGTGCGGAGATCATCACCGATTTCGTCGCCAGCCATCTCGACGCCAACTGGCTGCACCAGCGCTGCGGCACGCCACGGGAAATGCGCCTGTCACCTGCCGTATTCCGCTATCAACTGATCCAACGCGCCCAAGCCGCCAACAAGCGCATCGTTCTGCCCGAAGGCAGCGAGCCGTTTACCGTGCAGGCGGCGGCGATCTGCCAGGAACGCGGGATTGCCCGTTGCGTCTTGCTGGCCAAACCCGAAGACGTCGAAGCGGTGGCCCGCGCCCAAGGCATCGTGCTGCCGCCGGGGCTGGAGATTCTCGATCCGGACCTGATCCGCGAGCGCTACGTCGAACCGATGGTGGCCCTGCGCAAAACCAAGAGCCTCAATGCGCCGATGGCCGAGCAACAACTGGAAGACACCGTGGTGATCGGCACCATGATGCTCGCGCTGGATGAAGTCGACGGACTGGTGTCCGGCGTGATCAACACCACCGCCAACACCATCCGCCCGGCCCTGCAACTGATTAAAACCGCACCGGGCTGCACGCTGGTGTCGTCGGTGTTCTTCATGCTGTTTCCGGAAGAAGTGCTGGTGTATGGCGACTGCGTGATGAATCCGCATCCAAGCGCCGTGGAACTGGCCGAGATTGCCCTGCAAAGCGCCGACTCGGCTGCGGCGTTCGGCATTACCCCGCGCGTGGCAATGATCAGTTACTCCAGCGGCGAATCGGCCACCGGCGAAGAAGTCGAGAAAGTCCGCGAAGCCACCCTGCTCGCTCACGAACAACAGCACTCGCTGCTGATCGACGGCCCGCTGCAATACGACGCTGCCGCCAACGCGGAGGTTGCCCGGCAACTGGCGCCGAACAGTCAGGTGGCCGGTCGCGCCACGGTGTTCGTCTTTCCTGATCTGAATACCGGCAACACCACGCACAAAGCCGTGCAACGCAGCGCCGATTGCGTCAGCCTCGGGCCGATGCTGCAAGGCCTGCGCAAACCGGTGAATGATTTGCCGCGCGGCGCGCAAGTTGATGACATCGTCTACACCATCGCCCTCACCGCGATTCAAGCCGCCAACCGACCTATGGATGTGTAAATGCTGGATTTTCTACCTGCACCGTTGCGCGGCGTGATCGCCTCGCTGCTGTTGGCACTCAATACGATTCTGCTGTGCTCGTTTCTGTTCTGTGTGGCGCTGATCAAAGTGCTGCCATTCGACCTCGCCCGGCGTGCCTCACTCTGGTTGATGAGCCACACGCATGAAGCGTGGATCAGCAACAACAAAGGCTGGATGAACCTGGTGCGGCGCACGCGCTGGCACATCAGCGGGCTGCAAGGCCTGGACTACAAGCACTCGTACCTGATCACCAGCAACCATCAGAGCTGGGTCGATATTCTGGTGCTGCAATACGTGCTCAATCGGAAAATCCAGCCGCTGAAGTTCTTCCTCAAACAGGAGCTGATCTGGGTGCCGGTGATCGGCCTGGCTTGGTGGGCGCTGGGCTTTCCGTTCATGAAGCGCTATTCCAAGGCCTACCTGGAAAAGCACCCGGAAAAGAAAGGCAAAGACCTGGAAACCACGCGCAAGACCTGCGCGAAGTTTCGTAATAATCCGGTGGGGATCTTCAACTTCGTTGAAGGCACGCGCTTCACCGAAGGCAAGCATGCGCAGCAACAGTCACCGTTCAAATACCTGCTCAAGCCCAAGGCTGGCGGCATCGCGTTTGTGCTGGATGCGATGGGCGAGCAACTCGAGTCGATCGTCAACGTGACCATTCACTATCCGGGCGGCCGTCCGGGCTTCTGGGATTTGCTGTGTGGCAATGTGCGCGATGTGGTGGTGCACTTTGAAGAGCTGAAGATCCCGCAACAGTTCATTGGCAAGAACTACGATCAGGACGGCGAATATCGCCTGCAGTTTCAGGGCTGGATCAATCAGCTGTGGCTGGACAAGGATGCGTTGCTGGAACAGATGCACCGCGAATATCCAGCGAAGTCCTCAGGCGCCTGATCCGCCCTCATCGCTGGCAAGCCAGCTCCCACAGGTTTCTCTGCGTTACACAATCTTTGTGTGCGCTGAAAATCCCTGTGGGAGCTGGCTTGCCAGCGATAGCAATCTCAAGACAACAAAAAAGCCCGCCGAAGATTACTCATCGGCGGGCTTTTTCTTGCAGTTTGAAACTAGAAGCTTGTCGCTGCTTTATTGCTTAGATCGCGCCCCGCTTGCGCAGCAGATCCAGCACTTGCTTGACGCTGTCTTCCAGACTCAGTGTCTGCGTGTCGATCACCAGATCGGCGTTCAGCGGCACGTCGTACGGGAAGGATTCGCCCGGGATGTTGTCGCCGCCAGCCGCGTACAGACCTTGCGGATCACGCTCGGCGCACACGGCCGGCGAGGCCTGCACGTAAACGGTGAGCAGACGATCCTTGCCGATCAGATCCTTGGCCTGCTCGCGACCTTCAGCGCTTGGCGCAACGAACGCTGCCAGGGTCAGCAGGCCCGCTTCGTTGAACTGACGCGCCACGTGCGCGGCACGACGCCAGTTCTCGGTGCGGCCGGCGCGATCCTGTGGCAGACCTTTGTTGAGGTCGTGACGCAGGTTCTGGCCATCCAGCACAAACACCGCGCGGCCCATGTCGAACAGCTTGCGTTCAACCGCGTAGGCCAGGGTGCTCTTGCCCGCGCCCGACAGACCGCTGAACAACACGGTGGCCGGTTGCTGACCGAAACGCTGAGCGCGCTCTTCGGTGGCAACGTGGGCCAGTTTGCCGTGGTGCGAAGCCGTGCCATGAGCCACTGGCTGCGCGACGATCATGCCGGCGCCGACGGTGCCGTTGGTCAAGCGGTCGATGATGATGAACGCGCCGGTGGTGCGGTTGCTTTCGTAACCGTCGAGGGCGATCGGCGCGTCGAGCGCGATCTTCACCTTGCCGATTTCGTTGAGCTGCAACGCGCTCGCCGGGCCTTCTTCAAGGGTATTCACGTCGACCTTGTTGACGATGCTGGCAATGGAGCCCGGCACGTAACTGGTGGCGCGTTTGATGTCGTATTTCTTGCCCGGCAGCATCGGCTCTTCAGCCATCCACACCAGCATCGCTTCGAAGCTGTCGGTGACCGGCGGCACGTTGTCGGCATGCACCAGCAGGTCGCCACGGGAGATGTCGATTTCGTCTTCCATGGTCAGCGTCACCGCTTGACCAGGACCGGCGTGCTCCAGCTCACCTTCGAAAGTGACGATGGACTTCACGCGGCTGCTCTTGCCCGACGGCAGCACCACGACTTCGTCGCCCTTCTTGACGATGCCGCTGGCCAGTGTGCCGGCGAAACCGCGGAAGTTCAGGTTCGGACGGTTGACGTACTGCACCGGGAAACGCAGATCGGTGAAGTTGCGGTCGCCCGCCACTTCCACGGTCTCGAGAATTTCCATCAGCGACTGGCCTTTGTACCAAGGCGAGCGCTCGGACTTGTTCACCACGTTGTCGCCCTTGAGGGCAGACATCGGCACGAAGTGCATGCTGGTCGGCTTCATCTTCAAGCCTTCGGCGAACTTCAGGTAGTCGGCCTTGATCGACTCGAACACGCCTTCATCGAAGCCCTTCAAGTCCATCTTGTTGATGGCGACGACGATGTGTTTGATCCCCAAAAGGGAGGCGATAAAGCTGTGGCGACGGGTCTGGGTCTGCACGCCGTAACGGGCGTCGACGAGGATGATCGCCAGGTCACAGGTGGACGCACCCGTGGCCATGTTGCGGGTGTACTGCTCATGGCCGGGGGTGTCGGCGATGATGAATTTGCGTTTGGCGGTGGAGAAATAGCGGTAAGCGACATCGATGGTGATGCCCTGCTCGCGCTCGGCCTGCAAGCCGTCGACCAGCAATGCCAGGTCGATGTCATCACCGGTGGTGCCGACTTTCTTCGAATCGCGGGTGATCGCTTCCAGGTGATCTTCGTAGATCATCTTCGAGTCGTGCAGCAGGCGCCCGATCAGGGTGCTCTTGCCGTCATCGACGTTACCGCAGGTCAAAAAGCGCAGCAGTTCTTTACGTTCGTGCTGGCCCAGGTAGGCGAGGATGTCCTCGCTGATCAAATCAGAAACATGCGACATGACAGCCCCTTAGAAATAGCCTTGACGTTTTTTGTCTTCCATCGAGCCTGCGCCATCGTGGTCGATGACACGGCCCTGGCGCTCGGAAGTTCGCGTCAGGAGCATTTCCTGAATGATGTCCGTCAGGCTTTCGGCCTCGGACTCCACCGCGCCCGTCAACGGGTAGCAGCCAAGGGTACGGAAACGCACTTTCTTTTTGACGATGCGCGCTTTGTCTTCGTCGGACAGGTGCTCAAGGATGCGCTCGTCGTCGATCATGATCAGCGTGCCGTTCTTCTCGATCACTTCACGCTCGGCGGCAAAGTACAGCGGCACGATCGGGATGCCTTCGAGGTAGATGTACTGCCAGATGTCCAGCTCGGTCCAGTTCGACAACGGGAACACGCGAATGGATTCGCCCTTGTTGACCTTGCCGTTGTAGACGTTCCACAGCTCCGGACGCTGGTTTTTCGGATCCCAGCGGTGCTTGCTGTCGCGGAACGAGTACACGCGCTCTTTGGCACGGGACTTCTCTTCATCGCGACGGGCGCCGCCGAATGCTGCGTCGAAACCATGCTTGTCGAGTGCCTGCTTGAGGCCCTCGGTTTTCATGATGTCGGTGTGCTTGGCGCTACCGTGGGTGAATGGGTTGATGTTCTGCGCCACGCCGTCCGGGTTGATGTGAGTGATGAGGTCCAGGCCCAGTTCTTCGACCATCTTGTCGCGGAACTTGTACATCTCCTGGAATTTCCACCGGGTGTCGACGTGCATCACCGGAAACGGCAGTTTGCCCGGGAAGAACGCCTTGCGTGCCAGGTGCAGCATCACGGCGGAGTCTTTACCGATGGAGTACAGCATCACCGGGTTGTCGAACTCGGCGGCCACCTCGCGGATGATGTGGATGCTTTCCGCCTCCAGCTGTTTCAGATGCGTCAGTTTGTCGACCATGGCTACTCACGAAAGCTTTCTTATGAACGGCCAGCGGGCCGTGTTCGAGCGGGGAATCCTAGCACAGCGACCTCTTCTAATCAGGACGCCAACTAGATCGAAAGGGTATATGAATATGCCCACTCGTTTGGGCACCCACCCCCTGTAGGAGTGAGCCTGCTCGCGATAGCAGTGTGTCAGTCACTGCTATCCTGGATGTGACAAAGCTATCGCGAGCAGGCTCACTCCTACAGGGAAATGCGGTGGTTTTCAGATCGGATTCGGGCAGTCGATGAAGATGTGTTCGACGGCGAAACGCTTCGCCAGGTAATCACCGAGCGCCTGCACGCCATAACGTTCGGTGGCATGGTGGCCGGCGGCAATGAAGCTGATGTCGTTTTCCCGGGCGCTGTGGAAAGTTTGCTCGGAGGCCTCGCCGCTGATGAACAGATCAACGCCGGCAGCGATGGCGTTATCGATGTAGCCCTGACCACCACCGGTGCACCAGCCGACCCGGCGAATCATGCCGCTGCCTTCGATCAGCAGCGGTTCGCGCCCCATGCGTTCTTGCACTCGACGGGCAAAATCACGGGCGTTCACCGGCTCGTCCAGCGACCCCACCAGCCCGACGATCTTCAGATTGTCCGGATCCAGCGGGCCTTCGACGGTGATGTCCAGTTGACGCGCCAGTTGCACGTTGTTGCCGACGTCCGGGTGCAGGTCCAGCGGCAAGTGGTAGGCAAGCAGACTGATGTCGTGCTTGAGCAGGGTCTTGAGGCGACGCTGCTTCATGCCGGTGATGCACGGGTTCTCGCCTTTCCAGAAATAACCGTGGTGTACCAGCACCAGATCGGCCTCGGCTTCGACAGCAGCATCAAGCAACGCCTGACTGGCGGTGACGCCACTGACGATGCGCATCACCTGCGGTCGGCCCTCGACCTGCAAGCCGTTGGGGCAATAATCGGCAATTTTTGCAGCGCCAAGATAACGGTCGGCTTCTTCGACGAGGGTGCTGAGGGCAACGGCCATGAAAGACTCCTAAATATCCCGTTCAGAGGCACGCGCGGCCTCGTATAATGCGCGACATTATGGGCGGTCTGACCCCGCCTGCAACTTTTCCAGGACGTGCTTAATGCTCAAGGCGCTGCGTTTTATGGGTTGGCCGCTGTTGGCCGGCGTGCTTATCGCTCTGTTGATTATTCAGCGTTACCCGCAGTGGGTCGGGCTGCCGAGCCTCGACGTCAACCTGCAACAGGCTCCGCAAACCACCAGCGTGCAGCAGGGGCCGGTGTCCTATGCGGACGCAGTGACCATCGCCGCGCCGTCGGTGGTTAACCTGTACACCACCAAAGTCATCAACAAACCGGCGCATCCGCTGTTTGAAGATCCGCAGTTCCGCCGCTTCTTCGGTGACAACTCGCCGAAGCAAAAGCGCATGGAATCGAGCCTCGGCTCCGGCGTGATCATGAGCCCGGAAGGCTACATCCTCACCAACAACCACGTGACCAGCGGTGCCGACCAAATCGTTGTGGCGCTGAAGGATGGCCGCGAAACCCTCGCACGGGTGATCGGCAGCGACCCGGAAACCGACCTCGCGGTCTTGAAGATCGACCTGAAAAACCTGCCGGCCATCACCGTCGGCCGCTCCGACAACATTCGCATCGGCGACGTCGCGCTGGCCATCGGCAACCCCTTCGGCGTTGGCCAGACTGTGACCATGGGCATCATCAGTGCCACCGGGCGTAATCAGTTGGGCCTGAACAACTACGAAGATTTCATCCAGACCGACGCAGCGATCAACCCGGGCAACTCCGGCGGCGCGCTGGTCGACGCCAACGGCAACCTCACCGGGATCAACACGGCGATCTTCTCCAAATCCGGTGGCTCGCAGGGCATCGGTTTCGCGATTCCGGTGAAGCTGGCAATGGAAGTAATGAAGTCGATCATCGAGCACGGCCAGGTGATTCGCGGCTGGTTGGGGATTGAAGTGCAGCCGCTGACTCAGGAGCTGGCAGAGTCGTTCGGTTTGTCCGGACGTCCGGGGATTGTCGTTGCCGGGATCTTCCGCGACGGCCCGGCGCAGAAGGCCGGCCTGCAATTGGGCGACGTGATTCTGAGCATCGATGGCGAACCGGCCGGTGATGGTCGCCGTTCGATGAACCAGGTCGCGCGGATCAAACCGACTGACAAAGTGACGATTCAGGTGATGCGTAACGGCAAGGAACTGAAACTCACCGCTGAAATCGGCTTGCGTCCACCACCGGCGCCGGTGCAGGAAAAAGAAGAGTAAAACTTTTTTCGCGCCGACAGCGCGGATAAAAGACATTCTCAACAGGCATGTTATATTGTTTCAATTTTGATAATTGGAACAACATAACATGTCGTCTCGAACAAAGGCCTCTCTGCTGGGCCTAAGCCTCGGTTTGCTGGTCGATCCAGCCTGCGCTGAAGAACCCAAACCCCTCGAACTCGACGCCATCAGCGTCATCTCCGACTATGAATCCCCGACCGGACCGGTCAAAGGCTACCGCGCCACCCGCTCGTCCAGCGCGACAAAAACCGACACGGCGATTCGCGATATCCCGCAAGCGATCAGCGTGGTGCCCGCCAGCGTGCTCAAGGATCTGGGCAGCAGCAGCGTCGAGCGCGCACTGGATTTTGCCGGTGGCGTGTCGAAGCAAAATAACTTTGGCGGCCTCACCCTCTACGAATACAGCGTGCGCGGCTTCACCACGTCGGAGTTCTACAAAGACGGCTTCAGCGCCAATCGCGGTTATCCGAGCACGCCTGACGCGGCCAACATCGAACGTATCGAAGTGCTCAAAGGCCCGGCGGCCAGCCTTTATGGTCGAGGCGATCCCGGCGGCACAGTGAACATCGTCACCAAGAAACCGCAGCCCGAAGCCTTCACCACCCTGCAAACCAGCGCCGGCAGTTGGGACCGCTACCGCACCGCCCTGGATGTCAACACGCCGCTGGATGATCAGGGCAATGTGCTCTCGCGGATCAACCTCGCGGTCGAAGACAACAACAGCTTTCGCGATCACGTCGACAGCCAGCGCCTCTTCGTCGCACCCTCGATCAGTTGGCAATTGAACCCGGACACGTCGCTGTTGATTGAGAGCGAAATCGTCCGGCACAGCTCCACCTTCGATCGTGGCATCGTTGCGCCGAACAACAAGTGGAGCGGCGTCTCGCGCTCGACTTTCCTCGGCGAACCCAACGACGGCAACATCGACAACCACAACAACTTGCTGCAGGCGACCCTCGAACATCACCTCAATGACAGCTGGAAACTGCGTCTGGCCAGCCATTACAAAGAAGGCAAACTCTGGGGCGACGCTTCCGAATCTCGCCCGTTGAATGCCGACGGTCACACCGTCAACCGCCGCTATCGCGAACGCGATACCAACTGGCACGACAGCATCACCCAACTGGAATTGCGCGGCCTCTTCGACCTCGGCCCGTGGCAACACGAACTGCTGATCGGCAGCGAATACGAAAACTTCCGCAAGAACGAGCGCGTCACCACCATTGCCGGTGGCCCTTACGCCATCGACATCTACAAACCGATCTACGGCCAGCCGAAACCCAGTGGCGCTCGCTCAGGCACGGACTTCTTCGAACACGTCGAAAGCCACGCCTTGAACCTGCAGGATCAAATCGTCTTCAGCGATAAATTACGCGGGATGATCGGTGCGCGTTTCGAGCATTTCGACCAGCGCATCGACGACCACAGCCGTAACGCCAAGAGCAGCCAGCGTCATGACGCGCTCACCCAACGCGCCGGTCTGCTCTATCAACTGACGCCGAACACCGGCCTGTTCGCCAACGCCTCGACCTCGTTCAAACCGAACAACGGCCTCGACGCCTCCGGCAAATCCTTCGACCCCGAAGAAGGTGTCGGTTACGAAGTCGGCATCAAGAACGACCTGTTCGACGAGCGCCTGAGCAGCACCCTCGCCTTCTTTCACATCGACAAGGAAAACGTCCTCGCCCTCGACCCGGCCACTGACACCAGCCGTGCTGTGGGCAAGGCACGCAGTCGCGGTTTCGATTGGCAAGTGACCGGGCAAGTGACCGATGCGCTGCGGGTGATCGGCGCCTTCGCTTACATCGACGCCGAAGTGACCAAGGGCGACGCGACGATTCCCACCGGCAGCCGCATCCTCGGTGTGGCCAAACGCAGTGGCAGTCTGCTCGGTGTTTATGAGTTTCAGGATGGTCATTTGCGCGGCTCGGACGTCGGCGCGGCGTTCACTTATGTCGGTGACCGCTCGGGGGAGTCCGGCAGCGATTTCGAATTGCCGGCCTACCAGACCGTCGACCTGCTCGCCCATTACAAGGCCAGCGACAACGTCACCGTCGGGCTGAACCTGAACAACGTCTTCGACGAGAAGTATTACGAGCGCTCCTACAGCAACTACTGGGTCAACCCCGGTGAGCCGCGCAACTTCACTGTCAGCCTGACCCTCAACCTGTAAAAGGAAGCCCCCATGCAATACGGCAAAACCCTCGTGCTCATCGCCGCGCTGTTCGCCGGCCAAGTCTCGGCCCACGGCCTGTGGACCGAACAACGACGCGGCAATATCGAAGTGATCTACGGCCATGGCGCTGAAGACAACGCGTTCAAGGCGCAGAAGATCAGTGGTGCCTGGGCATATGACGCGGGCGGCAAAATGATTCCGGTCAGCGTCGAGCGCCTGGCGGATCACGCACGGCTAAAACCATTGAAGTCGCCTGCGGTTATGGCCGTGGCATTGAATAACGGCATGTGGTCGCAAACCGCCGACAAGAAGTGGATCAACGAAGGACGCAGCAAAGTCCCCGGCGCTGTCGAGGCGACGGAGACGTTCAAATACAGCCTGGCGATTTATCAGCCGGGGGCGAAGCTGCCGAAACTGGATCAGATCAAATTGCTGATTCTGCCGGAGGTTGATCCGCTGACTGTTGGCCCGGGGAATTCATTGCCGGTGCAGGTGTTGCTCGATGGCAAACCGGCGGCGGGGGTGAAACTGATTGGCGATTATCGCAGTGCGCCGAACACCTTGAGCACCGAGACGGACATGGATGGGCGTGCGCAAGTGCTGGTGCGTAATGAAGGGTTGAATGTGATTGCGGCGCAGGTTGAGGTACCGGTGAAGAACAGCACTGATGTGGACAGTCGTGGGTTGTTCAGTTCGCTGACATTCCTTGGCGAGCCACATCACGAGTAAGCGGAGTCACCCACCCAATCGGTCAAAACACCTCGATATCTCAGATCGATGTAAATACTGAAATGCCCCTCGATCGATCCTCTCTATATTGGGTAGAGGTAGGGGCTTTTACATTTAACGTTTACCGCTCCGAATTACGAATTACGAATCCAAGTAAAAACAGTCCACTCTGACTTGATTCTTTAGAAGCAAGAACCCTCCGACCTATTCCAAATCAAGCTAAAAAACTGTCATTTCTATCAGTAGGCAGACGCTAACTCATAAAAATAAACTAACGACTGAAAAAACGAATAGAACCCTCCGCCCCCAAACAGAATCATTAACGAAAAAAGGATAACGTTATGAAGTCATCTAAAACAAGCAACGGCACCGGTACGTTAGAAGCAAGATCACCGGAAGGGCTGACTATTAAGGCCAAACAAATCCAGTTTACCTTCACGGGTTCAGAATACCCCTGGATGCTTGCTGGCAAAGACGAGCATTCGGGTGTGACGCTGGCTTTCCCTCCAGCTCTTGGAGATGGTGCTCATATCATCGACTATCCTGCGGACTTGGATCATGGGCCTGTCGTAGAGTTTTGGTCCTACCAACTCCCGGAACAAGATACCCGTGAACCAAAATTTGGCAGGGCGTCCATCGTGATTGGGACAGTCAACGGCTTAAAATCTGTAAATGGAACTTTTGAATTTCTTGATGCTGATAAAGCTCTCATCTTGAACGGAAATTTTAATGTCCAACAAATGAGCAAATAAACCATTCAAAACAGCAATACAAACCAACCTTTGCTGATCGTTCCACACGCAGCATGGGAACGATCAACTTACAAAGTTATAAATCACCCAACCCATTGATCAACGCCTGATTCTGCTCCGGCGTACCAATCGAAATCCGCAGGAACTGTGCAATCCGCTCCTGCTTGAAGTGCCGCACGATCACGCCCTGCTCGCGCAGTTTCGCCGCCAGCCCTGCCGCATCGTGTTGCGGGTGACGGGCAAAGATGAAGTTGGCTGCCGACGGCAGCACTTCAAAACCTTTGGCCTGCAACTGCGCAATCACCCACTCGCGACTCTCGATGACCAATCGGCAAGTCTTGTCGAAGTACTCGCGATCCTCGAATGCCGCCGCCGCGCCGACATTCGCCAGACGATCCAGTGGATAGGAGTTGAAGCTGTTCTTGATCCGCTCCAGCGCCTCGATCAGATCCGGATGCCCCACCGCCAGACCGACCCGCAGGCCGGCCAGCGAACGCGACTTGGACAGGGTCTGCGTCACCAACAGGTTTGGATAACGATCCACCAGACTGATCGCCGTCTCGCCGCCGAAGTCGATGTAAGCCTCGTCCACGACCACCACCGAATCAGCGCTGGCCTTGAGGATTTGCTCGACCGCGTCCAGCGCCAACAGGCAACCGGTCGGGGCGTTCGGGTTAGGGAAAATGATCCCGCCGTTCGGCTTGGCGTAGTCCGCCGGGTTGATCCGGAATTGCGCATCCAGCGGCACGGCGTCGAACTTGATGCCATACAACCCGCAATAGACCGGGTAGAAGCTGTAGCTGATGTCCGGGAACAGAATCGGCTGCTCGTGCTGCAACAGACCGTGGAAGATGTGCGCAAGCACTTCGTCCGAGCCGTTGCCGAGGAATACCTGATTGCTCTGCACGCCGTAATACTTGGCGACGGCGTTTTTCAGCAGATCGCTGTTCGGATCCGGGTACAGGCGCAGGTTGTCATTGAGTTCGGTCTGCATCGCCGCCAAGGCTTTTGGCGATGGGCCATACGGGTTTTCGTTGGTGTTGAGCTTGACCAACTTGGTCAGCTTCGGCTGTTCGCCCGGCACATAAGGCACCAGATCCTTGACGAACGGGCTCCAGAATTTACTCATGATCATTCCCCCTGCCCTTGAAGAAAGTCGTCGTCTTTGATGCGGTATTCGGCGCTGCGGGCGTGCGCGCTGAGCGATTCGCCACGGGCCAGTACCGATGCAGTTTTACCCAGCTCGGAAGCACCTGCTTCGGAGCAGAAGATGATCGACGAACGTTTCTGGAAGTCGTACACGCCCAGCGGCGAAGAGAACCGCGCAGTGCCGGAAGTCGGCAATACGTGGTTCGGGCCTGCGCAGTAATCGCCCAGCGCTTCGGAGGTGTGACGGCCCATGAAGATCGCGCCGGCGTGGCGGATCTGCGGCAGCCAGGCTTGCGGGTCAGCGACCGACAACTCCAGGTGCTCCGGGGCGATACGGTTGGCAACTTCGATGGCTTGCGCCATGTCGCGCACGTGAATCAGCGCGCCGCGACCATTGATCGAGGTTTCGATGATGGTCGCGCGGTCCATGGTCGGCAGCAGTTTGTCGATGCTGGCGGCGACTTTGTCGAGGAACTCGGCATCCGGGCTGACCAGAATCGCCTGGGCGTCTTCGTCGTGCTCGGCCTGGGAAAACAGGTCCATGGCGATCCAGTCCGGGTCGGTCTGGCCGTCGCAGACCACAAGGATTTCCGAAGGGCCGGCGATCATGTCGATGCCGACCTGACCAAATACGTGACGTTTGGCCGTGGCGACATAAATGTTGCCCGGGCCAACGACCTTGTCCACTTGCGGCACGCTTTCGGTGCCATAAGCCAGAGCAGCAACCGCTTGCGCGCCACCGATGGTGAACACCCGGTCAACACCAGCGATGCACGCGGCGGCCAGCACCAGTTCGTTGATTTCACCGCGCGGGGTCGGCACGACCATGACCACTTCGGTCACGCCGGCAACCTTGGCCGGAATCGCGTTCATCAACACCGACGACGGGTACGACGCCTTGCCGCCCGGCACGTAGAGGCCGGCGCGATCCAGTGGTGTGACCTTCTGGCCAAGCACGGTGCCGTCGGCTTCGGTGTAGCTCCACGAGTCCTGTTTCTGTTTTTCGTGGTAGCTGCGCACACGGGCGGCGGCTTTTTCCAGCGCTTCGCGCTGCGCCACGGTGATGCGAGTCAGGGCCAGCTCCAGGCGCTCGCGCGGCAGGATCAGGTCGGCCATCGAGGCGACTTCGAGGCCGTCGAACTTCTGGGTGAACTCGACCAGCGCCGCGTCACCGCGCTCGCGCACAGCCTTGATGATGTCCAGCACGCGCTGATTGACCGAGTCGTCAGACACACTTTCCCAGCTCAGCAGATGATCCAGATGATGCGCGAAATCCGGGTCAGCAGCGTTGAGTCGGCGAATTGCAGTCGGTGCGGTCATAGCGAGAGCCTCATAGGAATGGCAAAAAACTCAGGCGCCCGAAACTATCATTCGATCCGCTTGGGCACCTGAGAATTCTGGCTATGAGGCGGATAGACGGCGCGACCTGGGGTCGCGCAGGTAGATCAGCCGCGGTGTCGCGATTCCACTGCGTTGCGCAGGGTATCGATCAACGCCTGGATTCGGGCGTGTTGCATTTTCATCGAAGCCTTGTTGACCACCAGGCGCGAGCTGATCGTAGCGATCAGTTCCTGAGGTTCCAGGCCGTTGGCGCGCAGGGTGTTGCCGGTGTCGACCACGTCGATGATCTTGTCCGCCAGACCGATCAGCGGCGCCAGCTCCATCGAACCGTACAGCTTGATAATGTCGACCTGACGGCCCTGCTCGGCGTAATAGCGCTTGGCGACGTTGACGAACTTGGTCGCCACGCGCAGACGGCCCTTGGGCTCGGCGGCGCCGATCTTGCCGGCGGTCATCAGTTTGCACTGAGCGATCTGCAGATCCAGTGGCTCGTACAGGCCCTGGCCGGTGTATTCCATCAGCACATCTTTACCGGCAACGCCGAGGTCGGCCGCGCCATGCTCGACATAGGTCGGCACGTCGGTGGCGCGCACGATCAGCAGGCGTACGTCGTCCTGCGTCGTGGGGATGATCAGCTTGCGACTCTTGTCCGGATTCTCGGTCGGCACGATGCCCGCTTCAGCGAGAAGCGGCAGCGTGTCGTCAAGGATGCGGCCCTTGGACAGTGCGATGGTCAACATGGGAAACGTCAGTCCTTATCAAGGTACTCATGTCCGGTCGCAATCGGCGCCGGACACACATCGAGGTTTTCACGGATGAAAACCTCGACTCGAAACGAATTCAGTGGACACGTCCCTGTGTCCCGATGCAGCGATCAGCCCGGAACGCGACGGATCTTGGCACCCAGCATCTGCAATTTTTCTTCGATGCACTCGTAACCACGGTCGATGTGGTAGATGCGGTCGATCAGGGTATCGCCTTCGGCAACCAGTGCCGAGATCACCAGGCTGGCCGACGCCCGCAGGTCGGTCGCCATCACAGGCGCGCCTTTCAGCACTTCAGTACCGGTAACGATGGCGGTGTTGCCTTCGACCTGGATCTTGGCGCCCATGCGGTGCAGTTCATAAACGTGCATGAAACGGTTTTCGAAGATCGTCTCGATCACGGCACCAGTGCCTTCGGCAATGGCGTTGAGCGAGATGAACTGCGCCTGCATGTCGGTCGGGAACGCCGGGTACGGCGCGGTGCGCACGTTGACCGCTTTCGGGCGCTTGCCGTGCATGTTCAGCTCGATCCAGTCTTCACCGCAGGTGATTTCTGCGCCGGACTCACGAAGCTTTTCCAGAACCGCTTCAAGGATGGTCGGATCGGTGTCCTTGACCTTGACGCGACCACCGGTGACCGCAGCAGCCACCAGGTAGGTGCCGGTTTCGATACGGTCAGGCATGACTTTGTAGAAGCACGAACCCAGACGCTCGACGCCATCAATGGTGATGGTGTCGGTGCCAGCGCCGGAAACCTTGGCGCCCATGGCGTTGAGGAAGTTCGCCAGGTCAACCACTTCAGGCTCGCGCGCGGCGTTCTGCAGCACGCTGCGGCCCTTGGCCAGAGCAGCGGCCATCATGATGTTTTCGGTACCGGTCACGCTGACGGTATCGAAGAAGAATTGTGCACCGCGCAGGCCGCCTTCAGGCGCCTTGGCCTTGATGTAGCCGCCTTCGACGTCGATCACTGCGCCCATGGCTTCGAGACCGCGAATGTGCAGGTCGACCGGACGCGAACCGATGGCGCAACCGCCAGGCAGCGCGACTTCGGCTTCACCGAAACGGGCAACCATCGGGCCCAGTACCAGAATCGAGGCACGCATGGTTTTCACCAGTTCGTACGGCGCGATCAGGGTCTTGATGGTGCGTGGGTCGATTTCGACGCTGAGCTTCTCGTCAATCACCGGCTCAATGCCCATGCGCCCGAACAGCTCGATCATGGTGGTGATGTCGTGCAGGTGCGGCAGGTTGCCGACCGTCACCGGGCCATCGCACAGCAGGGTGGCGGCCAGGATCGGCAGGGCAGAGTTCTTTGCCCCGGAAATGCGGATCTCGCCATCAAGACGAGCGCCACCAGTAATAATCAATTTATCCATAAGAATCTCGACGCCCTTAGGCTCAGGTGCGCTCGGCCCAGGCCGCGCTGCTGAAAAATTTCATAGTGACCGCATGGATGCTGCCATCGGTGATCCATGGGTTCAAATGGGCATAGATCTGCTGCTGACGCTTCACCGGGCTCAACGCCGCCAGTTCATCGCTAATCACGTTCAGCTGGAAATTGCAGCCTTCGCCCTCAACTTCTACCAACGTTCCGGGCAGCTTTCCTTCAAGGAAGCTCTTCACTTCTACGGCCTGCATGCTCAACCTCAATCGGCGCCCTGTGCGCACGGGTCGGACATCATACAAAAAAGCCCCGCGCCTGCGAACCCCGCATTGGCAGGACTCTGACGGGGGGCTTCTTTATCGATGCGGGTTCAGGGTTGCGCCAACAGCTCGGTCAGTTCGCTGACCTGAGCGATTTCGCGCATGTCTTCGGGCATCGCCCGGATGCTGACCGCTTTGCCGGCGGCTTGTGCATCACGGATGAAGCACAGCAGCAACGACAAACCGACGCTGCTGGACTTCTTCACTGCCGAGCAATCAATGACCAGCGAAGCAGCCTTGCTCGACTTGATCAGCGCCTGACCTTCCTTGCGCAGGTCAGGGCCGGTGCGGTAGTCCAGCACTCCGCTGAGCAATAGCTCGTCGACATCACTCATACGAACTGCCGCCTCATTCATTGCGCTGGCTTCTCGGCAGCTTGCTCGGTGGTTTGCTTGGCCTTGGCCACTTCACCTGCCCAGTTGTTGATGGTCTTGTCCAGATCATTGCCGTTGCGCTGCATCGCGTCGGCGAACTGATCACGGAACAGCTTGCCGATGTTGATGCCGTTGATGATCACGTTGCGCAGTTTCCACTCGCCGTTGATCTTCTCCAGCGTGTATTGCACAGGATAGATCGCGCCGTTGCTGCCCTTGACGGTCATGCCAACGCTGGTGCGGTCACCCGACTCATCCTTGGCAGGATCGACGGTAATGCCCTGGTTGTTGTATTCGAGCAAGGCGTTGCCGTAGAACTGAAACAGGCCTTTCTTGAAGTTTTCCTCGAAGGTCCGCATCTGCGCCGGCGTAGCCTTGCGCGAATACTTGACCGTCATGATGCTTTTGGAAATACCTTCGGCATCCACCACCGGGCCGACGATGGTGTTCAACGCCGTATAGAAATCCTGCGGATCCTGCTTGTACTTCTCTTTATTGGCCTGCAGATCGGAAAGCATCCGGTTCGTGGTGTCCTGAACCAGATCGTGCGCCGACTGTGCCGCCACAGCGGTACCCATCAGTGGCAGTGTCGCGAGTAACACCAACAGGCCACGTCGCAAGGTAGAGATCATTCAAAAGCTCCTCATTTGGCGTCTTTGCTAACGGTATTGAGCAGGAATTTACCGATCAGGTCTTCCAGTACCAGAGACGACTGCGTGTCGTGGATGGTTCCACCATCCTTCAGACGGGTGTCCTCCCCGCCCACGCTGATACCGATGTATTTCTCGCCCAGCAGACCCGCAGTCAGGATAGATGCTGTGGAGTCGGTCGGCAGATTGTCGACCTTCTTGTCCACTTGCAGGGTCACCCGACCGGTGAAGCTGTCGCGATCCAGATCGATTGCGGTGACCTTGCCGATGGTCACACCGGCCATGGTCACTTTGGCTCTGACCGTCAAACCGGCAATATTGTCGAAGTAGGCATAAAGTTTATAGGTGTCGGTGGTCGAAGTCGGAGACAGGCCACTGACCCGCAAAGCAAGCAGCAACAAAGCCAGGATCCCTGCCAGCAGGAACAGGCCGACACCGATTTCCAGGGTGCGGTTTTGCATCAGAAATCTCCAAACATCAAAGCGGTCAGAATAAAGTCCAGGCCCAGCACTGCCAGCGAGGCAAACACTACGGTCTTGGTGGTGGCGCGACTGATGCCCTCGGAAGTGGGCTCACAGTCATAGCCCTGAAATACGGCGATCCAGGTCACGACGAAGGCAAACACGATACTTTTGATGACGCCGTTGAGCACGTCACTGGTGAAGTTCACGCTGTTTTGCATGTTCGCCCAGTACGAGCCTTCATACACGCCCAGCCAGTCGACAGCCACCCACGAGCCGCCCCAGATACCCACCACGCTGAAAATCATCGCCAGCACCGGCAGGGAAATGAAACCGGCCCACAGACGCGGGGCAATAATGTATTTGAGCGGGTCGACACCGATCATTTCCAGGCTGGAAAGCTGTTCGGTGGACTTCATGTTGCCGATTTCTGCGGTCAGTGCCGATCCGGCGCGCCCGGCGAACAGCAGTGCGGTCACCACCGGGCCGAGTTCACGCAACAGCGTCAGCGCAACCATCTGCCCCACTGCCTGCTCCGAACCGTAGCTCGACAGAATGCTGAAGCCCTGCAGCGCCAGCACCATGCCGATGAAAATACCGGAGACCACGATGATCACCAGCGACATCACGCCGACCGAATGCAGTTGTTTGACCAGCAAACCGAAACCGCCGCTGATCCCGCCACGCCCCAACAAGGCGTGAAACAGGAACAGCGTTGCCCGACCAAACACCGCAATGGCGTCGATCGCCGCTTCGCCGAAACGGCGCACGCGTTCTATTAATGAAATTCTGCGCATCAGCGCTTCCCCAGAAGATCTGCGCGGTAATCCGTCGCTGGAAAATGGTACGGCACCGGGCCATCGGGATTGCCGGTCATGAACTGACGAATACGCGGTTCATCCGAGTTCATCAACTCATCCGGCGTGCCCTGCCCCAGCACCTGACCATCACCCACTACATAGATGTAGTCGGCGATGCTCGCGGTTTCGGCCAGATCGTGGGACACCACGATGCTGGTGATCCCCAACGCATCGTTAAGCAGACGGATCAGTCGCACCAGCACGCCCATGGCAATCGGATCCTGACCGACGAACGGTTCGTCGTACATGAGAATCTGCGGATCGAGCGCAATCGCCCGGGCCAGCGCCACGCGGCGTTTCATGCCGCCGGACAGTTCATCGGGCATCAGCTCGATAGCGCCGCGCAGACCGACCGCCTGCAATTTCAGCAGAACGATGTCGCGGATCATTTCTTCGGGCAATTGGGTATGAACGCGCAGGGGAAAAGCGACGTTCTCGAACACATCGAGATCGGTGAACAGTGCGCCGCTCTGAAACAGCACACCCATGTGCTTGCGCGCATCGAACAGATCGCTGCGCGACAGCGCAGGCAGATTCTGACCGTTGACCCAGACTTCGCCACTGGACGGACGCAACTGTGCGCCCATCAACCGTAACAGCGTGGTCTTGCCACACCCGGAAGGCCCCATGATGCCGGTGACCTTGCCGCGCGGGATGCGAATATCGACGTTATTGAAAATGCTGCGCGCACCGCGCTTGAAGGAGACTCCCTTCAGCTCGACCGCGTAGGCGTTATCGGCACTCATCTAAACTCCTTGCGATGCAGCCTCTCACTCGGACGCCTGGCTTTACTTAAAAAGCACGTACATCCCGGGCAGGCCGAACTGGCGGCGAACTATATCACTGCAAAGGCCAAGCGCCCAAGGCTTGTACCGGCCCGTGTTCGGCGATATGACAGGTCTGGCGGCTGTTTCCCCGGGTTTTGGTAACGAGTAATGACAAAGCACGACGAACTTGCGTGAGGCTTTCCAACATAACCGCTATAATCGCCGCCTTTTCATCGGGCTATACGATTTCTGACATGAGCCAATCCAGCGACCTGATCCAATCGGCACAACGCACCATCCGCCTCGAAGTGGAAGCCGTACAAGGCTTGTTGCCCCATATCGACGCCGATTTCGTACGCGCTTGCGAGATGATTCTGGCCAGCAAGGGCCGTGTTGTGGTGGTCGGCATGGGCAAATCCGGGCACGTCGGTAACAAGATTGCCGCGACGCTGGCCAGCACCGGCACCCCGGCATTTTTCGTACACCCGGCCGAAGCCAGTCATGGCGACATGGGCATGATCACTCGCGATGACGTGATCCTCGCACTGTCGAACTCCGGCTCGACCAACGAAATCGTCACCCTGCTGCCGCTGATCAAGCGACTGGGCATCCAGTTGATCAGCGTGACCGGCAACCCGGCCTCGCCGCTGGCCAAGGCCGCCGAAGTCAACCTCAACGTACACGTCGAGCATGAAGCCTGCCCGCTGAACC
Source organism: Pseudomonas sp. FW305-7 (assembly GCF_058786735.1). Taxonomy (NCBI): domain Bacteria; kingdom Pseudomonadati; phylum Pseudomonadota; class Gammaproteobacteria; order Pseudomonadales; family Pseudomonadaceae; genus Pseudomonas; species Pseudomonas sp. FW305-7. Next base: position 153,976 of record NZ_JBYSZA010000003.1, read on the forward strand.
TGGCCCCGACCTCCTCCACCACTGCCGCACTGGTCATGGGCGATGCCCTGGCTGTGGCATTGCTGGAAGCGCGCGGTTTCACCGCCGAAGACTTCGCCTTCTCCCACCCGGGTGGCGCCCTCGGCCGTCGTCTGCTGCTGAAGGTGGAAAACGTCATGCACGCCGGGCAGGAATTGCCGCAAGTGCAGCGCGGCACGCTGCTCAAGGACGCGCTGATGGAAATGACCCGCAAGGGTCTGGGCATGACCGTAATCCTTGAAGCCGATGGCAAACTGGCCGGAATCTTCACCGACGGCGATTTGCGCCGCACCCTGGATCGCAGCATCGACATTCGCAGCGCCACCATCGACCAGGTCATGACCGCCCACGGCAAGACTGCCCGGCCGGAGATGCTCGCCGCCGAAGCCCTGAAAATCATGGAAGACCACCGAATCAACGCACTGGTCGTTGTCGATGAGGAAGATCGCCCGGTCGGCGCGTTCAACCTCTCCGATCTGCTGCGCGCAGGAGTGATGTAAATGAGCACCGATCTGCTGCATCGCGGTAAAGCCATCAAACTGGCAGTTTTCGACGTCGACGGCGTCCTCACTGACGGACGTCTGTATTTCCTTGAGGACGGCAGTGAATTCAAGACATTCAATACGCTCGACGGCCAAGGCATCAAAATGCTGATGAACGCCGGCGTACAGACCGCCATCATCAGCGGACGCAAAACCCCCGTGGTCGAGCGCCGGGCGAAAAACCTGGGCATCCCGCACCTGTTTCAGGGGCGCGAAGACAAATTGGTGGTTCTGGACGGTCTACTTGAACAACTGGGCCTAAGCTATGAACAGGTCGCCTACCTCGGTGACGATCTGCCCGACCTGCCGGTGATTCGCCGCGTGGGACTGGGCATGGCCGTTGCCAACGCTGCCGATTTCGTCCGCGAACACGCTCACGGCGTGACTCGGGCCCGTGGCGGCGAAGGTGCCGCCCGCGAATTCTGCGAATTGATCCTGCGCGCCCAGGGCCGCCTTGATGCGGCCAACGCCGCGTACCTGTGAGCCAAACCATGTTTAGCAAAAAATTTCGCAACTTCCTGCTGTTCGGCTGCATCGCGGCGATATTCGCTGCGGTAGGCTACTGGAACATCAGCCCGGAACGCTTCCTCGACAAGCCTCCGGTCACGTCCGTCGAAACCCCTATCGACTGGTATGCAACCAATACGCATACCCTGCAATACCTGCCGGACGGCAAAGTGCAATATGAAATGACCTCCGACAAGGCCGAGCACGTCAAGGCGACCGACATCACGCTGGTCACCAAGCCTGACCTGAACATGTACCGCGGGACGGAATTTCCGTGGCATGTGACCAGTGAGCGCGGCGAAGTGAATTCGGGCGGCACCCAGGTCGAATTGATCGATTCGGTACGCATCAAGCGCACCGATGAGCAAAACCGCGATTTGCTGGTTACCTCCACGCGCATGACCGTGTTCCCGCAGGAACAATATGCGCAGACCGAGCAACCCGTTAGAATCGACGGCGCTGGCGGTGTATCGACTGGCGTGGGAATGAAAGCGTATCTGAAGGAAAGCAGGATACACCTGCTATCGAACGTAAGAGGACAGTATGAGGCTCGTTAAAACCCTCCCTATTTTGCTCAGTCTGGGCGCAGCACTGGGAAGCGTGAGCGCCTGGGCTCTGCCGAACGATCAGCAACAGCCGATCCGCATCCAGGCCGACGACGCCCAACTGGACGACAAGAATGGCATTGCCACTTATAAAGGCGACGTCATCATCACTCAGGGCTCGATGAAGGTTACCGGCAACACCGTGACCATCACTCGCACGCCGACCGGTGACATCGACGTGGTGACCTCGGTGGGCAACCTCGCCTACTTCGAACAACTGCAGACCGCTGGCGACACCAAGCCTGTTCAGGGCTGGGGCGTGACGATTCAGTACCACGCCGCGCAAAACCGCGTTGTGCTGATCGACAAGGCCAAGGTTGTCGACAAGGACAACAACACGACTCAAGGCGAGAAAATCGTCTATGACACCGTGAAGAAACTCGCCAGCGCCGGTCGCGCTACCGGCAGCAAGGTCACCGAGTCGCGTCCGCGCATCGACATGGTGATCCAGCCGAAGAAGAAAACCGACGAGAAAACCCAGTAATGGCAACTCTGAAAGCTCAGCACCTGGCCAAGGCCTATAAAAGCCGCCAGGTCGTGCGTGACGTCAGCCTGTCGATCGACAGCGGCCAGATCGTCGGCCTGCTCGGCCCGAACGGCGCCGGCAAGACCACCTGCTTCTATATGATCGTCGGCCTGGTACAGGCCGATCAGGGTCGCGTGCTGATCGACGATCTGGACGTCAGCCACCAGCCAATGCATGGCCGCGCCAAGGCCGGTATCGGCTATCTGCCGCAAGAAGCATCGATCTTCCGCAAACTGTCGGTGGCCGACAACATCATGGCCATCCTCGAGACCCGTCAGGAGCTCGACAAGGCCGGCCGTCGCAAAGAGCTGGAAAGCCTGCTGCAGGAATTCCACATCAGCCACATCCGCGACAACCTCGGCATGAGCCTGTCGGGTGGTGAACGCCGCCGGGTGGAAATCGCCCGTGCTCTGGCGACTGCGCCAAAATTCATCCTGCTCGACGAACCGTTCGCCGGTGTCGACCCGATTTCGGTCGGCGACATCAAGCAGATCATCCACCATCTCAAGGCCAAGGGCATCGGTGTACTGATCACCGACCACAACGTGCGTGAGACGCTGGACATCTGCGAAACCGCCTACATCGTCAACGACGGTCAACTGATCGCCGAAGGTGACTCCGCGACCATCCTGGCCAACGATCTGGTCAAGGAAGTGTATCTGGGCCACGAATTCCGCCTGTAAGCGCAAAGTGCCCGGTGAGCCGCCCGGGTGCTGTATCGATTCAAGCAGGATTTAATACGCTTTAATTGTTACAGCGCTCTAGGCAAACACTTCAGTTTCAGGCATATAATTTGCTTAAGTTTGGCGCTCCGGCGCCCTGTAGTGGATGGCGCATAGCGCCGGCGAATAAGGTGTTAAGCCCCTGCCATGAAACCATCGCTAGTCTTGAGAATGGGCCAGCAGCTGACGATGACACCGCAGCTGCAACAGGCCATCCGCCTGCTCCAATTGTCGACCCTGGATCTGCAACAGGAAATCCAGGAGGCCCTGGAATCCAATCCGATGCTCGAACGCCAGGAAGAAGGCGACGACTTCGACAACTCCGATCCCCTGGCCGACAACGCCGAACAGAAGCCCAACACCGAGATCCAGGAACCCTCCTATCAGGAAACCGCCCCAACGGTGGATAACCTTGAGGACGGCGACTGGAGCGAGCGTATCCCCAACGAGCTTCCGGTCGATACGGCCTGGGAGGACGTTTACCAGACCAGTGCCAGCAGCCTGCCAACCAGCGATGACGACGAGTGGGATTTCACCACCCGCACCTCCGCTGGCGAAAGTCTGCAAAGTCACCTGCTGTGGCAATTGAACCTCGCACCGATGTCCGACACCGATCGACTGATCGCCGTGACCCTGATCGATTGCATCAACAATCAGGGCTACCTGGACGAAACCCTCGAGGAGATTCTTGAAGCGTTCGATCCGGAACTGGACATCGAACTGGACGAGATCGAAGCCGTCCTGCACCGCATCCAGCAATTCGAACCGGCAGGCATTGGCGCCCGCAACCTCAGTGAATGCCTGCTGCTGCAACTGCGTCAGCTATCGGCCAAGACCCCTTGGCTGGCTGAAGCGAAGCGCCTGGTCACCGACTACATCGACTTGCTCGGCAGCCGTGATTACAGCCAGTTGATGCGCCGCATGAAGCTCAAGGAAGACGAGCTGCGTCAGGTCATCGAACTGGTGCAGAGCCTCAACCCGCGTCCAGGCTCGCAGATCGAATCCACTGAAGCCGAGTATGTCGTCCCGGACGTCATCGTGCGCAAGGACAACGAGCGCTGGCTGGTCGAGCTGAATCAGGAGTCAGTGCCACGCCTGCGGGTAAACGCCCAGTACGCCGGTTTCGTGCGTCGCGCCGATACCAGCGCCGACAACACTTTCATGCGCAATCAGTTGCAGGAAGCTCGCTGGTTCATCAAAAGCCTGCAAAGCCGCAACGAAACCCTGATGAAAGTGGCCACCCAGATCGTCGAGCATCAGCGCGGCTTCCTGGAATACGGCGACGAAGCCATGAAGCCGCTGGTCCTGCATGACATCGCCGAAGCGGTCGGCATGCATGAATCGACGATTTCCCGGGTGACCACACAGAAATTCATGCATACCCCGCGCGGTATTTATGAACTGAAATACTTTTTCTCCAGCCACGTCAGCACCTCCGAAGGCGGTGAATGCTCGTCCACGGCGATCCGCGCGATCATCAAAAAACTGGTTGCGGCGGAAAATCAGAAAAAGCCGTTGAGTGACAGCAAGATCGCTGGTTTACTGGAGGCACAAGGCATTCAGGTGGCTCGCCGCACCGTCGCCAAGTACCGCGAGTCCTTAGGGATCGCGCCTTCGAGCGAACGCAAGCGGTTGATGTAAGCCACGTTACAGCGTTCCAGTGGCAGGCTATCCAGCCTGCCGCTTTATGCACTGGCAACGAAGGAGAAGCTGTATGCAAGTCAACATCAGTGGACACCAACTGGAAGTGACCCAACCTCTGCGTTCCTACATCGAGGAAAAACTCCAACGACTGGAACGACATTTCGACAAGATCACCAACGTGCAAGTCACGATGTGCGTCGAAAAGCTGAAGCAGAAAATCGAAGCCACCTTGCATATACCCGGCAGCGAAGTGGTCGCCAATGCGGAACATACCGATATGTACGCGGCGATCGACGCCTTGACCGACAAGCTGGATAAACAACTCAAAAAGCATAAGGAAAAGACCCAGAGCCTGCTCCAGGGCGCCACCGGTCGATAACCCCCCATTCCATGATCCGACTTGAAAGTATCCTGACCCCCGGCCGTTCCCTGGTGAACGTGCCGGGCGGCAGTAAAAAGAAAGCCCTCGAACAAATTGCCAACCTGATCGCCCGCGAAGTGCCGGATCTGGAGATGCAAGATGTCTTCGAGGCCCTGATCGCCCGTGAGAAACTCGGCTCTACCGGTTTCGGCAACGGCATCGCCATTCCTCACTGCCGCCTCAAGGGTTGCCAGTCGCCAATCAGCGCCTTGATGCACCTTGAAGCCCCTATCGATTTCGATGCCATCGACGGCGCCCCGGTTGACCTGCTGTTCGTTCTGCTGGTCCCGGAAGCGGCTACCGATGCCCATCTGGAGTTGCTGCGCCAGATCGCCAGCATGCTCGATCGCAAGGACGTGCGCGATAAGCTGCGCAGCGCTCCGAGCAACGAAGCCTTGTACCAGGTCGTACTGGACGAGCAAAACGGGCAGTAATCATGCGCTTGATCATCGTCAGTGGCCGTTCCGGCTCGGGTAAAAGTACCGCCCTGGATGTCCTTGAGGACAACGGTTACTACTGCATCGACAATCTGCCAGCTGGCCTGCTGCCAGAACTGGCCGAACGGGCGCTGATTCACACCGAACTGGCGCAGCCGCTGGTGGCCGTTTCAATCGATGCGCGTAACCTGCCGAGCCATCTGACCCGTTTTCCGGAACTGCTTGAAGATGTCCGCAGCAAGCATATCCAGTGCGATGTCTTGTATCTGGATGCTGACGAGGAGACGCTGCTCAAGCGTTTTTCCGAAACCCGCCGTCGCCATCCACTGAGCAACGCCAACCGCTCGCTGGCCGAGGCGATTCAGGATGAAACCGCCCTGCTCGGCCCTATCGCCGACCTCGCTGACCTGAAAATCAACACCACCCATCTGAACCTGTACCAGTTGCGCGACACCATCAAGCTGCGTTTGCTGAATCAGCCGGAGCCGGGCACCGCGTTCCTGGTCGAGTCATTCGGCTTCAAGCGCGGCATGCCGGTGGATGCGGACCTGGTGTTCGATGTGCGCTGCCTGCCCAATCCTTACTGGAAACCTGAGTTGCGTGCACAATCGGGTCTCGATGCGCCGGTGGCCGAGTATCTGGCAGCACAGCCCGAGGTGGAGGAAATGTTCCAGGACATCTTCACCTATCTGCACAAATGGTTGCCACGCTTCGCCGCGAGTAACCGCGCCTACGTCACCATTGCCATTGGCTGTACCGGCGGGCATCACCGCTCCGTCTACCTGACCGAACGCTTGGGTCAGGCCCTGCAGAAAACCCTGAAGAATGTCCAGGTTCGCCACCGCGACCTCACTTAAAGGATTCACACCGCGATGCCTGCTCTGGAAATCGAAATCATCAATAAACTGGGTTTGCATGCCCGAGCGTCGGCGAAGTTTGTCGGGGTTGCCGGCCAGTATCCCGATTGCACGATCCGAGTAGGCCGCACGCCGGAGACTACGGTTGATGGCAAAAGCATCATGGCGATGATGATGTTGGCGGCTGGCAAAGGCACCAAAATCTACTTGAGTACCGAAGGGCATCAGGAACAGGAAGCGCTGGATGCGCTGGTGGCGTTGATCAACAACTACTTCGACGAAGGTGGCTGATCGCCTGTGGCGAGGGAGCTTGCTCCCTCGCCACAATTCAACTCAACCCAGCGCTGTATCCATCACCATCATCAGACAAAACCCGATCAACAGGCCAAGACTGGCCAGTTTGTCGTGACCATTGCGTCGCGACTCGGGGATCACTTCGTGGGTCACCACCAGCAACATTGCCCCGGCCGCCAGCGCCAGACCTAACGGCAACAGCACCTGCGCCAGGCTCACCAGCCACGCACACAGCAGGGCAAAAACCGGCTCAACCAGACCCGACGACGCGCCGATCAAGAACGCCTTGACCCGCGACATTCCCGCCCCAGCCAGTACCAGCGCAATCACCAGACCTTCCGGCACATCCTGCAAGGCAATCCCCATGGCCAGACTATCGGCATCCGGCATGCCGCCGCCAGCGGAGACACCGACCGCCATGCCCTCCGGAATGTTATGAGCAATGATGGCGAACACGAACAGCCAGATCCGCGGCGGAATCACCGGCCGTTCGACCGTGCCCACGAGCATCTCCGGAGACGCACCAGCCAATTGCCGGTCGACCAGAAACAGCCCGAACGCACCGAGCATGATGCCGAAGCAGATCAAGCCGCTGGCGGCCCACGCTGTCAGGCCGAGGCTTTCAGCGGCGGCAATGCCCGGCACGATCAGCGAAAACGCCGTCGCTGCCAACATCACGCCAGCGCCAAAACCCAGCAATGTATCGCTGAGCGCCTGGGGCATGCGCCGAATCACCAGTACCGGGACCGCGCCGAGCGCCGTGCCGAGCGCGCAGATCGCCCCGCCTTGCAACGCCCGCGACAGCCTCGGTTCCAGATCCAGCCATTCCAGCCCGTGAGCGACCAGCAAGGTCATACCCGCCAGCAGCAAGAGCAAGCCCACCGCGTAACGAAACATACGCCCACTTCCGATCGCCAGTGTTTCAGTGCCCATAGTCAGCCTTGGATTGTTTTTATAGAAGACTTAAACCAGTGCGGCTTTGTAGCGCGCAGCCACTTCAGGCCAATTGATCACGTTGTAAAAGGCGTTGATGTATTCCGGACGACGGTTCTGGTAACGCAGGTAGTAGGCGTGCTCCCAGACATCGAGACCGAGAATTGGCGTGTTGCCGTTCATCAGTGGACTGTCCTGATTGCCGCTGCTTTCCACGATCAGTTTCTTCTGCGGGGTCACGCTGAGCCAGGCCCAACCGCTGCCGAAACGGGTCAGCGCGGCTTTGGTGAAGGCCTCTTTGAAACTGTCCAGACCACCCAGTTGTTCATCAATGGCCTTGGCCAGCGCGCCATCGGGCTTGCCGCCACCGCTTGGCACCATGACTTCCCAGAACAGCGAATGATTGGCATGACCGCCGCCCTGATTGATCACCGCCGCACGGAGTTTTTCCGGCAACTGCTGCACGCTGGAGACCAGTTTTTCCACCGGCCACTCGGCGTATTCAGTGCCTTCTACGGCGGCGTTGAGGTTGTTGATGTAAGTCTGGTGATGCTTGGTGTAGTGGATCTCCATGGTCTGCGCATCGATATGCGGTTCGAGGGCGTCGTAGGCGTAAGGCAAGGCAGGCAAAGTAAAAGCCATTTCAATGGACTCCATGGTGATGTGGGGCAGGCGCGCGACGCGCATTGCCGGTATCCGGGTGCAGCAGGCGCTGAGTGCGCGGGTATTCGCCGTGTTCGCTGATGAAGTTCAGTAATTCAACGTAGGTCTTGCTGCTCTGGCGCAGCGCCGCCTCACGCAGGGCCGGGCGTAGGCGCTCGTCCTGCATGGTCTGCAACAGCCGTTGGTGAATCGCGCAGAGATACTCGGCGCTCTCCTCGGGCTGATTCAGGCGCAGGTGCAGATCCGCCAGGTTGTGATGGGAGATGACGCAGGCCGCCACCGCTTCGTCGGCATCCGCCCAGCGCTCGAACAACACTTGCGCCAGGGCCAGGGCTTGCAGGTAAGCCTCGCGGGCGTCGATCAATTCGCCCAGCATGAAGCAGCGATTGGCCCGTTCGATCGTGCGTTTCCAGTGCTCCATGGTGAGCCTCCAAAGCGGTTGCGGGGTTTACACGCCGCCGGCAGTGAGCTTCTCGGGATTGAGTAGCTCTTCCAGTTGGCTGCGCGACAGGTCGGTATGTTCCAGGGCGACGTCAATCACCGGGCGGCCTTGTTTGTAGGCCTGCTTGGCGATTTCCGCGGCTTTCTGGTAGCCGATGATCGGGTTGAGCGCGGTGACCAGAATCGGGTTGCGCGACAGCGCTTCCTTGAGTCGCGACTCGTTGACCTTGAATGTCGCGATGGCCTTGTCACCAAGCAGACGGCTGGAGTTGGCCAGCAGTTCGATGCTGCTCAACAGGTTCTGGGCGATGATCGGCAGCATTACGTTCAACTCGAAATTGCCCGACTGACCGGCAATGGTGATCACCGAGTCGTTGCCGATCACTTGCGCAGCAACCATGGCAGTGGCTTCCGGGATCACCGGGTTGACCTTGCCCGGCATGATCGACGAGCCCGGTTGCAGGCCTTCCAATTCGATTTCACCGAGACCGGCGAGCGGGCCGGAGTTCATCCAACGCAGGTCGTTGGCGATTTTCATCAACGAAACGGCTATGGCCTTGAGCTGGCCAGAGACGGCGACGGCAGTGTCTTGTGAGCCGATCAGGGCGAACAGATCCTTGCCTTGAGTGAATTGCACGTGGGTCAATTGGCTGAGTTGACGGCTGAAACGTGCGGCGAACTCAGGATGCGCATTGATGCCGGTGCCGACGGCCGTGCCGCCCTGCGCCAGGGATTGCAGACTTGGCAGCAGGTCCTGCAAGTGGCCGATGTTGGCCTTGAGTTGCTGCGCCCAGCCGTTGAGCACCTGACTCATGCGCACCGGCATCGCGTCCATCAAGTGGGTGCGACCGGTTTTGACGTGATGATGCACCTGCTCGGCTTTGTGCTCGATGACTTGCACCAGGTGCAGCAGCGCTGGCAGCAATTGCTCGTGCAGGGCCAATGCCGCGCTGACGTGAATGGTGGTCGGGATGATGTCGTTGCTGCTTTGGCCGCAGTTGACGTGATCGTTGGCGTTGACTGGCTCGTCGAGCAGGCGACTGGCCAGGGTGGCGATCACTTCGTTGGCGTTCATGTTGGAACTGGTGCCGGAACCGGTCTGGAAGATATCCACCGGGAAATGCTGCATGAAGTCGCCTTCGAGCAGGCCCTGGGCGGCGTCGCTGATGGCTTTGCCCTGGGCGGCGCTGATCTGGTTGAGTTCGACGTTGGCCCGGGCGGCGGCCGCTTTAGCAAGAATCAGCGCACGAATGAATTGGGTCGGCATCGGCTTGCCGCTGATCGGGAAGTTATCCACTGCGCGCTGGGTTTGCGCGCCGTAGAGAGCGTCCACCGGCACCTGCAGTTCGCCCATGCTGTCGCGCTCAATACGTGTCTTGGTCATCTGAAAATCCTTGCACCAGTTCAATAAGAGGAATCGAGGGAAGCAACTCGCAGGTCGCCAGTTGCCAGGTGTAGCGCTGCCAGCGCTTGAGCCGGCACTTGCACAGGGACAGACGCTCCATTTCACGCAATGGGCGCCAGGCTTGGTCGAGACAGAAGCTGCGCCAGTGCCACGGCAAGGCGATGTCGGTGGCGGTGTCGAGCAGCAGACGGAAAGAGGTTTCAGCGATGGTCCACGGGGAAGTTGCCGTACAGCAGGCCAGATACCGCCCTTCGGCGAGGTAATGCTCGATCAGGCGCGGTTCGTCAGGATCCATCGCGCAACGGATCTGGCGACTCATCCAGCGCCAGTTTTCGAGGTACGGCTGCTCGTGCAAGGCAGAACTCATGATCCGGGCTCATTCGGTAATGAGATTTATTATTAGATGATAATGAGAACCAAAACAAGAGTGCCGAGCCATGCAGATTTCATTGTGGGAGCGAGCCTGCTCGCGAAGGCGTCGTGTCAGTCACCATGGAGATTGGCAGTTAAATCGCCTTCGCGAGCAGGCTCGCTCCCACAGGGTTTTGTGTGACACCAACGAAAAAGGCGCGCCATCCGATGAGATGGCGCGCCTTTTTGCTGAACGAAATCCGAAGCTTAGCTGCCCGCGACGGTCATCCGCTCGATCAACACCGAACCGGTGCGAATGTTGCTGCGCAGCTCAAGATCGTTACCCACGGCGACGATCTGTTTGAACATGTCGCGCATGTTGCCGGCGATGGTCACTTCCTGCACCGCGAACTGGATTTCACCGTTCTCGACCCAGAACCCCGCCGCCCCGCGCGAATAATCGCCGGTAACCATGTTCAAGCCATGGCCCATCAATTCGGTGACCAACAAGCCACGGCCCATACGCTTCAACAGTGCAGTCTGATCTTCGTCGCCATGGGTGACGAACAGGTTGTGCACGCCACCGGCGTTGGCAGTGCTCGGCATACCGAGCTTACGGCCGGAGTAAGTGCCGAGAATGTATGAAACCAACTCGCCCTTTTCGACGAACGGTTTGGCATAAGTCGCCAAGCCGTCACCGTCGTACGAAGCGCTGCCCATTGCACGCATCAAGTGTGGGCGCTCGTCGATGGTCAGCCATTCCGGGAACAGCTTCTGCCCCAGCGTGCCTTCCAGGAACGACGATTTGCGATACAGACTGCCTCCGGACACTGCCGAAAGGAAACTGCCAAACAATCCGCCCGCCAGCTCAGCGGAAAACAGCACCGGCACCTCGCATGTCGGCACCGGGCGCGCGCCCAAGCGGCTCGCCGCTCGTTGCGCGGCCTTCTGGCCAATGCTCACCGGATCGGCGAGCAATGTGCCCTGACGACTCACGTCATACCAGTAATCACGCTGCATCTGGCCATCGGCCTCGGCGATCATCACGCAGCTCAGGCTGTGCCGGGTCGACGCATACCCACCAATGAAACCGTGGCTGTTGCCATACACGCGGCAACCCTGATGGGTGCTGAGGGTAGTTCCATCGGCGTTCTTGATCCGCGCATCGGCGTCGAATGCCGCCGCTTCACAGAGCAATGCCTTCTCGATGGCTTGCTCCGGGGTGATGTCCCATTCGTGGAATAGATCGAAATCCTGCAGGTCCCTGGCCATTAGCGCTGCATCGGCCAGGCCCGAGGCTTCGTCTTCAGACGTGTGTTTGGCGATCGCCAGTGCGGCGGCGACTGTTTCGCGAATGGCATCCGGGCCAGTAGCCGAGGTGCTCGCAGAACCCTTTCGCTGACCGACATACAGCGTGATGCCAAAACCCTGATCACGGTTGAATTCGACCGTTTCGACTTCGCGCTGGCGCACCGAAGTCGACAGGCCCTGCTCCAGCGACACCGCGACTTCGCAGGCACTGGCGCCCTGACGCTTGGCTTCGGCGATGATCTGCTCGACCTGTTCCTGCAGTGCCGGCAATGCCTGCGGGCCGACGCTTTCAACTGCACTCATGCTCATCTCCACTCAAATTCTGCTTTCGGCTGGGGTCATCGAGCGACCGGGCCGGACAAGCGGCCCCCGACTGGTTATCATGGCGGCGTTTCTTTGCGGACTGCCACCCATGGTTGATTCTTACGACGACTCCCTCGATACGGGAGAAAAAAGCAAATCTCAGGTCAAACGCGAGCTGCATGCTCTGGTTGACCTCGGCGAGCGCCTGACCACACTCAAGCCCGACTTGATCGCTAAACTGCCGTTGACCGACGCTATGCGCCGGGCCCTGGCCGATGCGCCCAAGCACACCGCGAACATCGCGCGTAAACGGCACTTGCAGTTCATCGGCAAACTGATGCGCGATCAGGACACTGACGCGATTCTCACGTTGCTCGATCAACTCGATGCCTCGACTCGTCAGTACAACGAGCGTTTCCACAATCTCGAACGCTGGCGTGATCGCCTGATCGCAGGCGACGATGCCGTGCTGGAAAAATTCGTCGTCGAGTACCCGGACGCCGATCGCCAGCAACTGCGTTCCCTGATCCGTCAGGCTCAGCATGAGGTTGCGCAAAACAAACCTCCTGCTTCCAGCCGCAAGATCTTCAAGTACATCCGTGAACTGGACGAGACTCAACGCGGACTGCGTTGATATTCGTCACCGGGTGGTCGCCCTGTGCGCCACCCGCAGTTTCACCTTTCCTTATGCGCCCGTGCCACCCACGGTGATCGCATCGATTTTCAGCGTCGGCTGGCCAACACCCACCGGTACCGACTGCCCATCCTTGCCACACGTGCCCACGCCGCTGTCCAGCGCCAGATCGTTACCAACCATCGACACCCGGCTCATCGCCTCGGGGCCGTTGCCGATCAACGTCGCGCCTTTGACCGGCGCAGTGATCTTGCCATCTTCGATCAGGTACGCCTCGCTGGTGGAGAACACGAACTTGCCGCTGGTGATGTCGACCTGACCGCCACCAAGGTTGGCGCAGTAGATGCCCTTCTTCACCGAAGCGATGATTTCCGCCGGATCGCTTTCGCCACCCAGCATGTAGGTGTTGGTCATGCGCGGCATCGGCAGATGCGCGTAGGATTCACGGCGACCGTTACCGGTACGGGCCACGCCCATCAGACGCGCGTTGAGCTTGTCCTGCATGTAACCCTTGAGGACGCCGTTTTCAATCAGCGTGGTGCACTCGGTCGGCGTGCCTTCGTCGTCGACACTCAGCGAGCCGCGACGACCACTAAGGGTGCCGTCATCGACGATGGTGCAAAGCTTCGAGGCAACCATTTCGCCCATGCGCCCGCTGTAGGCCGAACTGCCCTTGCGGTTGAAGTCGCCTTCCAGACCATGACCGACCGCTTCGTGCAGCAGCACGCCCGACCAGCCTGAACCCAACACCACCGGCAAGGTACCGGCAGGTGCCGGAATCGCTTCGAGGTTCACCAGCGCCTGACGCAACGCTTCACGGGCGTAGCCCATGGCACGGTCTTCGGCGAGGAAATAACGGTAATCGGTACGCCCGCCGCCGCCATGCCCGCCGCGCTCGCGACGGCCATTCTGTTCAACGATGACGCTGACATTGAAGCGCACCAGCGGTCGCACGTCCGCCGCCAGGCCGCCGTCGGTGGACGCCACCAGAATTCGCTCCCAGACGCCGGCCATGCTCACGCTAACCTGCTGAATACGCGGATCAAGTGCGCGAGTGGCGACGTCGATGCGCTTGAGCAGTTCGACTTTCTCGGCACGGCTCAGCACTTCCAGCGGGTTGTCCGGCGCGTACAACTGCGCGACGTCCTGAGTGGTGAACGCCTGCACGGTGCCGTTCTGCCCGGCCCGGGAGATTGAACGCGCCGCACGCGCCGCGGCGCCCAAGGCTTCGAGGGTGATCGCATTACTGTAGGCAAAACCGGTTTTTTCACCGGACTGAGCACGCACACCGACACCCTGGTCGAGGTTGAAGCTGCCTTCCTTGACGATGCCGTCTTCCAACGCCCAGGACTCGGAGATCTGGCCTTGGAAATACAAGTCGGCGGCATCGATGCCCGGGCCCGCCAGATCGCCGAGCACGCCTTGCAGGCTCTCGATCGTCACGCCGCCGGGCGCCAAAAGGTGATCACTGACTGAGGACAACAACTCGCTCATGGTTTAGGCCTTAAATTCATGTTCTGAGGCAGGTCGCTGTGCGCCCTGCGAGAAAAACCGCCGATGACTCGTCACCGGCATCCGCGCCCTGATGGACGCTTGTTCATCGCTATCGCGTTCGGCCAACAACACCGCTTCGCCTTGATCCTGATGCGCCAGCACGCGCCCCCACGGGTCGACGATCGCCGCATGCCCGAAGGTTTCTCGCGGTCCCGGATGGGTGCCGCCCTGTGCTGCCGCCAACACATAACACTGAGTCTCGATGGCCCGCGCGCGGATCAGTACGTCCCAATGCGCCGCGCCCGTTACCGCGGTAAACGCCGACGGAGCGGTAATCAACTCGGCACCGGCAGCGCGCAATTCGCTATACAGCTCCGGAAAGCGCAGGTCATAACACACGGTCAGACCGACTTTGCCCACCGGGGTGTCCGCCACGACCACACCACTGCCATAAGCATAGTCATCGGATTCGCGGTAACGGCCGCGATTGTCCGCTACATCGACATCGAACAAGTGCAGCTTGTCATATCGCGCAACGGTTTCGCCCTGATCGTTGACCAGCAGCGAACAGGCGTGCGACTTGGCGTCGGGTTGATCGACCGGCGGCAACGGCAATGTGCCGGCGACTATCCATAACCTGAGGTCGCGGGCGGTCTGTTTCAACCATGGCAGGATCGGGCCTTCGCCAAGGGCCTCGGCACGGCCGATGGCGGCGATGTCGCGACGACCCATGGCGGCGAAGTTTTCCGGCAACACGGCCAGCTTCGCGCCGCTCGCTGCCGCTTGTTCAAGCAGGCGCCGGGCCTGAGCCAGATTGGCCAGCACATCGCTCTGGCTGACCATTTGAATCACCGCTAAAGACATAGCGAACTCCGCAAGAGATATGCGGCCATGCTACTCCATCGGTTCAGGGGCTGGCTGTTCAAAAAGGCTTGTCGAAGGTGATTTTCGGCTCTTTCCATGGGCCTTTGACGGTGTATTTCACACTGGCGAAGCGCGCCACACGGTCACCGATCAGCTTGTCGATCAGGAACAACGCGCCGCCTACCGCCGGAGCGCCAACAATCAGCGCAGCAATCGGCAGGTTGTTGGTCACCGGCAATGTCACCAGCAATTTGGCGTCGACCTGATCGCCGACCAGGTCCAGTGTGCCGTCCAGTTCCAGATTGCTCGACGGCCCGGTCAGGCGGATTGGTTCGCGCGTGACGTAAACGCCGTTGTTGGCCACCAGCAAACCTTTGACCCGGTCGTAGCTCAAGCCTTTGCCAAACAGATCGGAGAAGTCCAGGCGCAACCGGCGGCCGATGGAATTGAAGTTGAGCAGACCAAACACCCGCAATGCCTGCGCTCCACCTTCCACCTCAACAAACTGGCCTTTGCTCAGCGAGGCATCGAGGGTCCCGGAGAAGCGCTTGGTCGCCAGCCATGCCGGCGAGCCCGGCCAGCGGCCATCGACGTCCATATGGAATTCTTCGCTGGTCACGCTCGGCGCAAAGCCCCAACCCTTGAGCACATCGGCGAGGTTCTTGCCGCCAATCCGCCCTTTGAACCAGCTATTGGTCGCACCCGGCGCGCCTTCCCAGCCGCCGTTGCCCTGCAACAGGATGCCTTTGAGGCCCATATCGAGGTTGTTCAGGGCAATGCCTTTGGCGGTCGGCCGGACCTTGAGTGACCAGCCACCGACCAGATCCTGCCCCAGGAACAACTGGTTGATGGTGATATCCAGCGCCGGGATTTTTGTCGGATCGACCGACACCAACGGGTCAGGCGAATTCTCGTCGGCCTGCACCGTCGGATCCGGCGCCGGCAGTCGCACGGATTGCAGATTCACCACAATCGGCGCGTTCTTCGCGTCCGGCAGGCTGGCCGTACCTTTGGCCTGCTGGCTATCGAGCGCTAGATTCCACGCCCCCGGTTTGCGATTCAACTGGACCGAAGCCTGATCCAGCGTGGTGCCGAATGCGGTGAGTTTGCCGACCTTGAAGTCGGCACTGCTCAACAATTGCTTGGCACTGCCGCCCGGGTCCTGTCCGGCATATTTGTTGACCAGAGCCTGCCACGGCGCGACGTCCAGTTCCGACAACACACCACGAATGCGCAAGCCTTTGTTGCCAGGCAACACGGCTTCACCGGCACCGAGGAACAACTCACCACGACCGTCGGCGAAATTGCTTGGCGGCGCCGCGAAGGTGAAATTTGCCAGTTGATCGTAATTGACCCAGTAACGCCGCTCCTGTCCCTGCAGGGTCATGCGAAATATCGTGTCGCGCCCGACATCCGCCGCCATGCCGAACGGCGCCGGCAGATCGACAGCCACCCCTTTCATGCTGGAACTGACCATCAACTGACTGTCGGCGCCGTCCAGGTTCAACTGCAACTGGTAGGGAATCGTCCCGGACACCGGCAGCGGCTGGGTCACGCCGAGCCAGTCGGTGAGTTTCTTCACTTCGACCTGGCCCGATGCCGCCACTCGGGTCTTGAGTTTGTTAGCGCTGCCGTCAGCGAAGATTTGCGCGGTGACCGGTTTGTCGAATGCTCGGGCAGCGATGTTCTGCCCGCTCAGGCCCTTGGCACTGTCGAAGCGGAAATCACCTTTGAGCTGGGTCAATTCCAGTTTCGGCTCGGCCAGTTTCAGCCGCGCATTGGCGGTCTTGAAGTCGACAACGATCTTCGGCTGGTCACCGCCCTTGTCCAGCGGGATGTCCAGTTTCAGTTTACCTTGCAGATCACCCGCGCCTTCCCAGCCGGCAAAGGTTTCGCCCGTGCCGATCGGTGCATCCTGAAGAATTTTCAGGCCATCACCGAGACCGCCGGCAAACCCGCCGTCGAGATACATATGCGTATGTTGCCCGGCCGGCACATGGGGAATGTTGACGAAAACATCGCTGACCTGGGTATCGAGCAATTGGCCCTTGCTGGCCAGAATCCGTACGCCGCTGTCCTCGATGAACACATCGCCGCTGACCTTGCTCACGTGCGGCCAGCCTGGCTGGAAGGCCAGTTCGGCGTCATGCACCTTGAAGAACAGACTGATACTGCGATCCGCTTCCCCGGCGTTTTTGCTCAGCGAACCCTGATATTGGAAGAAGCCCTGATCCACGGCCCCCTGAAGGATGGCGGTGCGCAACCATTCATCCAGCGCCGGGCTCAACACCTGGGGCAAGTACTTGGCGGTGTAGCGTCCGTCGCCATCGACCAGGCCGACGCGCAGGTCCATGTAGTCTTCCTGGCTGTGGTCGAAATGCAGGCGGATCAGGAAGTCACCGGCAATCTTGCCTTCCTCGCCCAGCACTTTCAGATACGGCGCGATCAGGGTGAAGCCGTCTTTATCGAGTTTCCAGGTCAACCGGGCGTTGGCCTGAATGTACTGCCATGGCTTGGCGAAGATCGGATCGAGGTGCAGGACGAAGTCCTTGCTGTCCATGCGTAGCTCGCCGCCGTCGAGATTGCCTGTCAGGCTACCGCTGACATTTCGTGCCGCCGGGGCGCCGTGGTAGGCATCGAAACCGACATTGTCGAGGTTGGCCGCGAAGCCGAATTTGCTGCCATCCGTGGCGCTCGGACGGAAGTCCAGCAACACGTTGCGCAAACCGCCAGTGACCTTCAGACGCTCGACCGCTGTGGCAAACCCCTGCGGCAACGGCCCCAATGCATTGAGCAGCGGCGTAATCGGCGTCAGATCGAGACGATCCGCCTGCAAATGCCAGAGTTCGTCGGCCTTGTCGGTGGCGAGGGTCTGCTGCACCTGGACTCGCGACTCCCAGCGGGTGTCGCCAAAGTTCATCGCCAGCGAATCAAGGGTGACTTTCACGCCATTGGCGCTGTTCTCGTAGTAGGCGTTGAGCGCCAGATTGTTGATCTGGATCGGCTTGCGCTCGCCGTAGGCGCCGGTCAGTTGCGGTGCATTCAGGCGCAGCGCCGCGCTTTGCAGCGCACCGTCAGACCAGTTCACCCACAGCTCGCCGCCGGCCTTGATCTCGGAGAAATTCCATTGTTGGGTCAGGCGTTCCGGCAGCCACTTTGACCAGTCACTTTGCGGCAGGCTGGCGTAGCCCTCCACTGAGCTGTCCTGCCACTGCTTGGGGCGAATTCGCGTGCGCAGATTCAGCGCAACGGGTTGGCCGTCGGGCAGGGTCAAACGCGCGTCGAGACGTTGACGACTTGCACCGGTTTTCAGATTGAGGCCGACATAAGTGAGCGTCATCGCCGGGTGATCCAGCGGCTGCAAAGTCACCTGACTGTCGAGCACCGACAGTTGCTGAATCATTTGCGAGCGATTGAACAGCTGCTCCGGATCGAGCGGCTGGTCCTTCTGCACCGGCAGCCCCTCCAGCGCCCAACTGCCATCCTCGGCTTCCTTGAGGCTGATTTTCAGGCCATTGAGTTCCAGATGGGCAATGCGTACTTCACGAGCCAACAGGCTGGACCACAGATCCGGCACGACACGCACCCGATCCAGACGCAAGGCATTGGCGCCATCACCGACCATGACGTCATGGGCCAGCAGGATCGGTGCAAAACCGCTCCAGTTACCTTCCAGTTCACCGATCTGCAACGGCATGCCGAGGGCGGCACTGGCCTTGTCTTCAATTTCGGCGCGGTATTCGGCCACCAGCGGGGTCAGCTCGCGCCCCAGACTGACGTACAACGCCATCAACACCAGAACCAACGCGCACAGGCCCAGCCCCCAGCGGGTGAGTGCGGCCAAAATGCGTGTCAGACGGTCCATGTCAGTTGGCTCCCATGGCATGAGTACTGCGAAAAGCTGAGGCCAGCCGCGGTGGAAAAAGGATGACGCAGGGGATCAGAGCAACACCACGTCATATTGTTCCTGGGAATACATGGTTTCCACCTGGAAGCGTATGGTGCGCCCGATAAACCCTTCAAGCTCGGCAACGTTACCGGACTCTTCATCCAGCAAACGGTCGACAACTTTCTGGTTCGCCAACACGCGATAACCCTCCGCCTGATAGGCCCGGGCCTCGCGAAGGATCTCGCGGAAAATCTCGTAACAGATGGTTTCTGCGGTTTTCAGCTTGCCGCGCCCCTGGCAACTGCTGCACGGCTCGCACAGCACTTGTTCAAGGCTTTCGCGGGTACGCTTGCGAGTCATCTGCACCAGGCCCAACTCGGTGATGCCGATGATGTTGGTCTTGGCGTGATCGCGTTCCAGCTGTTTCTCCAGCGTACGCAGCACCTGGCGCTGGTGCTCCTCATCTTCCATGTCGATGAAGTCGATGATGATGATCCCGCCCAGATTGCGCAGGCGCATCTGCCGGGCAATCGCGGTTGCCGCCTCGAGATTGGTCTTGAAAATGGTTTCTTCAAGATTGCGATGACCGACGAACGCCCCGGTATTGACGTCGATGGTGGTCATGGCTTCTGCCGGATCGACCACCAGGTAGCCACCGGATTTCAGCGGCACCTTGCGTTCCAGGGCTTTCTGGATTTCGTCTTCGACACCATACAGATCAAAAATCGGTCGCTCGCCGGGGTAGTGCTCCAGACGATCGGCGATTTCCGGCATCAGTTCGGCGACGAACTGCGTGGTTTTCTGGAAGGTTTCCCGGGAATCGATGCGGATCTTCTCGATTTTCGGATTGACCAGGTCGCGCAATGTGCGCAGGGCCAGACCGAGGTCTTCATAGATCACGCTCGGCGCCGAAATGGTCTTGATCTGTTCGTTGATCTGATCCCACAGGCGCCGCAGGTAGCGGATGTCCATGAGGATTTCATCGGCTCCCGCGCCCTCGGCAGCGGTACGCAGAATAAAGCCGCCGGCCTCTTTGATGCCTTCTTTGGCCACGCAATCGCTGACGACCTGCTTGAGGCGTTCGCGCTCGGCTTCGTCTTCGATTTTCAGGGAAATGCCGACGTGGGCGGTGCGCGGCATGTACACCAGATAACGCGACGGGATCGACAACTGCGTGGTCAGCCGTGCGCCTTTGGAACCGATCGGATCCTTGGTGACTTGCACTACCAGACTCTGACCTTCGTGCACCAGCGCGCTGATGCTTTCCACCGCCGGGCCTTCGCGCAGAGATATTTCGGCAGCGTGAATGAACGCCGCACGATCAAGGCCGATGTCGACAAACGCCGCCTGCATACCCGGCAGCACCCGGACAATCTTGCCTTTATAGATGTTGCCGACGATCCCGCGTTTTTGCGTGCGCTCGACATGGACTTCTTGCAGCACACCGTTTTCGACCACCGCCACGCGCGACTCCATCGGCGTGATGTTGATCAGAATCTCTTCACTCATGGCAGGATCTCGTTCAGGCATGTTCACGATAATGGCCGCATCTTGTTCGTACGACGCCTATTGCGCGTTCAGGTTTTGCCAACAGGGTATGCCGAAATGGCCCAACAGTTCTGCGGTTTCGCAAACAGGCAAGCCGACCACCGCCGAATAGCTGCCATTGAGGCCCGCGACAAACACCGCGCCGAGTCCCTGAATGCCATAGCCACCGGCCTTGTCCCGGGGTTCGCCACTGGCCCAATAGGCTGCCGCTTCTTCACGGCTGATCGGGCGGAACCGCACCAGACTGCGCACTACCCGTGATTCGCAGCGCTCGCCCTCGAGCACGGCAATCGCGGTCAGCACTTCATGCTCCTTGCCGGACAACATCATCAGCATGGCGCATGCATCGGCTTCGTCCACCGGTTTGCCAAGAATTTTGCCTTCGAGCACCACCGCCGTGTCGGCGCCCAGCACACAGAATGCCTGGTCGGACACGATCGTGCGTCGCCCGGCCTCGGCCTTTCCGCGCGCGAGGCGTTCGACATAGGCCGATGGCGATTCTTCAGGAAGTGGGGTTTCATCGATGTCCGCGCTGATGGCGGAAAAAGCCACGCCGATCTGCGTGAGCAACTCACGGCGACGCGGCGATCCAGAGGCGAGGTAAAGCGGCTTCATCAAAACATCTCCCTGTTCAGTGCCCTGCTTCACCGGATCAATTGATTTTGTAGCGGCGGCGCAATCCACGCAAAGCGAAGCTGACCCAAGGCCAGAGCAAGGCGCTGACCAGTGCCGGCAGCACCAGTGCCAGGGTCGGCTGGCGGTTGCCGGTCAAGGCACTGAGCCACAACTGCACCAGTTGCGCGAGTCCGAAGATCACCAGGATCACCAGACATTGCTGCCAGATCGGAAACATGCGCAGACGCTGTTGCAACGACAGGACCAGGAAGGTGATCAGTGTCAGGATCAGTGCGTTCTGCCCAAGCAGCGTGCCGTACAGCACGTCTTCCGCCAGGCCCAGGCAAAACGCCGTCACCATGCCAACCGTCTGCGGCATGTACAGCGCCCAGAAAGTCAGCAGCAAGGCGAGCCACAGCGGGCGCAGGATTTCCATGAATTGCGGCAGCGGCGAGACGCTGAGCAGCATGCCGATGGCAAACGTCAGCCAGACGATCCAGCCGTTTCGCGATGCGGTAGCCCCGACCATTATTCTTGTCTCCCAGTGGTAGCAGGCGCGGTGACCGGCGGTTTCGCCGCAGGTCGTGCAGCAGGCTGGGCAGCCGGAGGCTTGGCGGCCGCCGGAGTGGTTGCCGGTGGTTTTGCAGCAGCGGCTGGCTTGCTTGCAACGGGTTTGGCCGGTGTGGCGCTGGCGGCAGGTGCAGCCGGGGTGGCTGCGGCGGCAGGTGTAGCGGCAGCCGGTGGCGTCACAACTTTAGGCACGGTGGTCGGAATCACCGGGCCGCCACCAAAGGCATCAAGATTTTCCTGAGCTTGCGCGGCAGCGTTGGCGCGCTCTTCGGCGGTGCGATTGTCGCTGAACACCAGCAGCAGATAACGGCTGCGGTTCAACGCAGCGGTCGGCACGGCACGAACGATCGCGAAGGGCTGGCCGGAATCATGAATGACTTCCTTGACTGTCGCCACCGGGTAACCGGCCGGGAAGCGCTGGCCGAGACCGGAGCTGACCAGCAGATCGCCTTCCTTGATGTCGGCAGTATCCGCGACGTGACGCAACTCCAGGCGTTCCGGGTTGCCGGTGCCGCTGGCAATCGCCCGCAGACCGTTACGGTTCACCTGTACCGGAATGCTGTGAGTGGTGTCGGTCAACAGCAACACCCGGGAGGTGTACGGCATCAACTCGACCACCTGGCCCATCAGGCCACGCGCATCGAGCACCGGCTGACCGAGGACCACACCGTCG
Source organism: Pseudomonas sp. FW305-7 (assembly GCF_058786735.1). Lineage (NCBI taxonomy): Bacteria > Pseudomonadati > Pseudomonadota > Gammaproteobacteria > Pseudomonadales > Pseudomonadaceae > Pseudomonas > Pseudomonas sp. FW305-7. The sequence goes on from NZ_JBYSZA010000003.1 coordinate 176,243, forward strand.
CGCTCACCTTTATTGATGATGATGCGATGGGTGAAGGGGTTGGGGTCCATGCCGATCAACTCGGCCACTTCGACCTTCTCGTTGACCAGCGCGGAGGAATTGAGCAACTCGCGCAGCCGGACGTTCTGCTCGGTGAGGGCGGCAAGCTTCTGCATGCGGCCCTGCAACAGCAGGTTCTCGGTCTTGAGTTTTTCGTTTTCGGCGACCAGCTCGGTGCGACTGCCGAACTGACTGGCAACGCCTTCCCACAAACGACCGGGCAAGTCGGTGATCCAGTAGGCGTCCATCAGCACCAGCGACATCTGGCTGCGTGCAGGCTTGAGCAGACTGAAGCGGGCATCGACCACCATCAGCGCAACCGACAACACGGCCAGCACCAACAGGCGGACGCCCAACGAAGGGCCCTTGGCGAAAAGCGGTTTAATAAGCCGCTCCTCCCAGGCAAATGTTCTGTTTATTCATACGGCATCAAACCGGCCTGGATGAAGACTGACAGAAGATAAACGCCAACAGGCAGCACTGCAAAGTGCTGCCTGCGCGCGCTCACCCACGTATTGCAACCCAGCACTTATTCGCTGGAGAGCAGATCCATGGTGTGCTTATCCATCATTTCCAATGCACGGCCACCGCCGCGAGCAACGCAAGTCAGCGGATCTTCGGCAACGATCACCGGCAGACCGGTTTCCTGAGCCAGCAACTTGTCGAGGTCACGCAGCAGCGCGCCACCACCGGTCAGCACCAGGCCACGCTCGGCGATGTCGGAAGCCAGTTCCGGCGGCGATTGCTCCAGGGCGCTTTTCACAGCCTGAACGATGGTAGCCAGAGACTCTTGCAGAGCTTCCAGCACTTCGTTGGAGTTCAGGGTGAATGCGCGTGGAACGCCTTCGGCCAGGTTGCGACCGCGAACGTCGACTTCGCGAACTTCGCCGCCCGGGTAGGCCGTGCCGATTTCCTGTTTGATGCGCTCGGCGGTCGATTCACCGATCAGGCTGCCGTAGTTACGGCGCACGTAGGTGATGATCGCTTCGTCGAAACGGTCGCCGCCAACGCGTACGGATTCGGCGTAGACCACACCGTTCAGGGAGATCAGCGCGATTTCAGTGGTACCACCACCGATATCCACGACCATCGAGCCGCGCGCTTCTTCTACCGGCAGGCCGGCACCGATCGCAGCCGCCATTGGCTCTTCGATCAGGAACACTTCACGGGCACCGGCACCCAGGGCCGATTCACGGATGGCACGACGCTCAACCTGGGTGGATTTGCATGGAACGCAGATCAGCACACGAGGGCTAGGCTGCAGAAAGCTGTTTTCGTGAACCTTGTTAATAAAGTATTGCAGCATCTTTTCGCAGACGCTGAAGTCGGCGATCACGCCGTCCTTCATCGGACGAATGGCAGCAATGTTGCCCGGCGTACGGCCGAGCATGCGCTTGGCCTCGGTGCCGACAGCGACGACACTTTTCTGGTTACCGTGTGTCCGAATGGCCACAACCGATGGCTCATTCAGGACGATACCGCGCTCGCGCACGTAAATAAGGGTGTTGGCAGTGCCCAGGTCAATGGAAAGATCGCTGGAAAACATGCCACGCAGTTTCTTGAACATGGGAAAGGGACCCTAGGCAACGCGTGGGTAAAAAAGTGCGGCAAACTCTAACAACGACAGGGATTTTGGGCAAGGCGCCAATATGTTAAATTGGCCGCTTTTCTGTGCACCAAGCCCCACAATCGCGGCCTTATGACCGTAGAAGTGCGGTAGTGTTCCGACAATCTAACACACGGACGCCGTCCGTTCTGTTTTCCACTGGAGAATCCCGATGGCGCTAGAACGCTCCGACGTGGAAAAAATCGCTCATCTGGCCTGCCTTGGCCTTAATGATGCCGATCTTCCGCACATTACTTCCGCCCTCAACAGCATTCTCGGGCTGGTCGACGAAATGCAGGCCGTCAATACCGACGGTATCGAGCCTTTGGCCCACCCGCTGGAAGCCAGTCAGCGCCTGCGCGCCGACGTTGTGACCGAAAGCAATCATCGCGAGGCCTATCAGTCCATCGCACCAGCGGTCGAAAACGGCCTGTATCTGGTTCCGAAAGTCATCGACTAAAGGGAAAGAGCCTGCAATGCATCAAATGACTCTGGCCGAGATCGCCCGCGGTCTCGCCGATAAAAAGTTTTCCTCCGAAGAGCTGACCAAAGTCCTGCTGGCGCGTATTACCCAGCTCGACCCGCAGCTCAACAGTTTCATCAGCCTCACCGAAGAGCTGGCCCTCGAGCAGGCGAAAGCCGCCGACGTGCGCCGGGCCAACGGTGAGAGCGGCGCGCTGCTCGGCGCGCCGATCGCTCACAAAGACTTGTTCTGCACCCAGGGCATTCGCACCAGCTGCGGCTCGAAGATGCTCGACAACTTCAAAGCCCCGTACGACGCCACCGTGGTCGCGAAGCTGGCTGCGGCCGGTGCCGTGACTTTGGGCAAGACCAACATGGACGAATTCGCCATGGGTTCGGCCAACGAGTCGAGCTGGTACGGCGCGGTGAAAAACCCGTGGAACCTGGAACACGTACCGGGCGGTTCGTCCGGCGGTTCGGCGGCGGCCGTTGCCGCTCGTCTGTTGCCAGCGGCCACTGCCACCGACACCGGCGGTTCGATTCGTCAGCCAGCGGCATTCACCAACCTGACTGGCCTGAAACCGACCTACGGTCGTGTTTCGCGCTGGGGCATGATCGCTTACGCCTCCAGCCTCGATCAGGGCGGTCCATTGGCACGCACGGCCGAAGACTGCGCAATTTTGTTGCAAGGTATGGCTGGCTTCGACCAGAACGACTCCACCAGCATCGATGAGCCGGTTCCGGATTACTCCGCCAGCCTCAACGAATCGCTGCAGGGCCTGCGCATCGGCGTGCCGAAGGAATACTTCAGCGCCGGTCTCGACCCGCGCATCGCCGAGCTGATCCAGAACAGCATTAAAGAGCTGCAGAAGCTCGGTGCCGTGATCAAGGAAATCAGCCTGCCGAACATGCAGCACGCGATCCCTGCGTACTACGTGATCGCCCCGGCAGAAGCCTCCTCGAACCTGTCGCGTTTCGACGGCGTGCGTTTCGGCCATCGCTGCGAGAACCCGGAAAACCTCATCGACCTGTACAAGCGCTCCCGTGGCGAAGGCTTCGGCCCGGAAGTACAGCGCCGGATCATGGTTGGTGCCTATGCGCTGTCCGCCGGTTACTACGACGCCTACTACCTGAAAGCGCAGAAGATCCGTCGCCTGGTGAAGAACGACTTCATGGCTGCCTTTAATGAAGTCGACATCATCCTCGGCCCAACCACGCCGAACCCGGCCTGGAAGCTCGGCGCGAAAAACAGCGATCCGGTCGCTGCCTATCTGGAAGACGTCTACACCATCACCGCCAACCTCGCGGGCCTGCCGGGCCTGTCGATGCCGGCCGGTTTTGTCGATGGTCTGCCGGTTGGCGTGCAGTTGCTCGCTCCGTATTTCCAGGAAGGTCGCCTGTTGAACGTTGCCCACCAGTATCAGTTGAACACTGACTGGCACACCCGCACCCCAACCGGCTTCTGAGGAGACACACATGCAATGGGAAGTCGTGATCGGGCTGGAGATTCACACTCAGCTCACCACCCGGTCGAAAATCTTTTCCGGTAGTTCCACCACGTTCGGCTCCGAGCCGAACACCCAGGCCAGCCTGATCGATCTGGGCATGCCTGGCGTTCTGCCGGTGTTGAACCAGGAAGCCGTGCGGATGGCGGTGATGTTCGGTCTGGCGATTGACGCCGAGATCGGTCAGCACAACGTGTTCGCCCGTAAAAACTACTTCTACCCGGATCTGCCGAAGGGCTACCAGATCAGCCAGATGGAATTGCCGATTGTTGGCAAGGGCCACCTGGACATCGCGCTGGAAGACGGCACAGTCAAACGTGTCGGCATCACCCGCGCGCACCTGGAAGAAGACGCCGGCAAGAGCCTGCACGAAGAGTTCAACGGTGCCACCGGCATCGACTTGAACCGTGCCGGCACGCCGCTGCTGGAAATCGTTTCCGAGCCGGACATGCGCAGCGCCAAGGAAGCCGTGGCTTACGTCAAGGCGATCCACGCGCTGGTGCGTTACCTGGGCATCTGCGACGGCAACATGGCCGAAGGCTCGCTGCGTTGCGACTGCAACGTGTCGATCCGTCCGAAAGGCCAGGTTGAGTTCGGCACGCGCTGCGAGATCAAGAACGTCAACTCGTTCCGCTTCATCGAGAAGGCGATCAACTCCGAGATCCAGCGTCAGATCGAGCTGATCGAAGACGGCGGCAAAGTGATCCAGCAGACCCGTCTGTACGATCCGAACAAGGACGAGACCCGTCCGATGCGTTCGAAAGAGGAAGCCAACGACTACCGTTACTTCCCCGATCCGGACCTGCTGCCGGTGGTCATCGAAGAGTCGTTCCTTGGCGAAGTGCGCGCCACCCTGCCGGAACTGCCACCACAGAAACGCGAGCGCTTCCAGAGCCAGTTCGGTCTGTCGGCCTACGACGCCAACGTGCTGGCCACGAGCCGTGAGCAAGCGGATTACTTCGAGAAAGTCGCAGCCATCGGCGGCGATGCCAAACTGGCGGCGAACTGGGTGATGGTCGAGTTGGGCAGCCTGCTCAACAAGCAAGGCCTGGACATCGACGAGTCGCCGGTTTCGGCTGAACTGTTGGGCGGCATGCTGCAGCGCATCAAGGACAACACCATCTCCGGCAAGATCGCCAAAGTGGTGTTCGAAGCGATGGCCAACGGCGAAGGCAGCGCGGACGAGATCATCGAGAAACGCGGTCTCAAGCAAGTGACTGACAGCGGCGCAATCTCGGCGGTGCTGGACGAAATGCTCGCGGCCAACGCCGAGCAAGTTGAACAATATCGTGCGGCGGATGAAGCCAAGCGCGGCAAGATGTTCGGCTTCTTTGTCGGTCAGGCGATGAAAGCGTCCAAAGGCAAGGCTAACCCGCAGCAAGTGAACGAACTGCTGAAAAGCAAGCTCGAAGGCTGATTCTAGCCCCGCGCCCGGGGATCGTTCCCACGCTCTGCGTGGGAATGCCGCCCCGGACGCTCCGCGTCCATTGCGGTGTGACGCAGAGCGTCACGGGATGCATTCCCACGCTGGAGCGTGGGAACGATCACTTTGGAGTACTTGAATGAAGCGTTTGCTCATTGGCTGCGCCCTGCTCTCTCTACTGGCCGGTTGCGCCAGCAATGACCTCATCGACCCGCACGGTTACGACCAGAGCGGTGTCGCCTCCTATTACGGAGCCAGACATCACGGTAAACGCACCGCCAGTGGCGAAGCGTTCAACCAGCATTCCCTGACCGCCGCCCACCGCCAGTTGCCCTTCGGCACCCGGGTGAAGGTCACCAATCTGAAAAACGACAAATCCTGTGTGGTGCGCATCAACGATCGCGGGCCGCACACCCGTGGCCGCTTGATTGATGTTTCACGCGAAGCGGCCGAACAACTCGGCATGCTCAACAGCGGCACCGCGCGGGTTCGCGTGCAGGCCCTCGACGACTGATGGAGCGCCGACCATTTTCGCCCTAGCCGATATACCGCTGATCAACCTGATCGAATTGCTCGGCGGTCTGCTCTTGCTGATCGCCGGCGCCGAACTGATGGTGCGTGCGGCGGTGCGCCTCGCTGCGCGTTTGCATGTGCGGCCATTGATCATCGGTTTGACCATCGTGGCCTTCGGCAGCAGCGCACCGCAAATGGCCGTGAGCCTGCAAGCGGCACACGCACATACGCCAGACATCGCCGTCGGCAGTGTGATCGGCAGCAGCATCTTCAATATCCTCGTGACCCTTGGCCTGTCGGCGCTGATCATTCCTTTGCGGGTGTCGCGGCAACTGGTGCGCCTCGACATTCCGCTGATGATCGGCGCCAGCCTGTTGGTGTTCGTACTGGCCTGGAACGAAGAATTCGGGCGCTTCGATGGCGTCCTGCTGCTGGGTGCATTGGCGCTGTATCTGGGTTTGCTGCTACGCCAGTCGCGGCATTCGACACGACCGCATTCGCAACACCCTGAAGCCGCACAAGCGTCCTGGCCCGGCAGTGTGCTGATGATCATTGTCGGTCTGGCAATGCTGGTCTATGCAGGACATCTGCTGCTCGGTGCGGCGGTTGCCGTGGCCACAGACCTTGGATTGTCGGAACGCGTGATCGGCCTGACCGTGGTCGCCGTCGGCACTTCGCTGCCGGAGCTCGCCACGTCGCTGATCGCGGCACTGCGTGGGCAACGGGACATCGCGGTGGGTAACGTGATCGGTGCCAATCTGTTCAACCTGCTCGGGGTGCTGGGCTTCACCGCGTTGATCGCGCCGACGCCCTTGTCGGTTTCACCCAATGCGCTGGATTTCGACCTGCCGGTGATGCTCGGCGTCGCCGCGCTGTGCCTGCCGGTGTTCTATTCGGGCTACCGCGTGACCCGCGCCGAGGGTTTGCTGCTGCTCGGTTTGTATCTGGCGTACGGCCTGCATGTGGTGTCGTTCACCACCGGCATGCCGCTGGCCGGCAAGCTTGAGCGCTTGATGCTGTTTTATGTGCTGCCGACGCTGTTGACGTTTCTGTTGTTCACGTCAGTCATCGCCTGGCGCCGCCAACACCACAAGAGGGATGTGCCATGACCGAATCGAAGAAGTCCGGGGTTGAAATCCGCCGCCAGGTAATGGGCGATGCATTTGTTGATCGCGCATTGGGCAACGCCACCGAGTTCACCCAGCCGCTGCAGGATTTCGTCAATGAACATGCCTGGGGCGGTGTGTGGAATCGCGAAGGTCTGCCGCTGAAAACCCGCAGCTTGATCACCCTCGCCGCACTGACGGCGTTGAAGTGCCCGCAAGAGTTGAAGGGCCATGTGCGCGGTGCGTTGAACAACGGTTGCACGGTGGACGAGATTCGCGAGGCGTTGCTTCATTGCGCGGTGTATGCCGGCGTGCCGGCGGCGATCGATGCGTTTCGGGCGGCGCAGGAAGTGATCGACAGTTACCAGAAACCTGAGTGACTTTACGGGCCTCATCGCGGGCAAGCCCGCTCCCACAGGGATCTGGGTGTTGATGAAATTTGATTAACAACCGAAAAACCTGTGGGAGCGGGCTTGCCCGCGATGAGGCCGGAAAAATCGCCGAAAATCTTTCGGTCAGATCCACCCACCCCACTGCAACAGAAAGATCCCGACATTGGTGGTAATCGCCGCCATCAACGTGGTGATCACAATGATTGCCGCCGCCAGTTCATGATTGCCCTGCGCCGCCCGGGCCATGACAAAACTGGCCGCTGCCGTCGGGCTGCCGAAGTACAGAAACAGAATCCCCAACTCCGCCCCGCGAAACCCGCACAGCCAGGCGCCGAGGGTCGCCAGCACCGGCAGGCCGATCATCTTCACCAGACTCGAACTGAGCGCCATGTTGCCGCTCTGACGCAGCGCCGCCAGCGATAGCGTCCCGCCGATGCAGATCAGCGCGAGCGGCAAGGTGGTTTGCGCCAGATACTGGCCGGACGTTTCCAGCCAGCCCGGCAGACTGATCTTGAAGTAGGCAAACGGCGCCGCCGCGATCACGCTGATGATCAACGGATTGCTGAACACACTTTTGCAGATGCTCCACGGATCGGACTTGATCACCGGGCTGTACACCGCCAGCACGATGGTCGACAGCGTGTTGTAGAACAGGATTACCAGTGCCGCGAGAATCGCGCCAAGGGAAATCCCGTAATCGCCGTACATGCTCGCGGCCAGTGCCAGACCGATCACGCCGTTGTTGCCGCGAAACGCGCCTTGGGTGTAGATGCCGCGATCCTCACGCGGACAGCGGAAAATCGCCCAGCCCCAGGCCACGGCAAAACTCGCCAGCGTGGCGACGGCGAAGTAGATCAGCAGCGCCGGTTGCAGCGCGGCGTGCAGGTCCGCGTGGAGAATGCCGAGGAACAGCAGCGCCGGCATGCTGACGTTGAACACCAGCGACGAGGCCGTGTGGATGAAGTTGTCGTTGATCCAGTCGATGCGCTTGAGCAGCACACCGAGAAACAGCATGGCAAACACCGGCGCGGTGATGTTCAGGGTTTCGAGGAAAATTGCCAGCATGCCGGGGGAGCCTTGGGTGAGCGTCGTTAGGGGGCTAATGATAAGCCACTTGCGGCGGTATGACCTCAATCCAAAAGGCAGAAGCCCCTCACCCTAACCCTCTCCCGGAGGGAGAGGGGACTGATTGGGGGATATTCATGGAAGTCCATCGGTCAGAAAGCGCACCACTGAATCCAGAACTGCTTGTCGAGTCCATAATCAACTCGGTATTTCAGGTCGATGCATAGCGCCAGACACCTCGGTCGGCCCCCTCTCCCTCCGGGAGAGGGCTGGGGTGAGGGTAGCTTTTGACCTCTCCCCCAAATCTCAGGTAATCGGCGCCGGATTGAACAACGTAATGTCGTTATGCAGCTTGTGCTTCTCCGCCCACGTCTGCTGTTTGCCGCTGGCGACATCCAAGTAATAGTGAAACAACTCCCAGCCCAATTCCTCGATGGTCGCGCGGCCGGTGGCAATCCGCCCGGCGTCGATATCAATCAAATCCGGCCAGCGCTGTGCCAATTCCGTGCGCGTCGAGACCTTCACCACCGGCGCCATCGCCAGACCATACGGCGTGCCACGCCCGGTGGTGAACACATGCAGGTTCATCCCGGCCGCCAGTTGCAATGTCCCGCAGACAAAATCACTGGCCGGGGTCGCGCAGAAGATCAGACCTTTCTGCTTGAACCGTTCGCCCGGGCCGAGCACGCCGTTGATCGCGCTGCTACCGGATTTGACGATCGAGCCCAACGATTTCTCGACGATGTTCGACAACCCGCCCTTCTTGTTGCCCGGCGTGGTGTTGGCGCTGCGATCCGCTTCGCCCTTGGCCAGATAACGGTCGTACCAATCCATCTCGCGTACCAGTTCTTCGGCGACGGTTTTGCTTTCGGCGCGCGAGGTCAGCAGATAAATCGCGTCGCGCACTTCAGTGACTTCGGAAAACATCACCGTCGCCCCCGCGCGCAATAACAAGTCCGAGGCATAGCCCAGCGCCGGGTTGGCGGTGATGCCGGAGAACGCATCGCTGCCGCCGCACTGCATGCCGAGGATCAGCTCGGACGCCGGCACGGTTTCGCGGCGGCGCTGGTCGAGCTTCTTCAGTCGGACTTCGGCCAGCGCCATGATCTGCTCGATCATCTCGGTGAAACCGTGACTGGAATCCTGCAAGCGATACAGCCATGGATCACTGAGATCGACCGACGCATCGTCCTCATGCATCACCTGCCCGGCCTGTAATTTCTCGCAGCCCAGACTGATCACCAGCGCCTCGCCACCGAGGTTCGGGTTGCGCGCCAGATTGCGCACGGTGCGAATCGGGATGTACGCGTCGGTAGCGGTAATCGCCACGCCGCAGCCGTAACTGTGGGTCAGCGCCACCACGTCATCGACGTGCGGGTACTTCGGCAGCAGCTCTTCCTTGATCCGTTTCACCGCGTGATCGAGCACACCGGTGACGCACTGCACCGTGGTGGTGATCCCGAGAATATTGCGCGTGCCGACGGTGCCGTCGGCGTTGCGATACCCCTCGAATGTGAAGCCTTCCAGCGGTGCCTGCGCGACCGGCACCTCGGTGGACAGCGGCAGGCTGTCCAGCGGCGGCGCGGTCGGCATGCGCAGTTGATCTTCCTTGACCCAACTGCCACGCGGGATCGGCTGCAACGCGTAGCCTATGATCTGGCCGTAGCGAATCACCTGGCCGCCCTCGGCAATGTCGTCGAGAGTGACTTTGTGGCTCTGCGGCACAAAATCCACGGTCACCAGACCGTCCGGGAATTCGGTGCCGGCCGGCACGCCCTGGTCGTTGACCACAATCACTACGTTGTCCCGCTCGTGCAGGCGGATGTAGCGCGGCGAGTCGGAATGTTCAATCAACTGCATGACGCCGCTCCTCAGGAATGCGCTTGAGACAATTTGCCGGTGGCTTCAGTACCGCCATTGGTTGGCGGCTCTTTGAGTACCACACGTTTGATCGGGCCGACGATCACCAAATAGCTGAACACTGCGACCAGTGCGTTGGCCCCGACGAACACCAGCGCCCATTTGAATGAACCAGTGGAGCTGATGATGTAGCCAATCACGATTGGTGTGGTGATCGAAGCGATGTTGCCGAAGGTGTTGAACAGGCCACCGCTCAGACCGGCAATCTGTTTCGGCGAGGTATCGGAAACCACTGCCCAGCCGAGTGCGCCAACGCCTTTGCCGAAGAAGGCCAAAGCCATGAAGCCAACCACCATCCATTCCACATCAACATAGTTGCAGGCAACGATGCTGCTCGACACCAGCAGGCCGGCGATGATCGGAGCCTTGCGGGCGAAGGTCAGCGAGTGGCCCTTGCGCAGCAGGTAATCGGAAATCACCCCGCCGAGTACGCCGCCGATAAAACCGCAGATCGCCGGCAACGAGGCGATGAAACCGGCCTTGAGAATGGTCATGCCACGTTCTTGCACCAGGTACACCGGAAACCAGGTCAGGAAGAAATAAGTGATGCCGTTGATGCAGTACTGGCCCAGATAGACGCCGAGCATCATGCGGTTGGTCAGCAACTGACGGATGTAATCCCACTTCGGACCGTCAGCCTTTTTGCCTTTGTTCTGGTCCATGTCGACCATGCCGCCGTTGTCGGCAATGAACTGTACCTCCGCATCGTTGGCCATGGGGTGTTGACGCGGGCTGTGGATAACCTTCAGCCAGATCCCCGAGAAGACGATGCCGAACAGGCCCATGACAATGAACACGTGCTCCCAGCCAAAGCTGTAAACGATCCAGCCCATCAACGGTGCGAACAGCACGGTGGCGAAGTATTGCGCCGAGTTGAAGATCGCCGAAGCGGTACCGCGTTCAGCCGTCGGGAACCACGCCGCGACAATGCGCGCGTTGCCGGGGAACGATGGCGCTTCGGCCAAGCCCACCAGAAAGCGCAGCATGAACAGCGCAACAATCGCCGTGGACATGCCGAATTCACCGACAAAGCCTTGCAGCACGGTGAACAGCGACCAGGTGAAAATGCTCAGCGCATAGACTTTTTTCGAGCCGAAGCGATCGAGCAGCCAGCCACCGGGAATTTGCCCGGCGACGTAGGCCCAACCGAATGCGGAGAAGATATAACCGAGGGTGACCGCGTCGATACCGAGGTCTTTTTGCAGGCTGGAACCGGCGATGGCGATGGTCGCGCGGTCGGCGTAGTTGATCGTGGTCACCAGAAACAACATGAGCAGGATCAAATAGCGGACGTGAGTCGGCTTGGACGATTGCATGTAGATGTACTCCCACTGATTATTTTTATGCGCGGGTGAATCTTCTTGGGTCTGGCTTTTGTGGGAGCTGGCTTGCCAGCGATAGCATCGCCGCGGTGCGACTGACATACCGAATCGCCCGCATCGCTGGCAAGCCAGCTCCCACAGGTATTGCGTGGATCAGGAACCGATGTAACTGGTCTTCACGACCGTGTAGAACTCCTGCGCATAGCGGCCTTGCTCACGTGAGCCATAGGATGAGCCCTTACGGCCACCGAACGGAACGTGGTAATCGACGCCGGCCGTCGGCAGGTTGACCATCACCATCCCGGCCTGAGAGTGGCGCTTGAAGTGGTTGGCGTATTTCAACGACGTGGTCGCAATACCCGCCGACAAACCGAATTCGGTGTCGTTGGCCATCGCCAGTGCCGCGTCGTAATCAGCGACGCGAACGATGTTGGCCACCGGGCCGAAAATCTCTTCGCGGCTGATGCGCATCGACGCCTCGCTGTCGGCAAACAGCGTTGGCGCAAGGAAATAGCCTTCTGTGTCACACGTCACCAGACCACCGCCGCTGACCAGCCGCGCACCTTCGGACTGGCCGATGTCGATGTACTTCATGTCCTGTTCAAGCTGAGCTTGCGAAACCACCGGGCCGATATCGGTGCCGGATTTAAGCGCGTGGCCAACCTTGATCGACTTCATGCGCTCGGCCATGGCTTCAACGAACTTGTCGTGAATCCCGGCGGTGACGATAAGGCGGCTCGACGCGGTGCAACGCTGACCGGTGGAGTAGAACGCGCTCTGCACCGACAGCTCGACCGCTTGCTTGAGGTCGGCGTCGTCGAGAATGATCTGCGGGTTCTTGCCGCCCATTTCCAGCTGCACCTTGGCCTGACGGGAAACGCAGTTGACCGCGATCTGCCGGCCCACGCCGACCGAACCGGTGAAGCTGATGCCATCGACTTTCGGGCTGTTGACCAGCGCTTCGCCAACCACGCGACCGCTGCCCATCACCAGGTTGAACACGCCGGCCGGGAAGCCTGCGCGGGAGATGATTTCGGCCAGGGCCCAGGCACAGCCCGGCACCAGATCCGCCGGTTTCAGTACCACGCAGTTGCCGTAGGCCAAGGCCGGGGCGATTTTCCACGACGGAATGGCAATCGGGAAATTCCACGGGGTGATCAGACCAACCACGCCCAGTGCTTCGCGGGTCACTTCAACGTTGACGCCCGGACGCACCGACGGCACGTAATCGCCGGACAGACGCAGGCACTCACCGGCGAAGAACTTGAAGATGTTGCCGGCGCGGGTTACTTCGCCGATGGCCTCGGGCAGGGTCTTGCCCTCTTCCCGCGCCAGCAAGGTGCCGAGTTCTTCGCGACGAGCCAGAATCTCGGTGCCGACTTTATCCAGCGAATCGTGACGGGCCTGGATGCCCGACGTCGACCAGGCCGGGAACGCCGCGCGGGCAGCCTCGATGGCCGCGTTGACCTGCGCCAGATCTGCCTTGGCGTAATCGCCAATGGTGTCGCTCAGTTCGGACGGATTGATGTTGGCCGAGTAATCGGCAGCGGCGACCCATTCACCGTTGATGTAGTTGTCGAAGCGTTTTGCATCTGCCACGGGACTGCCCTCGAATCTAAAAGCCTTCACGCAAAAAGCCGCTGATTGCTCAGCGGCCTCGCTTTTGTGGGGTGTTACTGCGCACCTTGCTTGTCGATCAGCGCGGCGAGCATTTCGTACTCTTCGCCCGTCAGATCGGTCAGCGGCGCGCGCACCGGGCCTGCGTCATGGCCGGCGATTTTTGCGCCTGCCTTGACGATGCTCACGGCGTAACCGGCCTTGCGGTTGCGAATGTCCAGGTACGGCAGGAAGAAGTCGTCAATGATCTTGCCGACGGTGGCGTGATCTTCACGGGCGATGGCGTGGTAGAAATCCATCGCGGTTTTCGGAATGAAGTTGAACACCGCCGAGGAGTAAACCGGCACGCCCAGTGCCTTGTAGGCAGCGGCGTAGACTTCGGCGGTCGGCAGACCACCCAGGTAGCTGAAGCGATCACCGAGGCGGCGACGGATCGACACCATCAACTCGATATCGCCCAAACCATCCTTGTAGCCGATCAGATTCGGGCAGCGTTCGGCCAGACGTTCCAGCAGTGGAGCGGTCAGGCGGCAGACGTTACGGTTGTAGACCACCACGCCGATGTTGACCGATTTGCACACCGCTTCAACGTGAGCGGCCACGCCGTCCTGACTCGCTTCGGTCAGGTAGTGCGGCAGCAGCAAGAGACCTTTGGCGCCCAGACGCTCGGCTTCCTGCGCATACTCGATGGCCTGACGGGTCGAACCGCCGACACCGGCCAGAATCGGCACGCTGGTGGCGCAAGTGTCGACGGCAGTCTTGATGATTTCCGAATATTCGCTGGCGGCCAGGGAGAAGAACTCACCGGTGCCACCGGCGGCGAACAGAGCCGAAGCGCCATAAGGAGCCAGCCATTCCAGACGTTTGATGTAGCCAGCGCGGTTGAAATCGCCCTGCGCGTTGAAATCGGTGACCGGGAAGGACAGCAGGCCGGCGGAGAGGATGGACTTCAGTTCTTGTGGATTCATTTTTCGAACACCCTGGGTAGCAACAATTTTTTTGAGTTTTATGGTTCAGCCAGCGCTGAAGTTGTAGGTCATCGTACAACTTAAAAGATAACCGTCAACTGCATTTCATCGCTGACGCGGACTTTTTGTCGGACAAGATTCTTTCTTGACGTAGGAAATTTCTCGGCTAGGCTCGATTTAACTGTATATACATACAGTTAAATAAGAATCTACCGACGACATATCAAGGAGAAAGAAATGTCCGGACTGCACCCGAAACCACAGGAAAAACCCAAACCGGTGATCGCCCGTTTTGATGATCTGTTCACTGCAACCGGCATCGCCTTCAGCGCCGACAATGCGCATCTGGTGCTGCACATCGCCGACGCTCACAGCGATGTCGAACCGGTCACCGCCCTCCCCGGCAATGCCTTGAAAGGCCGGCCGCAAGCACGCTTCGAGGGCGGCGAACACACGGCTATCGGCGATAACACGCTGTTGCGCTTCGTCGAGAATGCGCAACCGCTGCTCGCCCAGAACGTGCCGCTGCACCTGCCGAACGGCTTGGCGCTAACCTACGGCCAGGTGCTGGCACTGGGCGGTGATTTCTACGGCATCCCGGATCGCCCGATCAGCGAAGGCGCCACCCCGGTGGATCGCCTGCAACGCTTCAACGCCGCTTTCGACTCGCTCGCGGCACTGCCGGCGGCGCATGCCGAAGCCACGCAGATTCTCGCGGTCATGCAAAAAGAGATCGACGCGGTTAAACAGGCAATCAAGGACGGTAAACAACCGCACCAAGCCTACGACGCGCTGGGAGATACGTTGTCCGAAGAGTGGAACAAGATTACCGGCGGCGGCAGTTTCGTCTCGGCCCTGTTCCCGCTCGGACGCTACCTGAAACTGGCGGCGAACAATGCCGACCATTTTGGCGAATGGGCAAAACTCGCCTACATCGCCGGGCACACCGCCGCGCTGCAAACGGCAATCGTCGCCCGCGCCAATCACGATGAACAACAATTGGAACGGGCTTACGCCATGAACGCGTTTGCCGACCACTTCCTCACCGACCTGTTTTCCTCCGGCCATTTGCGGGTGCCGCGCAAAGAACTCGCCGCAGTGGTGACCCCGAGTGATCTGGGCTCGTTGATCACGCGGTTCATGCACGACGAGGACAGCAAGTTCGGTCTCAAGGTACGCAACGGGCATGGCGATCAGTGGCGCGCCTATGGCGACAAGCGCTACTTCGACGCGAGCGACGCCGACAATCGCACTCAGGTCAATCAAGCGGTACAGACCTCGGCGGACGAGGTATTTGCCGCCTACCTCAGCGGCAATCTGCCGGCCCCTTCGACATTCGCCGCACTGCAACGCCTGCCGGACCTGACGGCGGTGCTGAACCTGACGAACAACTTCTCGCCGCTGTTCCGCACCGAGGGCAGCAAAGTGCTGCGCCGCAAAGACGTCAACAACCTCAACGACAGCGCCACCGTCGACGACTGGTGGGGCTGGAGCACTTACCTGCTGCTCAAGGACTACCACCCGACCGGCAACGTCAATTAAGGAGAGATGCGATGACGATCAAATTGAAACTGGAACTGGCCTCGGGCCAATCGCTGAAGGGTGCGCCACTGGAACTGTTGCTCAAAGGCCAGTCGATTGCCCGTGCAATTGTGGATGCCCAGGGTTACGCAACCTTTGATGCCAAGCCCGCCGCCTGCCCCCTCGCCGTCAGGGTCGACCGCTCAATCCTGCCGCCACACTGACACCAGCCGCCTCCGGTAGGAGCTGCCGCTGGCTGCGGCAGCTCCTACCGGGGGGGGCTTTTGAAATGGCTGGAAATAGACGGTTTAAAACTCGCTTCGGGAAATTCTCTTACCGTGCAGAACCGCCGTGAATGGATCACGGCCCACCTCGCACGGAGAGCGACCCCCTCATGACTTTTGCCCCGCCAACACTGCCGCAATGTCTGCCGCATTCGCCAGAAACAGCCACCGTGAAGCTGTCTCTGCTGAGCGACGACCTGATCGTTGAGGTTCCGGATTCCAGCAACTTTGCAGCGAACTGGAGCGTCTACGCCATTCTCGGCGACGACCCCGAAGAGCCCGATTGGGCAGGCGAAAAAGTCGACACCGGCGCCTGGGATGACGCCGAGGATGAAATGGAAAAACTGACGGGCATCGAATTGCAGATACCGAAGGAGGTACTGAAGGCGTACCTGAACACCGAAATTGAACTGCGCTACAAGTTTCAGGATGAATCGAGCATGGAGCCGTGTTCGGCGCCTCTGATACTGCATATCGAAGCCTGATTTCCTGACGCGCCTGTTGATCGGGCGTGCCTTTTAACTGAAATCGACCGTTCGTCGGGACTGGTATTTCTTACAGGTGCCAGCCATACCCGATCCCGGCCTTAATGGCTGAGGAGTTAACGAACTGGCTCCGACAGCGCAACGCCGCAACTTGCGCTCATTCAACGGTTTAAATTGAAAGCGAAAAGGAATTTGATCATGACTGCACAAGTAAAAGCGTTGGCTGCTCCACAACTCAAGGAAGCCGAGAACGGGGTACTCCACGTTCACAAGCTGGAAGGACATGCCACTGTTCTGGTAGACACTTACACAAACCAGACTGTCGGCGACATCGTGAAGATTCAGGTATCCATTTCTACCGGCAACAGTTTTGGAGAACAAAAAGTAGTGACCGCTGCCCAGGTAGGAAAGCCTCTCACATTCGCCATTCCCAAAGATGTCTTTGAGAAAAACCTCGTACAGGATGCCACTGCCAAGCTGCACTATGTTGTTACGGCAGTAGCGCACCAGCCAGCGGAATCCGCCCCTCTGACTGTGCACCTCGAACGCTAACCAGCATTCACCCCTGCGCCTGTGCCTCTTCATGGGCCTGGCGCAGTCTTTCGCGACTGTTGGTCAAATGCAGGCGCATGGCCGCACGAGCGGCATCGGAATCCTGACGAGCAATCGCCTCGTAGATTTCTTCGTGCTCGCGGCTCAGGCGATTCATGTAGTGCTGCTGATCATCATGGGCCAGGCGTGCCGAATTCAGCCGCGTGCGCGGAATGATGCTGGTGCCCAGGTGGGTCATGATGTCGGTGAAATAGCGGTTGCCGGTGGACAAGGCGATTTCCAGGTGGAAAGCGAAGTCCGAAGCCACGGCGTCGCTGGCATGGGCAACGCTGTCATTAAGTGCATCGAGGGCGGCGCGCATGGTCGCCAGTTGCTCGGGGCTGCGGCGTTGCGCGGCAAGGCCGGCGGATTCGACTTCCAGGCTGATACGTAATTCGAGAATGGCCAACACATCACGCAGGGTGACGACGGTGGCCGGGTCGATGCGAAAGCCACTCGGGCTCGGGGTGTCGAGCACGAAGGTGCCGATGCCGTGGCGGGTTTCCACCTGGCCGGCGGCCTGCAAACGGGAAATCGCCTCGCGCACCACCGTGCGGCTGACGCCATGGGCTTCCATGATCGCCGACTCGGTGGGCAGCTTGTCGCCACGCTTGAGCAGGCCGTCACGGATCTGCTCGCTCAGCACCGTCACCAGTTCCTGAGCCAGGCTGCGACGCTTGCGCGGGAGGCGCGGGGTGTTGATCGGGTTTTCCATGTTTACGTCTTGTCTCGAAAGTTCGACTTGGTCGGCATCATAGCGCAAGCGGGTTGTACGATCACTCGCCAAACACCACCATCGCTGTGGGAGCTGGCTTGCCAGCGATGGGGCCATATCAGTCATAAAGGTGTCGACTGATCCGACGCCATCGCTGGCAAGCCAGCTCCCACAGGTTCCGTGCAGGGTCAAGCGGTCACGGTTTGTTCGACCAAATGGCCGCTGTCGATCCGCACATGCCGTGGGTGGAAGCGCTTGAGGCTGCTGCGATGCCCGACGCTGACGATGCTCAGCCCCGGCAGCTGATCGATCAGCGCCTGATACAGCGTCGCTTCGTCTTCCTCATCCATCGCCGATGTCGCCTCATCCATGTACAGCCATTGCGGTGCGTAAAGCAGTGCGCGAGCGAAGGCTAGCCGTTGCTGTTCGCCCGGCGACAGCATGCGCTGCCAGTGATTGGCTTCATCCAGCCGCGCCACGAGGTGCGGCAAGCGACAGGTTTGCAGCACTTGCTCGTAGCGTTCCTGCGGGTAGGTGTCGCCCGGTTGTGGATAACTCAGCGCTTCGCGCAAGGTTCCGATCGGCAGATAGGGTTTCTGCGGCAGGAACAGATAACGCGCCGCCGGCAAACGAATATTGCCGTGGCCCGCCGGCCACAAATGCCCCATCGCCCGGAACAGCGTGGACTTACCGCTGCCGGAACGACCGCTGAGCATCACCCGGTCGCCCTGTTCCACAGTCATGTCGCCGCTGGTCAGCAGATGACGACCGTCAGCCAGATCCAGCCCGAGGTTATGCACCTTCAATTCGCTGCCCTGGTTTTGCACATCGATGGCCGGAATCCGCTCCTCGTTGTCGCTCATGGCCTGACGGAAACTCAGCAGACGATCACAGGTGGCGCGCCACGAGGCGAGTTCCTGATAGGCGCTGATGAACCAACTGAAACTCTCTTGAACGTTGCCGAATGCGGAGCTGATCTGCATCAGTTCACCGAGTTCGATCTTGCCGGCGAAGTAGCGCGGCGCCGCGACGATGAATGGAAAGATAACGGCTGCCTGGCTGTAACCGGCGGTAAAGAAGGTCAGGCGCTTGGACACTTTCATGATGTCCCAGAAGTTGTGCCAGACCATCCCGAAACGGCTACTCAACCGGCGGTTCTCGTTCGGCTCGCCGTTGTACAACGCGATACTCTCGGCGTTCTCGCGGATCCGGACCATGGAGAATCGCAGGTCAGCTTCGAAACGTTGTTGTCTGTTGTTCAGGCCGATCAGGCGCCGACCGATCAAATGCGTCAGCCAACTGCCCACCACGGCGTACACCAGCACACACCAGAACATGTAGCCGGGAATCGTAACTCCGAACACTTCGATGCTGCCCGATACGCCCCAGAGGATGATCGAAAAAGACACCAGACTGACGACATTGCTCAGCAAGCCAATACCCAGGCTCAAGGTGGTGGCGGTGAACTTGTTGAGGTCCTCGGAAATCCGCTGGTCCGGGTTATCGGTGTAACCGCCCTGCTCCAGCTGGTAGTAATTCTTGTCGGCAAGCCAACGGGAAAAATGCTTTTCGGTGAGCCACGCCCGCCAGCGAATCGTGAGCATCTGAGTCAGGTAGAGCCTGTACACCGCACCGACAATCGCCACGGCGGCGATGCCGCAGAAATACAGAATCAAATGCCAGAACGCCGCTTCGTCCTTCTTTTGCAGCGCGTTGTAGAAGTCCTTGTACCAGGTGTTGAACCACACCGAGATGCCCACACTGACCAGCGAGAGTGCGATCACTGCAATCAGCAGCGTCCAGGCCTTGCCCTTCTCTTCACTGCGCCAGTACGGCGTGATGATCGCCCACACCTTGCGAAAAAACTGCCCGCGCACAGCATCGTTGACCGCGGAATATTCAGCGTTCTGATTCATGGATAAGGCTCGATATAGAAAAGAACAGACACGCACCGATCATAGTAGATCGGTGCGTTTTATCGCGCGGGCCGGCGATAGTCGTTCAGCGCAGGTTCAGCGACGAACCGGGCGCTTCTGCAGTTTGCGCTGCAGGGTGCGGCGGTGCATGCCCAGGGCGCGGGCAGTGGCGGAGATATTGCCTTCATGCTCGGTGAGCACGCGCTGGATGTGCTCCCACTGCAGGCGGTCAACCGACATCGGGTTTTCCGGCACCAGACTGTCGAGGTCGGCGTGCTCGGAGAGCAGCGCGGCCAGCACGTCGTCGGCATCGGCCGGTTTGCACAGGTAGTTGCAGGCACCGCGCTTGATCGCTTCGACCGCAGTGGCAATGCTCGAATAACCGGTGAGGATCACCACGCGCATTTCCGGGTCCAGTTCCAGCAACTTGGGCAGCAGCACCAGACCGGAGTCGCCGTCCATTTTCAGGTCGAGCGCGGCGTAGTCCGGCAGATCGGCCTGAGCAATGGTCAGGCCTTCCTCGGCGGAACCGGCGGTGCTGACGCGAAAACCGCGACGGGCCATGGCACGCGCCATGACGCGGGTGAAGGTTGCGTCGTCGTCGACCAGCAGCAAATGCGGCAGTTCTTCGCCTTCGACTTGGATTTCGTCACTCATGTTGGTCTCCTCGGGCGCCGTGAGGCAGGCGCAGCTCGGTGAGCGTGCCGCCTTCCTCATGACTATAGAGTTTCACTGAGCCGCCGGCGCGTGTCACGCTGGCCTTGCTCAAAAACAGGCCCAGGCCGAAACCTTTGCCCTTGGTGGTAAAAAACGGTTTGCCGATCTGCTCGGCGATGGCCAGCGGCACGCCGGCACCGTGATCGCGAATGCTGATGGTCACGGTTTCGGCGTCCCAATCCAGCGTCACTTTGAGGTTTTCCGGGCAGGCGTCGGCGGCGTTGTTGAGCAGATTCAGCAGCGCCTGAGTCAGATCCGGCGGCGGCGCCATGCGCGGCACGGTGCCCTGGCCGAGACGATGGAAGCGATAACTGGCTTCCGGACGCATCAGGTGCCAACGGTTCAGCGCTTCGTCGAGCCATTGGGTGACGTCCTGCATCTCGACCGCCAAACGCCGGTTGGCCTCGGCGGCACGCACCAGTTGCTGCAAGGTTTCTTTGCAGAGTTTGACCTGATCCTGAAGCACCTTCAGATCGTCCTGCAACATCGGATCGGGATGATCCTGCTGCATCTCCTTGAGCAGCACACTCATGGTCGCCAACGGCGTGCCCAATTCATGCGCGGCACCGGCGGCCTGCGTGGCGACCGCGAGCAATTGCTGATCGCGCAGGCCTTCTTCGCGGCGGATCGCGCGTAATTCTTCCTGACGGCGCAGCTCTTCGGCCATGCGCGCAGCAAAAAACGTGATCACCGCGGCGGCCAGCGCGAAGCTCAGCCACATGCCGTAGATCTGCAGGTTTTCGCGGGCGACCGGCAGGGTTTCCAGTGGATAGAAACGCGTCAGCATCACGGTGTACAGCGCCAGCGCGATGCCGGACAGAATCACCGAGTAGCGCCACGGCAGCGTCACCGCCGCGATGGTCAGCGGCACCAGATAATAGGAAACGAACGGATTGGTCGAACCGCCGGAGAAATACAGCAACGCACTGTGGATCACCAGATCACACGCCAGTTGCAGGGCGTATTCGAGCTCGGTCACCGGCCACGACGTACGCAAACGCACGGCAGTGAACACGCACAGCAGAATCGAGCAGCCGAGGGTCATCGCCAGTTGCACCCACGGCAACGGCAACAGTTGCAGCCAATAGGCCAGACCAACGGAACCGGCCTGCGCGGCCAGCACCAAAGTGCGGATGAAAGTCAGCCGCCAGAGGTTCTGGCGAGTGGCGGAAGTCAGTTGTACGGGGGCGAGCATGAGCTCTCCTGATGAGCGCTCCAGGCGGATCGCACGGAGTATAACCAAGCCGCGCCCTTCAGAGGCGAAAGTGCGGCAAACGACCACATGGCGCTGGCGGTAAATTCGTCTACTCCCGCGACTGTTCGAGATCAATGTGGTGAGGGGATTTATCCCCGATGGGTGGCGAAGCCGCCCCAAAACCTGCAATCCGCTTTTCACAGGCAGACCGCATCCGCTGAATTGCGACTGCTTCGCAGCCGATCGGGGCGGTGCGACGTTTCGCTAAATCCCCTCGCCACAAAAACACTCCCTGGCCAATCCGGCGCATCTGTATAGAAGTTGTAACTGGGCGAACCGGATCGCAGCAGCTAGAGTCTGATGGTTTCACGCAGGTCCGAACCAACACCTGCGCCCTCATCAAGGAGCCTTCATGCACAAATTTCGCCGCAGCGCCGCCCTTCTCGCCCTGACCGTCGGCAGCATCGCCAGCCTTCCGGCCCTGGCCGCCGATGAGCTGCACTACAACCAGATTTCCCTGCGCGCCGAAGTCAGCCAGGAAGTGGCCCGCGACCTGATGATCGTCACCCTCTACACCGAAGAGCAAAACACCGACCCGGCCAAACTCGCCGCTGACGTCAGCACCACCATGAACAAGGCCCTGGCCCAGGCCAAGCAAGTCAAAGACATCACCCTGCGCCAGGGCAGCCGCAACAGCTACCCGATCTACGACACCAAGGGCCAGAAAATCACCGGCTGGCGCGAACGCGCCGAACTGCGCCTGGAAAGCGCCGACTTCGCCGCCCTGTCCAAACTCACCGGCGAACTGCTGACCGACCTGAAAATGGGCGGCATGGACTTCGCCATCGCCGACCCGACCCGCAAATCCAGCGAAGACGCGCTGCTCAAAGAAGCCGTCACCGCCTTCAAGGCCCGCGCCCAACTGGCCACCGACGCCCTGGGCGGCAAAGGCTACAAAATCGTCAACCTGAACCTCAACAGCAACGGTTATCCACAACCGTACCTGCGCGCGCCGATGATGATGAAAGCCGCCGGCATGGATTCAGCGCCAGTGACGCCTGAAGTCGAAGCGGGTACGAGCCAGGTCAGCATGACCGCTGATGGCTCGATTGAAGTGTTGATGCAGTGATTTGATGTGGGCTGAATGAAAAACCGGCGATCAGAGCATGATCGCCGGTTTTTTTGTGCCTGGGATTTGTGTTGTTTGCTCGGCCGTCATCGCTGGCAAGCCAGCTCCCACAAGGTCGTGCGTCGATTTCAAAATCGGCACAAACCTGTGGGAGCTGGCTTGCCAGCGATGAACGATAACGCGGTCTCAGGTTTGTGGATCAACCCGATCCAGCGCCCGGTTTACTGTCAGTTCGGCCAGCATGATGATCTGCTGAATACCGAGCACCGTGTTGCGCTGCGTGCCGCCCAACTCATTGGCGAAGTTGCTGGCTGCAGCACTGGCAGAGGCCAATGATTCGCAGGCGTGAGCGAGCAGGCTTTCGGTGTCAACGTTGGGACAGACCATGAACATCGTGCTCGGTTGGCGCGGTTTTCTGGATTGGGGACAAAGATAGAAATCGAGGGCACGCTTGATGGCTTCGCGGTTGCGGGCGAGGTCTTCGTCGCGCAGGGCTGCTTCGAGTGGGGTTTCGAGGGGTGGGTCAGGGATTAATTTATCCATGGAGCATTTCCTTACGAATAACGCCATACGCTTCCGATCTCACTCGAGAAACGAGGTGGCAACTATGTACGGAGTGAGATTACCGGTAAGGAAACCAACCCGGCCGAACCGAAGTCCGCCCGTACATAGCCGCCATAAAGAACTGCCGACAGCATGAACTGGCGGCGATTATGGCGTTGCTTGCGCAGGTTTCCAAATTCGATAACCGGGAATCTCACCTCCCGATCGCAGAGTCCTCTGCGACATCCGAAGCCTAGAGAGCGCACGTCCGACGGACAACCTGAAAACCTTGTGGGAAGGTTCTGGTAATTCGATAAACATTTAAACAGCTCAAATAATCGGGCGACCGGGCGGGCCTCTTCGCGAGCAGGCTCACTCCTACAATTGGTTCGCGTGCAGTCTGCAAGAGATTGGTCGGCTTTCAGGCCGCCATCGCTGGCAAGCCAGCTCCCACAGGTAAGCAAAAGCCAGATCAAAAGATCGTCCGATCGCGGCCCGAGCCTTCGGCAACTCCTACAGAGGCGACAAGTACACCCCGCACGCGGCGCATGCCGCCCCACTCAATAGGCCGAGTGTCAGCTCGCCTGCTCTTGATCTTGATCCACGGGCGACGTCGGAAGGCTTCGTTCCGGGATTGATCCGGGGGTGGGAGCGCAGCGACCGTTTGGCGCAGCCAAACACATCGAGAGGAGGTGCAGCGCAGCAAACCGGAGGCGATGCGCCCGGATCAATTCCGGAGCGAAGGAACCCCGAGCCCCAGCGAGCGGGCCGCACGCAGGAGCAAGCCTTTTTGGTTACTTTTTCGGCGTCTGGAAAAAGTGACCCGCCGTAAGGGCGGAACCCCAAGCAGCCATAACCGCAGCAACGGATATCCACACAACCCGCCAGATATACCGAGATAGACACTCCCCCAAGAAAAACGATATTTCCGAAACCCCACAAATCCCCGCTACCCTCAAAAAACAACCACCTCCAAATCCCCGGGGACTCCATGCCAAGATCCACCCTAAAACCACTCTTGATCTCCTTGGCCCTGGCCACAACCGCCCCGCTAGCAAACGCCGACACAACACTCGTTTATTGCTCCGAAGCCAGCCCCGCCGGCTTCGACCCGAGCCAATACACCAGCGGTACCGACTTCGACGCCTCCGCCGAAACCGTCTTCAACCGCCTCACCCAATTCCAACGCGGCGGCACCGACATCGAACCCGGCCTGGCAACAAAATGGGACGTCTCAACCGACGGACTCCAATACACCTTCCACCTGCGCCAAAACGTAAAATTCCACACCACCGACTACTTCACCCCAACCCGAGACTTCAACGCCGACGACGTGTTGTTCACCTTCCAGCGCCTGCTCGACCCGGAAAACGCCTTCCGCAAAGCCTACCCCGCTGAGTCCCCGTACTTCACCGACATGGGCCTCAACACCACGATCAAATCGGTAGAAAAACTCGACGAAAATACCGTGCGCTTCAACCTCAACAACGTCGACGCCGCGTTCGTACAAAACCTCGCCATGAGCTTCGCCTCGGTGCAATCGGCCGAATACGCCGCGCAACTGCTGAAGGAAGGCAAAGCCGCCGACCTCAATCAGAAACCGATCGGCACCGGCCCGTTCGTGTTCAAGCGCTACCAAAAGGATTCACAAATCCGTTACGCCGCGAACAAGGCCTACTGGAAACCCGAAGACGTAAAAATCGACAACCTGATCTTCTCGATCACCCCGGACGCCGCCGTACGCCTGCAGAAACTCAAGACCGGCGAATGCCAGGTCAGCGGCTACCCACGCCCGGCTGACATCGAAGTCATGGAAAAAGACCCGAATCTGCGCGTACTCAAACAGGCCGGTTTCAACCTCGGTTTCCTCGCCTACAACACCACCCATCCACCGCTGGACCAACTCAAGGTGCGTCAGGCCCTGGACATGGCCATCGATAAACCGGCGATCATCAAAGCCGTTTATCAAAGCGCCGGCCAGTTGGCCGAGAACGCCTTGCCACCCGCGCAATGGTCCTTCGACCCGAACATCAAAGACGCGCCGCACGACCCGGTAAAAGCCAAAGCGCTACTCAAGGAAGCAGGGGTTGCACCCGGTACAACCATCAACCTCTGGGCGATGACAGTGCAGCGTGCCTCGAACCCGAATGCGCGGATGTCGGCGCAAATGATCCAGCAGGATTGGGAAAAAATCGGCATCAAGGCCAACATCGTCAGTTACGAATGGGGCGAGTACATCAAGCGTGCGAAAAATGGTGAACACGACGCGATGATCTATGGCTGGACCGGTGACAACGGTGACCCCGACAACTGGCTCGGTGTGCTGTACAGCTGCGCGGCAGTAAAAGGCAGCAACTACGCCAAATGGTGCGACCCGACCTACGACAAGCTGGTGCAACAGGCCAAGGTCTCGACCGACAAGTCGCAGCGGGTAAAACTGTATCAACAGGCGCAACTGATCCTTAAACAGCAAGTGCCGATTACGCCGATTGCCAACTCCACGGTGTTCCAGCCGCTGCGCAAGGAGGTCACCGACTTCCGCATCAGCCCGTTTGGTCTAACCCCTTTCTACGGTGTGGGTATAAATAAGTAACACCAAGCCCCAATGCGGCGCGCACAACGTGACCAATGCACCGTTTTGGGGCTCCATTTGCACCGTAAAAACCACCCGCAAACGGTCAAATGCGTCAGAAGTTATACCGATGCGACATTAAGGTACGTTCGTGCCACCGTTTGAGGTCGCCGAGTGTTCTGGATCTTGCATTGGGTATGGCGCCTGCATAAGTATCCGCAGGCACGACTCACGAGGTCGTACCTCAAATCAAAAAATGACAACAAATCATGAGGCCAACATGCTTAAACACGCGGTCATTCCGTTTTTAGTCGGCGCAGGCTTGTTAGCCTCCGCACCTTTCGCATCCGCTGCGACTAACCTGGTGTTCTGCTCCGAAGGGAGCCCGGCCGGATTCGACCCAGGCCAGTACACCACCGGAACCGACTTCGACGCCTCAGCTGAAACCATGTTCAACCGTCTGACCCAGTTCGAGCGTGGCGGCACCGCCGTCGTTCCTGGTCTGGCGACCAAGTGGGACATTTCCGATGACGGCCTGACTTACACCTTCCACCTGCGTGAAGGTGTCAAGTTCCACACCACTCCGTACTTCAAGCCGACCCGCGAGTTCAACGCCGACGACGTGCTGTTCACCTTTAATCGCATGATTAACAAGGATGACCCGTTCCGTAAGGCGTACCCGACCGAATTCCCGTACTTCACCGACATGGGGATGGACACCAACATCACCAAGATCGATAAAGTCGATGACCACACCGTCAAGTTCACTTTGAAAGAAGTGGATGCCGCGTTCATCCAGAACATGGCCATGAGCTTTGCCTCGGTGCAGTCCGCCGAATACGCAGCGCAACTGCTGAAAGAAGGCAAGGCTGCCGACATCAACCAGAAACCCGTCGGCACCGGCCCGTTCGTGTTCAAGAGCTACCAGAAAGACTCGAACATCCGTTACACCGGCAACAAGGACTACTGGAAACCTGAAGACGTGAAGATCGATAACCTGATCTTCGCTATCACCACCGACCCGTCGGTGCGCATCCAGAAGCTGAAAAAGAACGAGTGCCAGGTCACCCTGTTCCCGCGTCCAGCCGACCTGAAAGCGCTGAAAGAAGACAAAACCCTGAAAATGCCTGACCAGGCTGGCTTCAACCTGGGCTACATCGCCTACAACGTGATGGACAAGGTCAAGGGCAGCAACGAGCCGAACCCGCTGGCTGACCTGCGCGTTCGCCAGGCGCTGGACATGGCCGTGAACAAGCCGCAGATCATCGACTCGGTTTACCAGGGCGCGGGCCAACTGGCCGTCAACGCCATGCCGCCGACCCAGTGGTCTTACGACACCACCATCAAAGACGCCAAGTACGACCCTGAGAAAGCCAAACAGCTGCTCAAGGAAGCCGGCGTCAAGGAAGGCACCGAGATCGTTCTGTGGGCGATGCCGGTACAGCGTCCGTACAACCCGAACGCCAAGCTGATGGCTGAAATGCTCCAGTCCGACTGGGCCAAGATCGGCTTGAAAGTGAAGATCACCAGCTACGAATGGGGCGAGTACATCAAGCGTTCCAAAGGTGGCGAGAACCAGGCCATGATCATTGGCTGGAGCGGCGACAATGGTGATCCGGACAACTGGCTGAACGTGTTGTTTGGTTGCGACTCGCTCAGCGGCAACAACTTCTCCAAGTGGTGCGACAAGAAGTTCGACGGCCTCGTCAAAGAAGCCAAGCGCACCACCGACCAGGGCAAGCGCACCGAACTGTACAAACAGGCGCAACACGTCCTCAAAGATGCAGTCCCTATGACACCTATCGCTCACTCGACGGTGTATCAACCCATGCGCGCCAACGTGCAGGACTTCAAGATCAGCCCATTCGGCTTGAACTCCTTCTACGGCGTCAGCGTCAGCAACTAAAAGAGACAGCGGTGACGTTTTCAGCGTCGCCGCTGTTTTTTTCTGCCGATTAGTTAGGAATTTGCCTACAGCCTTTTCCACCCTGCCTATCCAGGGAGATACAGGACGTGTTGCCTTTTCCTACGAGTCTTTAGGACTCAACGCATTTACTGCCAGACCCACGGCCCCTACCGTCGGGTTCTGACCAGTGACTGCGTGGGCTAACGGTTTGTTGTCCGTACTGGTTTGAGCTCGATGCAGCCACAACGTCCCTGGACGGGACCGCGGCGCATCGAAACAACACTAAAAAAAGAGGGAGCGTCATGCGCCATACCTTGGTTTTTTCCGCATTGCTGGGCGCCGGCCTGTTGGCCGCCACGTCTGCCAGCCACGCTGCCAGCAACAGTCTGGTGTTCTGCTCCGAAGGCAGTCCGGCGGGTTTTGATACCGCGCAATACACGACGGCCACCGATAACGACGCCGCCGAGCCGCTGTACAACCGACTGGTCGAGTTCGAAAAAGGCGCGACCAACGTCGTACCCGGGCTGGCCACCAAGTGGGATATTTCCGAGGATGGTCTCAAGTACACCTTTCACCTACGTGAAGGTGTGAAATTTCATACAACTCCGTACTTCAAGCCGACTCGCGACTTCAACGCCGACGACGTGCTTTTTACGTTTAACCGCATGCTTGATGCGCAGCAGCCATTCCGTAAGGCTTATCCGACCGAGTTCCCGTATTTCAACGGGATGAGCCTGAACAAGAACATCGCCAAGGTCGAGAAGACCGGGCCGCTGACCGTGGAGTTCACGCTCAACAGCGTCGACGCCGCGTTCATCCAGAACATCGCCATGAGCTTCGCCGCCATCCTGTCCGCCGAATACGCCGACAAGCTGATGGCCGAAGGCAAACCGAGCGACATCAACCAGAAGCCGATCGGCACCGGGCCGTACGTGTTCAAGAGTTATCAGAAAGACTCGAACATCCGCTACACCGGCAACCCGCACTACTGGGACCCGAGCCGGGTCAAGCTGAAGAACCTGATTTTCGCGATCAACACCGACGCCTCGGTGCGTGTGCAGAAGCTCAAGGCTGGCGAATGTCAGATTACCCTGCATCCGCGCCCGGCCGATGTTGAAGCATTGAAGGCCGATCCGAAGCTGCAACTGATCTCCAAACCAGGCTTCAACCTCGGCTACATCGCCTACAACGTGCGCCACAAACCGTTCGACCAGCTCGAAGTGCGTCAAGCGCTGGACATG
This sequence comes from Pseudomonas sp. FW305-7, assembly GCF_058786735.1. Classification (NCBI taxonomy): domain Bacteria; kingdom Pseudomonadati; phylum Pseudomonadota; class Gammaproteobacteria; order Pseudomonadales; family Pseudomonadaceae; genus Pseudomonas; species Pseudomonas sp. FW305-7. Next base: position 204,996 of record NZ_JBYSZA010000003.1, read on the forward strand.
GCGGTGAATAAACAAGGGATTCTCAACGCTGTTTATCAAGGCGCCGGCCAACTGGCCGTCAACGCCATGCCACCGACCCAGTGGTCCTACGACGACACCATCAAGGACGCCGCCTACAACCCGGAAAAAGCCAAAGAGCTGCTCAAGGCTGCCGGCGTCAAGGAAGGCACCGAGATCACCCTGTGGGCAATGCCGGTGCAACGTCCGTACAACCCGAACGCCAAACTGATGGCCGAAATGCTCCAGGCTGACTGGGCGAAAATCGGTCTGAAGGTGAAGATCGTCAGCTATGAATGGGGCGAGTACATCAAGCGCACCAAGAACGGCGAGCACGACATCAGCCTGATCGGCTGGACCGGTGACAACGGTGACCCGGACAACTGGCTCGGCACGCTGTACAGCTGCGACGCCATTGGCGGCAACAACTACTCCATGTGGTGCGACCCGGCTTACGACAAGCTGGTCAAAGAGGCCAAGGTCGTCACCGACCGCGACCAACGCACCGTGCTCTACAAACAGGCTCAGCAGTTGCTTAAACAGCAAGTGCCGATTACGCCTGTCGCCCACTCGACGGTCAACCAGCCATTAAGCACACGGGTTGAAGGGTTCAAGGTGAGCCCCTTCGGTCGCAACGTGTTCTCGGGTGTCAGTATCGATTAACCCAACCGATTAGCCGCAACGCTGAGGGGGACCGTCTATCCCCCTCACGCAAGCGCTTTGCCGAAATTCGCCAATCCGGCTTTTTGCAAACGTTTGCGATGTGTGAATGAGTTCTAAACCAATAACCGGCCAACCCAAAAAAGCCGGCATAAAAAGAAAGTAAAGGAGCTTCACCCATGAAACTGAGCAGCACCGCGATACTGGCCTTGGCCATCAGCAGCATCACCGCCACGGCGTACGCAGAACCTGCTAGTCAGGAGTTCGTCCCTACCACGTTGGCCGGCAGTAGCGCCCAAAGCGAGGCCAAAGGCTTTATCGATGGACAAAGCCTGGGCGGCACTACACGTAACTGGTATGCCAATGAATTGAAGCGTCGTGATGATCGCTTCAGCTACGTGAAAAACAGCGACAAGAACACCTCGCCTGTAGTCAAGACGCCAACTCCGCGTCGTATCAACTGGGTTCAGGGCACCATCGTCAACTACACCTCGGGCTTCACCCAAGGCACCGTTGGCGTCAGCACTGAAGTGGCGGCGTACAACGCCATCGTGCTGGACCGTGATCGCAAGGACATCGCCGGCGGCTCCAACCGTACCCTGGCGCACTCCGACGGCGACGCCGTAGACCAGTGGAGCAAACTGGGTCTGGCCAACGTGAAGCTACGCGTTTCCAACACCACGCTGACCGCCGGTCGCCAGAACTTCAGCACGCCGATCGTCGATGTCATCGGCAACCGTCCGCTGCCTTCGAGCTTTGAAGGTATTACCCTGCACAGCGAAGAGTTCAACAATCTGTCGTTCGACCTGGGCGGTTTCGACCGCGTCTCGCCTCGTACCGAACAGAGCCTGTCGAAATTCCGCACCGAGTACTCGGCCACTGGCGTTGAGACCGACAAGGTCTACATCGCTGGCGTCAACTATCAGCCGTTCAAGAGTCTGAAAACCAGCCTGTACGGCTCCAACGTCGAAGACTTCTGGAACCAGTACTACTTCGGTGCCACCCACGAACTGGGTGACAGCCAGGTGCTGAGCCTGACCACCGGTCTGAACTACTACAAGACCGTCGACGAAGGCAAAAAGCTGATGGGCGAGATCGACAACGATACTTACTCGCTGTCGCTGGGTCTGGCTCACCAGGCTCACAGCCTGACCTTCTCGTACCAGGAAGTGAATGGCGACACCTACTTCGACTACCTGCACGAAACCAACGGCATCTACCTGGCCAACTCCCTGCTGTCGGACTTCAACGGCCCGAACGAGAAATCCTTCCAGATCGCCTACGGCATCAACATGGCCGAGTACGGCGTACCCGGTCTGAAATTCAACATCTACCAGGCACGCGGCTGGGGCATTGACGGTACTCACTACCGTGGCACTGCTTACACCGATCCGGGCGCCAAACGTGGCGACCTGAGCCTGATGGACGGCGAATCTCACTACGAATACGGCATCGGTGCTTCTTACGCTGTGCAGAGCGGCCCGCTCAAGGCTACTGCGATTCGCGCGACGTACACCACTCACCGCGCCAGCGAGCACCAGGCTGACGGCAACATCAATGAGTTCCGTCTCGTGACCACGATTCCATTCAACATCCTGTAAAAACCGCCAACCGACGGCTGACTCAGTGACGAGTCGGCCGTTCGGTTTTTGTCTTCAACCGATTGCAGAGGGTTATCGATGAAAATGCTTCCCCTACGTGCGGCCGTCGCTGCCGCGTTGTTGAGCGCCGCCATCGGCGTCTCGGCCAAACCCTTGGTGGTCTGCACCGAAGCCAGTCCGGAAGGCTTCGACATGGTCCAGTACACAACTGCAGTCACTGCCGATGCGGTGGCCGAAACGATCTTCAACCGTCTGGCGGACTTCAAGCCCGGCACCACCGAAGTGATTCCGGCACTGGCCGAATCCTGGGACATCAGTGAAGACGGCCTGACCTACACGTTCCACCTGCGCAAAGGCGTCAAGTTTCACACCACCGAATATTTCAAGCCGACCCGCGACATGAACGCCGACGACGTGGTCTGGAGCTTCCAGCGTCAGCTGGACCCGAATCACCCATGGCACAAACTGTCTAGCGTGGGCTTCCCGTACTTTGAAAGCATGGGCTTCAAGGAACTGCTGAAAAACGTCGAAAAAGTCGACGACAACACCGTCAAGTTCACCCTGACCCGCCGCGAAGCGCCGTTCCTGGCCGATATCGCGATGGCGTTCTCCTCGATCTACCCGGCCGAATACGCCGACCAGTTGCTCAAAGCCAACAAGACCGGCGACCTCAACAACAAGCCGATCGGCACCGGCCCGTTCATCTTCCAGCGCTACGCAAAAGACGCTCAGGTGCGCTTCAAGGCCAACCCGGATTACTTCCGAGGCAAGGCGCCGGCTGACGCGTTGATCCTGGCCATCGCCACCGACAACAACGTTCGCCTGCAAAAGCTCAAGGCCAACGAGTGCCAGATCGCCCTGTATCCAAAACCGGACGACATCCCGAGCATCAAGAAAGACAGCAACCTGAAAGTCGATGAACTGGACGCGATGACCGTCTCGTACATCGCCATGAACACCCAGCACAAGTACATGAGCGACGTGCGCGTGCGCAAAGCCATCGACATCGCGTTCGACAAGGAAGCCTATGTCAACGCGCTGTTCGGCAAAGGCAATGCGTCGGTCGCGGTCAACCCGTACCCGCCGACCCTGCTCGGCTACAACCACGACCTGAAGAACCCGCCACGTGACCTCGACGCCGCCCGCAAGCTGCTCAAGGAAGCCGGGGTTCCGGAAGGCACCGTGTTTACCCTGTTTACCCGCAACGGTGGCGGTCCGACCAACCCCAACCCGATGCTCGGCGCGCAGATGATGCAGGCTGACCTGGCGAAAGTCGGGATCAAGATCGACATCCGCGTGATGGAATGGGGCGAAATGCTCAAACGCGCCAAGGCCGGTGAGCACGACATGGTGTCTGCCGGATGGGCGGGCGACAACGGCGACCCGGATAACTTCCTGACGCCTATGCTCAGTTGCGAGGCCGCCAAGAACGGCGAAAACTACGCACGCTGGTGCAACGAGAAATTCCAGGCACTGCTCGACGAAGCACGGGCTAAAGTAGATCCGGCCGAGCGCGCGAAACTCTACGAGCAGGCCCAGGTCCTGTTCAATCAGGACCAACCGTGGATCAGCATGGCCCACACCCGGATGTTTACCGCAATGCGCAACAACGTAGAGGGCTATCACATCAGCCCTCTCACCACTAATAACTTCGCCACCACCCAGGTGAAGTAGATAAGAAACTCCCGGCCTCCCTGATTCCAGGGAAGCCGGGCACGCCTAACCGGCTGATGAGGTACCACACAAGATGTTTAGTTTTATTGCCCGCCGACTGGGGTTGTTGATCCCCACGTTTTTCGGCATCACCTTGCTGACTTTCGCGTTGATTCGCATGATTCCCGGCGACCCCGTGGAAGTGATGATGGGCGAACGTCGGGTCGACCCCGAAATGCACGCTCAGGCAATGGAACGCCTCGGTCTGAACAAACCGTTGTATGCCCAGTATCTGGACTACATCGGCAAACTGGCCCACGGCGACCTCGGCGAATCCCTGCGCACGCGCGAGAGCGTATGGACCGAGTTCTCCTCCCTCTTCCCGGCGACCCTGGAACTGTCCATGGCCGCCCTGCTGTTCGCCGGCATTCTGGGCCTTCTGGCCGGGGTGATTGCGGCACTCAAGCGAGGATCCCTGTTCGACCACGGGGTGATGGGCATCTCCCTGGCGGGGTATTCGATGCCGATCTTCTGGTGGGGCCTGATCCTGATCATGTTCTTCTCGGTGAGCCTGGGCTGGACCCCGGTTTCCGGGCGGATCGACCTGCTCTACGACATCGAGCCACGCACCGGTTTCATGCTCATCGATACGCTGCTGGCCGATGACATGGGCGCTTTCCTTGATGCGCTGCATCACCTGATCCTGCCGGCCATCGTGCTGGGTACCATTCCGCTGGCGGTGATCGCGCGGATGACCCGTTCGTCGATGCTCGAAGTGCTGCGCGAAGACTACATCCGCACAGCCAAGGCCAAAGGCCTGTCGCCGTCGCGCGTGGTGTTCGTCCACGGTCTGCGTAACGCACTGATTCCGGTACTGACCGTGGTCGGCCTGCAAGTCGGCACCCTGCTGGCCGGTGCGGTGCTGACCGAAACCATTTTCTCCTGGCCCGGCATCGGTAAATGGCTGATCGAAGCCATCGGCGCCCGGGACTACCCGGTTGTGCAGAACGGCATCCTGTTAATCGCCTGCCTGGTGATTCTGGTCAACTTCGTAGTGGACATCCTCTACGGCTTTGCCAACCCACGCATCCGTCATCAGCGCTGAGGTCAATACCCATGAGCACTCCAACATCCTCAGTAGCCACCGCCACGTCCGCCGTGGATCAAAGCCTGCTGTACCCGTCACCGTATAAAGAATTCTGGCAAGCCTTCTCGAAGAACAAGGGCGCCGTTGCCGGCCTGTTGTTCATGTTGCTGGTGATTTTCTGCGCGATCTTCGCGCCGTGGGTCGCGCCGCATAACCCGAGCGAGCAATACCGCGACTTCCTGCTGACGCCACCGGCGTGGCTCGAAGGCGGACAGATGCAGTTCCTGCTCGGCACCGATGAACTGGGTCGCGATCTGCTGTCGCGTCTGATCCAGGGTTCGCGCCTGTCGCTGTTGATCGGCCTGTCGTCGGTCGTCATGTCGTTGATTCCGGGGATTCTGCTCGGTCTGTTCGCAGGCTTTTTCCCGAAAGTGCTTGGCCCGACCATCATGCGTCTGATGGACATCATGCTGGCCCTGCCGTCGTTGCTGCTGGCTGTGGCGATCGTCGCCATCCTCGGCCCTGGCCTGATCAACACCGTGATCGCAATTGCTGTGGTGTCCTTGCCGTCCTACGTGCGTCTGACCCGAGCCGCCGTGATGGGCGAACTGAACCGCGACTACGTGACCGCCGCGCGCCTGGCCGGTGCCGGTCTGCCACGTCTGATGTTCATCACCGTGCTGCCGAACTGCATGGCGCCGCTGATCGTTCAGGCAACCCTGAGCTTCTCTTCGGCGATTCTCGATGCCGCCGCACTGGGCTTCCTTGGCCTTGGCGTACAACCGCCAACCCCTGAGTGGGGCACCATGCTGGCTTCGGCTCGCGACTACATCGAACGCGCCTGGTGGGTAGTGAGCCTGCCTGGTTTGACCATTTTGCTCAGCGTGCTGGCAATCAACCTGATGGGCGACGGTCTGCGCGATGCGCTGGACCCGAAACTCAAGAATGCCGCCTGAGGAGATTCCCATGTCACTGCTAGAAATCAAGAATCTCAACGTTCGCTTCGGCGACAAGACTGCTACGCCGGTTGTCGATGGACTCGATCTGAAAGTCGACAAAGGCGAAGTGCTGGCGATCGTCGGCGAATCGGGCTCGGGCAAATCCGTGACCATGATGGCGCTGATGGGCCTGATCGAGCATCCCGGCATTGTGACCGCCGACTCGCTGAGCTTTGACGGCAAAGACATGCTCAAACTGAGCAACCGTCAGCGTCGACAAATCGTCGGCAAAGACTTGTCGATGGTGTTCCAAGACCCGATGACCGCGCTCAACCCGAGCTACACCGTCGGTTTCCAGATCGAAGAAGTGCTGCGCCTGCACCTGAAAATGTCCAGCAAACAAGCGCGAAAACGCGCCATCGAACTGCTGGAAAAAGTCGAAATCCCGGGCGCCGCCAGCCGTATGGACGCCTACCCGCACCAACTCTCCGGCGGTATGAGCCAGCGCGTCGCCATCGCCATGGCAATTGCCGGCGAGCCGAAACTGCTGATTGCCGATGAGCCGACCACTGCTTTGGACGTAACGATTCAGGCACAGATCATGGACCTGCTGCTGGCGTTGCAGAAAGAACAGAACATGGGCCTGGTGCTGATCACCCACGACCTCGCGGTCGTGGCTGAAACCGCCCAGCGCGTGTGCGTGATGTACGCCGGTCAAGCCGTTGAAGTCGGCCAGGTGCCGCAACTGTTCGACATCCCGGCGCACCCGTACAGCGAAGCGCTGCTCAAGGCGATTCCGGAACACAGCCAGGGCGCCGAGCGTCTGGCGACGCTGCCGGGCATCGTCCCGGGCCGTTACGACCGCCCGCAGGGTTGCCTGCTGTCGCCGCGCTGCCCGTACGTGCAGGACAGCTGCCGTGCGCAGCGTCCGACCCTTGATCCGAAAGCCAACAGCCTTGCCCGCTGCTTCTACCCGCTGAACCAGGAGGTGGCGTAATGGCCGTCGTACTTACCGCCCGCGACCTGACCCGTCACTACGAAGTCTCCCGTGGCCTGTTCAAGGGCCACGCGACCGTGCGCGCACTCAACGGCGTGTCGTTCGAACTGGAAGCCGGCAAGACCCTCGCGGTGGTCGGCGAGTCGGGCTGCGGCAAGTCCACCCTCGCCCGCGCCCTGACCCTGATTGAAGAGCCGTCGTCCGGCTCCTTGAAAATCGCCGGCCAGGAAGTGGCCGGCGCCGACAAGGCCCAGCGCAAGCAACTGCGCAAAGACGTGCAGATGGTGTTCCAGAGCCCGTACGCGTCATTGAACCCACGGCAGAAAGTCGGCGATCAACTGGCCGAGCCACTGTTGATCAACACCAACCTGAGTGCCGCCGAACGTCGCGAGAAAGTCCAGGCGATGATGAAGCAGGTCGGCTTGCGTCCCGAGCACTACCAGCGTTATCCGCACATGTTCTCCGGCGGTCAGCGCCAGCGCATCGCCCTGGCCCGGGCGATGATGCTGCAACCGAAAGTGCTGGTGGCAGACGAACCGACTTCGGCGCTGGATGTGTCGATTCAGGCGCAGGTGCTGAACCTGTTCATGGATCTGCAGCAGGAGTTCAACACCGCCTACGTGTTCATCTCGCACAACCTGGCGGTGGTGCAACACGTGGCCGATGACGTGATGGTGATGTACCTCGGCCGCCCGGTGGAAATGGGCCCGAAAAACGCCATCTACGAACGTCCGCTGCACCCGTACACCCAGGCGTTGCTGTCGGCGACCCCGACCATTCACCCGGACCCGAACAAGCCGAAAATCAAGATCGTCGGCGAACTGCCCAACCCGCTGAACCCGCCACCAGGCTGCGCTTTCCACAAGCGCTGCCCGTATGCGACCGAACGTTGCAGCACTGAAGAGCCGGCCTTGCGTGCGCTCGACAATCGGCAGGTGGCGTGCCACTACGCCGAGCAATTCCTCGACGGCGCGGCGTAACAAGAACGGGAGGACATGCAAAAAACTGTGGGAGCGGGCTTGCCCGCGATGACGTAGTGCCAGTCAACTGATTTGTCGTCTGGCACACCGCAATCGCGGGCAAGAACGCTCCCACATTGACCTCTTCGTTCATGAGTCAGAAGTTAACCAAACCCCTTCTCCTCCGATTGCGCATCAGTCGAGGCAGAAGGGGTTTTCTTTTGCCCGAAATCTACGTCTGGCTGTCGCCTTCGTCATCCGGATCATCAGTGTCCGGTTCATCAGTGGTCGAGTCATCGTCATCGGCGGCGCCGCCCTGCCCCTGATCGCCCGGTTCGGATTCGGACTTGGCCAGCATTAACCCGCTATGCCCGACCTGCCCACTGAAGGCCTGAGAATCGTGATCCTCGCACTCGGCCCAGGCCGTCGCGGTGCCGAGGGACAGCATGACCATCACTTTCAACAGCAGTAAAACGCGTAGCAACCTGTTTTTCATGACCGATTCCATCCTGTGCAGGTGAAACAGCAATGCCGATCCGGCGCTGAATGAAATCTAGTTCCGATCAGCCGGCTTCACCAGATAGGACGCTAATGAACCCGCAGAAATGCCGTTGCCTGACAGACCTGTTTCGAATAACTGCCATAACCGGATCAACTAAACAGTACGCGACAGCACACTTCCAAGGGCTGGGCGCGTGGCCAGACAAGTCAGCGGAATGCTCATCAGCGCCAGCAACGCACTGGCCAGCCAAACGCTGTGCCCGCCAGCGTGGGCGTATAACTGACCACTGAGCACCGGCGACAACAGCGCGCTCGCGCTCCAACTCATGAAGAACAGGCCAAAGTACTGGCCGCTCTTGCCACCCTGCGCGTACTGCATGACCAGTACATTCAATGGCGGCATGAACAACGCCTCGCCCAATGTCCAGATCACCGTCGACAGGCAGACATAAAACAACCCGCTACCCAACGGCAACATGCCCAACCCGCAGGCCAGCAACACGGCGCCAGCTACCAGTTGCGCCCGCGCACTCCAGCGCTCGCCCCAATGGGCCAGCGGAATCTGCAGCGTCACCACCAGCAGCGCGTTGATGCCGAACTGCCAACCAATGGCCTCGGTGCTCAGCCGATAGTAATCCCGCAGATAGTTGCCGAGCGTGCTGTAGACCGTGTCGAACGCCATGCCGAGCACAACCGTCGCCGCCAATAGCCAGAGGAAGGGTTTGTCGCGGTAAGGCAAACCTGAAGCGGTTTCGGCTTTTACCTCAACGCTCAGCACCGGTCGCCGCCAGGTCGTGCGGACAAACCAAAACAAGGCCAGCACCGTCAGCGCCGCACTGGCAAAGAACACCCAACGAAAATCGACCTGCGCCAGCACCCCGCCAGCGACGCCGGCGGCGGCCATGCCAAGGTTTCGCGCAACCCGGCTCAGCGCTTGCGCGCGGGCACGTTGCGCGACCTCGCAATACTCCATGATCAAACGCTGATGCAGCGTTCGAATCGCCCCGTCGAGCACACCGCTGAACAGCAGCAATGCACCGAGCCACGCTACCTCCGTGACCAGCCCCAACAACAGCAGCGTCCACGCCGACAGGAAAAACAGAACCGCCGTCAGCCGCGCCGTGGAAAAACGGTCACTCAGCAAACCACCGACCATCGAACCGACCAACAGCCCCGCGCCGTAAACGGACAACAGCCAGCCAACCGTTTCAATCGCCAGCCCCAGTTCCTGACGCAGGTACAGCGCCATGAACAGCTTGACCATGCTGCTCAGCCGATTAATGAACAAAAGTGCGGCGAGCACCCAGGCCATGACACCGAAATAGCCGTTGATCCGCAGCAGATGAGTCAGTCGACTCGTCATTCCATTGACCTCTCAAAACGACTTGCGTGGACCTGAGACACTAACGGCCAGCTCGCCAGTTGTCGCACTTAAGTACATCGAGACCACAAAAAACGGAGACACCCTACAGACTTCTGTAAAACAGCCTTCGACAACTCAACTGGATCGAACGCACGCCATCAGAAATTGGTCACTGCCAGGCCGCCTTCGCGAGCAGGCTCGCTCCTACAATTGAATCGTATGCAGCCTGAGAGAAATGGGTCGGCTGGCAGGCCGCCATCGCTGGCAAGCCAGGCTCCCACAGGGATTGCATGCAGCCTGCAAGACATGGCGCGGCTGGTAGGCCGCCTTCGTCAGCAGGCTCGCTCCTACATTTGAATCGCATGCAGCCTGCGACAAATGGGTCGGCTGGCAGGCCGCCATCGCTGGCAAGCCAGCTCCCACAGTTTTGATCTATGTAAAGCACGCGGCGCATGCCGCCCCACTCAAAGGATGAGCGTTAGCTCGGCTGCAGCTTTTGATCTTGATCCACGGGCGACGTCGGCAGGCTGAGCGGAGGGATTGATTCGGGGGTGGGAGCGCAGCGACCGTTTGGCGAAGCCAAACACATCGAGAGGAGGTGCAGCGAAGCAAACCGGAGGCGATGCGCCCGGATCGATCCCGGAGCGAAGGAACCCCGAGCCCCAGCGAGCGGGCCGAACGTTGGAGCAAGCGTTTTTTTGCTTACTTTTTTTAGGCGTTTGTAAAAAAAGTGAGTCGCCGTAAGGGCGAAACCTTAAACCGCCATCACCAAAAAAACGGATATACACCCAAAACCAAACCAAAAAAAAAGCCCCCAAGGCATACACCTAGGGGGCTTTCGAACAACTCAGCTCAGCGCTTAATGATGCTCACGCGTAGCACGGAACTTCACATCCGGCCAACGCTCCTCCATCAACGCCAGATTAACCCGCGTCGGCGCAAGGTAGGTCAGATGCCCACCGCCATCCAATGCCAGGTTCTCCACAGCCTTGTTGGAAAACTCCTCAAGCTTCTTCTTGTCGTCGCACTCAATCCAGCGCGCCGAGTACACAGTGATCGGCTCATAAGAGCACTCAACCTTGTATTCCTCTTTCAAACGGCTGGCGACCACATCGAACTGCAGCACACCCACAGCACCAAGAATGATGTCGTTGCTACGCTCCGGGAAAAACACCTGAGTGGCGCCCTCCTCGGCCAATTGCTGCAAGCCCTGACGCAACTGCTTGGACTTCAGCGGATCACGCAGACGCACACGACGGAACAGCTCCGGGGCGAAGTGCGGGATACCGGTAAAGCCCAAAGTTTCGCCTTCGCTGAAGGTGTCACCGATCTGGATGGTGCCGTGGTTGTGCAGACCGATGATGTCGCCGGCATACGCCTCTTCCAACTGCTCACGCTCGGAAGAGAAGAACGTCAGGGCGTCGCCGATGCGCACGTCCTTGCCGGTACGCACGTGGCGCATCTTCATGCCTTTCTCGTACTTGCCGGAGCAGATACGCATGAAGGCGATACGGTCACGGTGTTTCGGGTCCATGTTCGCCTGGATCTTGAAGATGAAGCCCGAGAACTTCTCCTCCACCGGCTCCACGGTGCGCTCGTTGGCGACACGGGCCAGTGGACGCGGTGCCCAATCCACCACAGCATCAAGCACGTGGTCGACACCGAAGTTGCCCAATGCAGTACCGAAGAACACCGGGGTCAGTTGACCGTCGAGGAATTCCTGCTGGTTGAATTCGTGGCAGGCGCCCTGCACCAGCTCAAGCTGCTCGATGAAGCGATCGTACTCGTCGCCCAGGTGAGCGCGCGCCTCGTCCGAATCGAGCTTCTCGATGATCTTGGTTTCGGTGCGTTCGTGACCGTGACCGGCGGTGTAGACAATGATGTAGTCGTCGGCCAGGTGGTACACGCCTTTGAAGTCGCGGTAGCAACCGATCGGCCAGGTGATCGGCGCCGCCTTGATCTTCAGAACGGCTTCGATCTCATCGAGCAGTTCGATCGGGTCGCGGATGTCACGGTCGAGTTTGTTGATGAAGCTGACGATCGGCGTGTCACGCAGACGGCAGACGTCCATCAGCGCGATGGTCCGTGGCTCTACACCTTTACCGCCGTCGAGAACCATCAATGCCGAGTCCACCGCTGTCAGGGTGCGGTAGGTATCTTCGGAGAAGTCTTCGTGGCCCGGGGTGTCGAGCAGGTTGACCATGTGGTCGCGATACGGGAACTGCATGACCGACGTGGTAATGGAAATACCCCGCTGTTTCTCCATCTCCATCCAGTCGGATGTCGCATGGCGGTCGGATTTTCGGGATTTCACCGTACCGGCCACTGCAATCGCCTTGCCCATCAACAGGAGCTTTTCGGTGATCGTGGTTTTACCGGCATCGGGGTGGGAAATAATGGCGAAAGTGCGGCGTTTCGCGACTTCGGCGGCCTGGTTGGTCATGGGAAATCGCCTGGCGGTGATTCAAAAAAGGGCCGCGATTATAGCCCAACTCGATGCAATAACCGAACCGTTGAGCACATTAAGGGTGGCCAAATGCTGCCGCAGGTGGGAACCTTTTAAAGCACGGAGACGTCCATCCCCTGTTACGAATTTTCGTCAGGGGCTGAAAAATCAGCAAGTTAGCCTGACGAGGCTGCGCTCATGGCTCGCTTTCAGACCGCTTTTTGCCGGTGCTGAGGGAGCTGCTTCTCGCGAACGTTTATTTCCCGGCAGCCAGGCATGGCATGCCACTCGGGACGGCGTTCGCCGACTACAAAAAAAGGAGTCCGCCTGTGGCTATCCGCTATGGCAAAGGGCTGATGGGAGGTGCGGTGGTGATCGCGCTCCTGGCCCTGCTGGTCCACTGGATCGGCATCAACACGATCGAACACTACCGCGACGATTTGTTGTTTTACCTGCAAGCTCATCTGATTCTCGTCCTCGCTTCAATGCTGGCCGCCCTGGTCGTGGGCATCCCCGCCGGTATCTTTCTCAGTCGCCCGACCATGGTCGGCCGCGCTGAACGCTTCATGCAGATCTTCAATATCGGCAACACCGTGCCACCGTTGGCCGTACTGGCGATTGCCCTGGGGATTCTCGGCATCGGCAGTGGTCCGGCGATCTTCGCTTTATTCCTCGCATCGTTGCTGCCGATTGTGCGCAACACCTACGAAGGCCTGAAAAACGTCCAGGGTTCGCTGAAAGAAGCCGCCGTCGGCATCGGCATGACCCCGCGTCAGGTCCTGTGGCAAGTCGAACTGCCCAACGCCGTGCCGATCATTGTCGGTGGCGTGCGTGTCGCGCTGGCGATCAACGTCGGGACCGCGCCGCTGGCGTTCCTGATCGGTGCCAACAGCCTCGGCAGCCTGATCTTCCCCGGCATCGCCCTGAACAATCAGCCGCAACTGCTGCTCGGCGCCGCGTGCACCGCGCTGCTGGCCTTGCTGCTCGATGGCGTCGTCACCCTCGCCAGCCGTCTCTGGCTGGAACGCGGTTTGCGCCCGTCTTAAGGCTTTTGCGAAGGAATGAATATGAAACGACTTAGCTTGATCTTAAGTTGCGTCCTGCTGTTCGCAGGATTGGCGCAAGCCGCTGAAAAACCCGTGATCCGCCTCGGCGCCCGGGTCTTCACCGAGCAAACCCTGCTCGCGGAAATCACCGCCCAATACTTGCGCAGCAAAGGCTACGACGCGCAGATCACTGGTGGTCTGGGCAGCAACCTCGCCCGTAGCGCCCACGAAAGCGGCCAGTTGGACATGCTCTGGGAGTACACCGGTGTGTCGCTGGTGGCCTACAACCATGTCACCGAGAAACTCGACAGCGCACAGTCCTACGCCCGGGTGAAGGAACTCGACGCGAAAAAAGGCCTGATCTGGCTGACGCCGTCGAAATTCAGCAACACCTACGCCCTCGCCCTGCCGAAAAATGTGGCCGAGGCCTATCCGCAGATCAACAACATCAGCCAGTTGAACGACGTGTTGCAGGCTGAAGCCAAGACCAATCACTTGGTGGCGCTGGACACCGAGTTCGCCAACCGCTCCGACGGTCTCGACGGCATGGTCAAGCTCTATGACATGAACCTGACTCGCAAGAACATCCGTCAGATGGACGCGGGCCTGGTTTATACGGCGTTGCGCAACGGTCAGGTGTTCGCCGGTCTGGTCTACACCACTGACGGTCGCCTGAATGCCTTCGGCCTCAAGCTGCTGGAAGACGACAAACATTACTTCCCCGACTACACCGCCGCGCCGGTGGTGCGTCAGGCCTACCTCGATGCGCACCCGAAACTGGCCGAGCAACTCAAGCCGCTGGCCGAACTGTTCGACGACGAAACCATGCGCCAGCTCAACGCGCGGGTCGACGTCGATCACGAAAGCCCGTCGAAAGTTGCCGCCGACTTCCTGCGCCAACATCCGCTGAATTAAGAGAGGAGAAGTCATGGAATTCCTGAACGCCTTTTCCCATCTCGACTGGCAGCAGGTGATGCACCTGACCTGGCAGCACATCACGCTGGTCGGCATCGCCGTGACCCTGGCCATCGTCGTCGGCGTACCGCTGGGCATTTTGATGACGCGTTTTCCGAGCCTCGCCGGCCCGTTGCAGGCCAGCGCCACGGTGCTGCTGACCGTGCCGTCGATTGCCCTGTTTGGTTTGCTGTTGCCGTTCTACTCCAAGTTCGGCCAGGGCCTCGGCCCGATGCCGGCAATTACTGCTGTATTCCTTTATTCACTGCTACCGATCATGCGCAATACCTACCTCGCCCTCACTGGCGTGGAACCGGGTATCCGTGAAGCCGCACGCGGCATCGGCATGACCTTCGGCCAGCGCCTGCGCATGGTCGAGCTGCCGATTGCCGTGCCGGTGATCCTCGCTGGTGTGCGCACCGCGGTGGTGATGAACATCGGCGTGATGACCATCGCCGCGACCATCGGCGCCGGCGGCCTCGGTGTGTTGATCCTCGCTTCCATCAGCCGCAGTGACATGTCGATGCTCATCGTCGGCGCGCTGCTGGTCAGTCTTCTGGCGATCTTCGCCGACCTCCTCCTGCAGTGGCTGCAACGCACGCTGACTCCAAAAGGACTCCTCAAATGATCGAACTTCAAAACCTCAGCAAGACCTTCCAAAGCAACGGCAAAGATGTCAAAGCCGTGGACTCGGTGAGCCTGACCGTCAATGAAGGCGAAATCTGTGTGTTCCTCGGGCCATCGGGTTGCGGCAAAAGCACCACGCTGAAGATGATCAACCGCCTGATCAAACCGACCTCGGGCAAGATCCTGATCAACGGCGAAGACACCACCGACCTCGACGAAGTGACCCTGCGTCGCAACATCGGCTACGTGATCCAGCAGATCGGCCTGTTCCCGAACATGACCATCGAAGAGAACATCGTCGTCGTGCCAAAACTGCTCGGCTGGGACAAACAGAAATGCCACGACCGCGCCCGCGAACTGATGAGCATGATCAAGCTGGAGCCCAAGCAGTATCTGCATCGCTATCCGCGTGAATTGTCCGGCGGCCAGCAACAGCGCATCGGCGTAATCCGCGCACTGGCGGCGGATGCCCCGCTGTTGCTGATGGACGAACCATTCGGCGCGGTCGACCCGATCAACCGCGAGATGATCCAGAACGAGTTCTTCGAGATGCAACGGGCGCTGAACAAGACCGTGATCATGGTCAGCCACGACATCGACGAGGCGATCAAACTCGGTGACAAGATTGCGATCTTCCGTGCCGGCAAATTGTTGCAGATCGATCACCCGGACACCCTGCTCGCGCATCCGGCGGACGACTTTGTCAGCAACTTCGTCGGCCAGGACAGCACGTTGAAACGCTTGCTGTTGGTCAAGGCTGAAGACGCGGCGGATAACGCGCCGTCGGTGAGCCCGGAAACCCCGGTGGCCGATGCGCTGGAGTTGATGGACGAGCATGACCGTCGTTACGTGGTGGTCACCTGTGCCGAGAACAAGGCGCTGGGTTACGTGCGTCGTCGCGACCTGCACCGCCAGACCGGCACCTGCGCGCAGTACCTGCGTGAGTTCAACGCCACGGCGGCGTATGACGAGCATTTGCGCATCCTGTTGTCGCGCATGTACGAGTTCAACCGTTCGTGGCTGCCGGTCATGGATGCCGAGCGGGTATTCCTCGGTGAGGTGACGCAGGAGTCGATTGCGGCTTATCTGAGCTCGGGGCGTTCGCGCGGGATGAAGACCAGCATCGTATCGCCGGCAGAGGCAGTCGTCGCCTGATTAATCGGTAAAAACACAAAACCCTGTAGGAGTGAGCCTGCTCGCGATAGCGCAATATCAGTCAATGAAGATGTCGGCTGAAAAAAAGTCATCGCGAGCAGGCTCACTCCTACAGGATCGGGGGTGTTACCAGGTCATTCACAAGGCGGAAAAGAATCTCAACACCTGATAACCAGGCAGCTCGTCTCGGCTACCTTATTCAATAGGCAAAATCCCCCACACACCCACCTCTCGCGGGCAACGTCGCCGATGTTGCGCCTATCACACTTTACCCACGACTTAGCCGACAAAAGCAGCGAACGTGCAGGTATGTTTAACACTGGAAAATTCCCAGGGAACATCTGCCCGTCATCTCGGTCGGCTACAAAGAGTGATGAACGCGACGCACGTCAGAAGCGTGCAAAAACGCGACATTTTTAGTTGATCTCAGGCCCCTCACGCCCTAAAGTTCGCGCCGAACGTCCATGCTGGAAACGATCCATCCGGCTCAAGTACTGACGACGAGACAGCAAGGCCAAGGGCAGATAGCCCATGGCCTTTTTGCTTTCGGCGACATGCCTTGGGAAGTAGGCGAACCAAAGTGGGGATACGGAGGGCGTTCATTTGCACCCATTGATTATTAACGTTTGCCAGTAGGAGTTCCCAAGTATGTCGATCCAGGTCGAAGACTATTTCGCGCGCGCTACATTCGACAAAATGAAGGCGTTCGCCGACAAACAGGAAACCCCGTTCGTGGTGATCGACACCGCGATGATCGCTCAGGCCTACGATGACCTGCGCGCCGGTTTCGAATTCGCCAAGGTCTACTACGCGGTCAAGGCCAACCCGGCCGTCGAGATCATCGACCTGCTCAAAGAGAAAGGTTCGAGCTTCGACATCGCCTCTATCTATGAGCTGGACAAGGTGATGGATCGCGGCGTCAGCCCGGACCGTATCAGCTACGGCAACACCATCAAGAAATCCAAGGACATCCGCTACTTCTATGAGAAGGGCGTGCGTCTGTTCTCCACCGACTCCGAAGCCGACCTGCGCAACATCGCCAAGGCTGCGCCGGGTTCGAAAGTCTATGTGCGCATCCTCACCGAAGGCTCGACCACCGCTGACTGGCCACTGTCGCGCAAATTCGGCTGCCAGACCGACATGGCCATGGACCTGCTGATTCTCGCCCGCGACCTCGGCCTGGTGCCTTACGGCATCTCGTTCCACGTCGGCTCGCAACAGCGCGATATCAGCGTCTGGGACGCGGCGATCGCCAAGGTCAAAGTGATCTTCGAGCGTTTGAAAGAAGAAGACGGCATTCACCTGAAGCTGATCAACATGGGCGGCGGCTTCCCGGCCAACTACATCACCCGCACCAACAGCCTGGAAACCTACGCCGAAGAGATCATCCGCTTCCTCAAAGAAGATTTCGGTGATGACCTGCCGGAAATCATTCTGGAGCCGGGTCGTTCGTTGATCGCCAACGCCGGCATTCTGGTCAGCGAAGTGGTGCTGGTTGCACGTAAATCCCGCACCGCCGTCGAGCGTTGGGTGTACACCGATGTGGGCAAGTTCTCCGGCCTGATCGAAACCATGGACGAAGCGATCAAGTTCCCGATCTGGACCGAGAAGAAAGGCGAGATGGAAGAAGTCGTGATCGCCGGCCCGACCTGCGACAGCGCCGACATCATGTACGAGAACTACAAGTACGGCCTGCCGCTGAACCT
Source organism: Pseudomonas sp. FW305-7 (assembly GCF_058786735.1). Lineage (NCBI taxonomy): Bacteria > Pseudomonadati > Pseudomonadota > Gammaproteobacteria > Pseudomonadales > Pseudomonadaceae > Pseudomonas > Pseudomonas sp. FW305-7. The sequence continues at coordinate 222,686 of NZ_JBYSZA010000003.1, forward strand.
GGCAATTGGTGATCGTCTGTACTGGTTGTCGACCGGTGCGTACACCACCAGCTATAGCGCCGTTGAGTTCAATGGCTTCCCGCCGCTGAAATCGTTCTACGTGTAAAGCGTCGTCAAATGAAAAGGCCCATGCATTCATGGGCCTTTTTTATTCGCTCAACCAGGTATCGAGATGGCTGATCATCGCGAGAGATTCGTCAGCCTCCTCTTTCGCGGCAGCCAGATGGAAATTCAATTCCCCGAGCTTCCACACACGCTCTGCCCGTAACAGCTCATAAATTGCAGTGTCTATGCGTAATCGTAACTCTTCGATAAATACGCTGACTTGCGCGGCCACGGCCCCTAATCCGTTAAACAAATCGGCAACACCCTTCTTGTATTCGGCGGCGCGCACCACGGGATCGGCTGAAGAATAGGCGATGTCCCAAGCCGGCGCAGTACGAGCGTCGCGAAACAACTCCTGGATAACGGTCGGCAGGCTATGACACTGGCAGGAACGATGATCCATTGCCCTGAAACAAACCGATCCCAGCCCGAACGAAGTCTCATGCACTTCGGCGATTGTATATTTGAGTTGTCCTGCCTCTGATCCAAGTTCGTAGAATCGAAGCGTCAACTCGTGAATCAGATGCGGCAAATCCGTTGGCGGAAACAACTTCCAGGTTTTTGATCGGGACAAACTGTACAACTTGAAATCCACCTGATTGATGGGTTCATTCCTTGAAGTACGCCTGCTTATTTCCAGGGATTCGCTGATAAACGTGGTGAGATCCGCAACATAACCTCTGCACCGGCGTTGTGCTTCGTTGATGCGTCCCCGGAAGTCTCGCAAACAACGCTCATTGAACGGCACGCTGTTCAGGCGCGAATCGCCAGCCAGTACCGTAGCTACATGACCGCTGGCTCTGCGACGTTCAAATACCAGGGGAATATTGTTGAAGGTCTGTGGAACCGACCCTAGATACGCCGTGTAGCGATCCAGCACGAGCCGCTGTGCGTCGGAAAATTCATAGGCAAGTCTATTCATGGCTATTCAGGAGGCGATGGGCGCATTGCCCACCGCCCCGACTCCTTACTGTTGAACAGCCTTCAGGTACTTGACCACGTCGCTGATCCGGGCAACCGCATCAGCAGCTCGCGCCTCGACCGGCACTGCCTTGTCCTGCCTGAAATCGCGGCTGAAGGACTCGAACCCGGCCACCAGATTCGAAAACTCGTTCACATAGCTCCAGCGCCCGTCATCCAACTGGTCGAGAACCTCGACCAGTTGAATTTTCCCCTCAGTCTGGGCGATGTCATTTGCGTATTTCTTCACCTGCGCGCGCAAGTCTGCCGCTTTGTCCTTGAGCCTGTTGTAGCCCGCCAACATGTTCAGGAACGAAATCGATTCACCGATGCCGGAGACGATTTTTTTCAGGGTGTCGATCGCCAGCAGTGCAACGGCAACCTGCGGCGGTGCCATACCCAGAGCTTTCAGACTGTCCAGGGATAACTTCGCTTCCTTGCCGATCTTCTCCACACCGGCTTTAGTGATCAAGTCGATGCCTTCGGCCACCGATTTCATCTCTGCTCCCAGAGCGGTCACTTTCTCTTCAGCTTTGATTTTCAGCGTTCGCGTAGCGTCCAGGTCCTGTTGCAGTGTCGCAATCCATTCCTGCGAAGTTTCCCGGTCATAAGCGGTGTTCATGCCATTGCGGGTACTCTTCAGATCTTCGGCGCACTCGGCGATTTTTTTGAAAACCAACTTGAGCTCGCCCTCCATGTCCTCTCGAACTTCATCCGCATCCTCTGGATAAGCAAGTTCAGCCTGATAACCCTTCAATTTGGTCTGGGCACGTTCCAGGTGGATGATATTGGCCTGGGACTGGTTACGCATATCAAACGTCGTTTTCTGGATAGCCACCGCCAGCTCATTCATGGTGCGGACAGTGCCAGGCAAATAATTGAACTGTTCAAACAGCATTTGCGCCGTGGTGTTGCTTTCCTGAACCGCTGCGGCATGAACACGCAAGGCCACTACATTGAAATCCTGACTGCTGGAATTATTGCGCATCGATAACATGACCTTTTTACTCCTGAATGTTTGAAAGTTGCTTCCATACTCTTTTTCAGCCGCTGCAAACACGCCCAGGAGCTGATCGGAACTTGATTTGATTTGTTCCCAAGGTTCGATAATGCCAACAATCTGGTTTTTGAACCTTCGCAGGGAGGTGGCCTCCTGAAGTTGATCAACTTCTTTGGCGGATGCACTGACGTAAGTACTGAGCGCATTCCATACCAGCATCAGGTTCTGAGTCGCCACTTCAGCTTCAATCGCCACATAAGTCAGGTTTTGCAAGTCATCGCGAACTTTGTTCAACGACTTCAGCGTCTGGCTTTTACTGGCCATCTTCTGATTGGCAAGCTGTTGCTCTTCTTTCAGCATGTTCCGTTCCTTGCGGATCGACTCAGCTTTTACGCCCTGATAAATACCCAGAATCAAGCCACCGATATTCAGGGTCGCGGCAGACTTGATGGCTTCCTGCACAAGTTGATCATATTGCTTGTTGAGCCCATCGATCTCTTTCGAGCGCTGATCGATGTCGTTCTGCAGCAATTTAATGTCCGCTTGATAGGTATTCTTCAGCACAAACTCCATACGCAGCCGGATTTCCGGCAATACTTTCTCGCGCATATCAATGCCAAAGCTGTCGAGTTCAGCGCGGACTCGCTCGGCTTTCTGGTGGCACTGCCTGACTTTTGCCAGCATGTCGTTGAGGTAGCCCTTGATGTCCGGAACATCGTCAGCCGACAAAGTGAGAGCAGGAAGATCGGGGATCTGTCGCTTGAGCGCCAGGTACTGCTCCGGCGTGGTGATATCGTGCTCTTCCAGATACCTCGAGGCTTTCAGATCATCATAGATCTCGACGATGCCCCGGCCCGTGCGCAGGATGCTGCCGGCAAAAATCTTCAGGTCGGTACCCGTGAGCATGATTTGCTCACGCAATGGCGACCAGCGCCTGGCATGGTCATACGTCATTGTGAATGTACGCAGAAAGTCCGCAGGCTTGAGGCCTACGCCACCGACATCACCGGCACCGTAGTTCAGATAGGAAATGACATCCTGAATCCGGACGGGCAATGAAAGCCCAAGAACTTCATACTTCCTTAAACTGATAATTTGCTCTTTGGTCAACTGGATACCGGTACCCCGGTTATATTCCTCACCCTCTCCCAGCGATGCATTGACAAATATTTGAGGCGCTTTGGCGGCAGCCTCGACAATCTTGCTGTCGATCTTCGACTCCATGAAAGACTCCTTGTCTTCTTCGGATAATGGTTTGATTTAGTTTGCAGACGAGGCCAGCGAGATAATTAATCCAACTTGCTTATAGCCATCGACAAACAGAACCTAGAGCATCAGAAGGAAGAACAACAAGTTCTAAAATATTAGAATTCAAGACAACGGAGAGAAAAACACTAACTTCAACAAGTACAAACAACAACATTCAAAGCCAATAACCTAGTTCAACCCTTACAAGGCAACCAGCTCGCTCAAGCGCAATCGGTAGGCATCTGCAAGTTCACGAAACTGCGGGTGCTGCGCATTCATCAATGATTCACTGGCGACCCGCAAAAAGTTCACGTTACCCCCGACCAGCGCCTTGCGCAGCCAGCCAAGTGCTTCTTCGACATGCCCCGCGTCCGCCAGTACCGCCGCATGGCTGAACTGCCCGCGAAAATCCCCGCCCTCGGCGGAGCGCCGATACCAGTCTCGCGCGGTTGCCCGATCTTGTGGACAGAACTGACCTTCTTCCAGGTAGCGGCCGAGCAGATTCATCGATTTGGCGTGACCTGCTTCAGCCGCACGTCGATATAACGCCAACGCCTGACGCTGATCCACCGCAACACCGCGCCCGGTCGCCAGCAGATTGGCCAGGTTATACATCGCCCAGTCCAGCCCGGACTCGGCGGCGATCCGATAATGCGAGGCCGCCACCGAAGCATCAGCCACACAACCCCAACCCTGCTCATGACAACGGCCGAGCATGTTGCGCGCCATCAAATGCTCGCGCCCGGCCGCGATGCCGAACCAGCGCAGGGCCAGTGGTGGATCCTGCGCAATGCCTCGGCCATCGAGCAGGATCTGTCCGAGCAACGCCTGCGCTTCTACCTCACCCTCGCCCGCCGCCAGCAGAATCGCCTGCGCCGCGCGAGCCGGACTTTCCTCAAGCATCGCTGCCAGCCCCGAGGCGTCGAGGATTTCTTCGCGGCGCAGTTGAAAACTCATACCTCGACCCAGCGGCGCAGCAGATTGTGATACGTACCGGTCAGGCGAATCAGCGACGGGTGATCAGGCATGTCCTGGGTGAGCTGTTGAATCGCGCCGTCCATTTCGAACAGCAACGCGCGCTGGCTGTCTTCGCGCACCAGGCTTTGCGTCCAGAAAAACGACGCATAACGCGCACCGCGAGTGACCGCATTGACCTTGTGCAGGCTGGTGCCGGGGTACAGCACCATGTCGCCGGCCGGCAGCTTCACCCGTTGCGTGCCGTAGGTATCGTGGATTTCCAGTTCGCCGCCGTCGTAATCCTCAGGCTCACTGAAAAACAGCGTGGCCGACAAATCCGTGCGCACGCGCTCGATGCTGCCTTTGGGTTGGCGCACCGCATTGTCGATATGGAAATCAAAACTGCCCCCCGCCGTGTAGCAGTTCACTAACGGCGGGAACACTTTGTGCGGCAGCGCGGCAGACATGAACAGCGGATTTTTCCACAGCCGCTCCAGCATCGCCGCGCCGATTTCCTTGGCCAGCGGATGACCTTCAGGCAGTTGCAGATTGTGCTTGGCCTTGGCCGATTGATAGCCAGCGGTGATCTTGCCATCGGCCCAATCGGCCTGCTCCAGCGCCAGGCGAATGCGCTGCACTTCGTCTTTTTCAAACAGAGCGGGAATGTGCAGCAGCATGGCAATGTCACCTGATGGCAAAGAGGCGGCAATGGTATTGATTCTTATTGGCTGTGTACAACCCGCAAGACGAATGAACTGGCAAAAACCGTAAGGCTAAATTGTAAAGAATGTAAATTCAGTGCGAATAACAATGTTTCGCAATTGATACGAATACCTGTTTACCCTATATTCCGCCGCCTCAAATCCTTGGGGAGGGGAATAAAAATGGCACGTCAACACGCACAATTACCGGTCAGTTCACCACGTCTGCTCGCCTCTGCAATCGGCGTGGCTATCACCGCTGGCTCCGCCGGCCACATGGTGTTCGCCGCCGAAAAGACCGACAGCAAAGCTTCCGGCAATGCCATCGCCCTGGACGCTACCGCCATCACCGGCGAAGCGCAGGACTCAACGTCCTACCAGGTCGAGAAAGCCTCCTCGCCCAAGTACACCGCGCCGCTGGTCGACACGCCGCGCGCGGTCACCGTTATTCCGCAACAAGTCCTCAAAGACACTGGCGCCCTGAACATGCAGGACGCGCTGCGCACCGTGCCGGGCATCACCTTCGGTGCCGGTGAAGGCGGCAACCCGCAGGGCGACCGTCCGTTCATCCGTGGCTTCGACGCTCAGGGCGACACTTACCTGGACGGCGTGCGCGACACCGGTTCGCAGAGCCGCGAGATCTTCGCCGTCGAGAACATCGAAGTCAGCAAGGGCCCGAACTCCGCCATCGGTGGTCGCGGCGCAGCGGGCGGCAGCATCAACCTGGTGAGCAAGAAAGCACACCTGGGAAACTCGTTCGACGGTGGTTTCACCTGGGGTTCCGACCAGACCCAGCGCTACACCCTCGACGGCAACTACCAGTTCAGCGACACCGCCGCTGGCCGTCTGAATCTGATGAGCCACGAAAGCAACGTCGCCGGTCGCGACAAAGTCGATTACGACCGCTGGGGCATCGCGCCGTCGCTGGCGTTCGGCCTGGGCACCGACACCCGCGTCAACCTCGATTACTACCATCTGGAAAGCAACGACACTCCGGATTCGGGCATCCCTTACACTATCCCGGCCAGCGGTTCGGCAGCACGCACCAAGTCCAACCCGGACAAGCCGTACGCCGGCGGTGACCACAGCAATTTCTACGGCCTGGATCGCGACTTCCGCAAGGGCCGCACCGACACCGCGACCTTCGCCATCGAGCACGATTTGAGCGACTCGCTGACGATCAAGAACACCCTGCGCCACGGCACCAGCATGCAGGATTACATCCTGACCCAGCCGGACGACAGCAAGGGCAACGTCAACAATGGCAGCCTCTGGCGTCGGGCGAATACTCGGGTGAGCAACACCGAGACCACCACCAACCAGACTGACCTGTTCGGTAACTTCTACGTCGCCGGCTTCAAGAACAGCTTCTCCACCGGTGTCGAATACACCCATGAGGAAAGCCAGAAGTCCTCGTACAACGTCAACACCGACACCACACCGCGCACCACCAACGTCGCGTCGAGCAGCAATTGCACCCCGTCGATGATCGGCGCGTCGAGCGGCTACAACTGCACCTCGCTGTCCAATCCGAACCCGAACGATCCGTGGAACGGCGCGATCTCGCGTAACTATGCCGGCACCGACACCAAGGCCAACACCTACGCGCTGTATGTGTTCGACACCCTGGAGCTGTCCGAGCAATGGCTGGTGAACATGGGTCTGCGTTACGACCACTTCGACACTCAGTACCGCTCCTATGATGCAGGTGGCGCTACCTTGGTGACCAAAGGCATTCAGTCGAAAGGCAAGGACACCAGCGAGTTCGTCACCGGCCAGTTCGGCGTGGTCTACAAGCCAGCGGAAAACGGCAGTATTTATGCGTCTTACGCCACCTCCGCCACACCGCCGGGCAACACCTTGAGTGAAGGCATGGAAGCCAACCCGCTGGGTAACACGACTGATCGCAGCGGCAACCTGCTGAGCAGCGACATGGAGCCGGAAACCACCAAGAACTACGAAATCGGCACCAAGTGGGATCTGCTCAACGATCGCCTGTCGCTGACCGCTGACCTCTTCCGCACCGAGAAAGAAAACGCCCGCGTTCAGACCGACACCACGTCGTACGAAAACGCCGGCAAGACCCGCGTACAAGGGGTCGAGCTGTCGGCCAGCGGCAAGATCACCGACAAGTGGCAAGTGTTCGCCGGATACGCCTACATGGATAGCGAGCAGGTTGACGGTGGCCCGCTGAACCGCGCCACCGACGGCAACCAGCTACCTAACACGCCGAAAAACAGCGCCAGCCTGTGGACCACTTACCAGCTCACGCCGAAGCTGACCATCGGTGGCGGCGCCTTCTACGTCGACGACGTATTCGGCAACGTGGCCAACACCACCATGGTCGATTCGTACGTGCGTTACGACGCGATGGCGGCCTACAAGCTGAGCAAGAACGTCGACCTGCAACTCAACGTGCAGAACCTGACCAACGAAACCTACTACGACAAAGCCTTCTCGACCCATTTCGCCAACCAGGCGGCGGGCCGTACGGCACTGTTGAGCACCAACTTCCACTTCTAAGCGATATTGGAAACTGTAGGAGTGAGCCTGCTCGCGATGGGGTTGTGTCAGTCAGCAAGTTGCTTGGATGACACGCCGCTATCGCGAGCAGGCTCACTCCTACAGGAAATGCGCCGTAAGGCGAGGCCCCGTTCACTCAGTTGAACGGGGCTTTTGTGCGTAATCAAAGAAGCTCTCGATAACCCACGGCATAATGCGCGCCGTGAAGACAATTTCCGAATGGACGGCGAGTGACGTGTTGAAGAAAACCCTGTTCCAGTTGCACTGGTTTTTTGGCATCACCGCCGGCCTGGTGCTGGCCTTGATGGGCATCACCGGCGCGGCCTATTCGTTTCAGGACGAGATCCTGCGGGCGCTGAACCCTTCAGTGCTGCAGGTGGAAAAACAAGTCGCTGGCGTCCTGCCGCCCGTTGAACTGGTGGAGCGCATCGAAGCCACTTCGGCGAAGAAAGTCTCGATGCTCTGGGTCGAAACCGACAGCGGCAACGCGGCACGCGTGTATTTCACCCCGCCCAAAGGCGAGCGCCGTGGCGAAATGCGTTACTTCGATCCGTACACCGGCGAGTTCATGGGCGACGCCGTCGGCCAGGATTTCTTCGGCCTGATGCTGCAACTGCACCGCTTCCTCGCCATGGGCGACACCGGGCGCAACATCACCGGCGCCTGCACCCTGATCCTGTTGTTCTTCTGCCTTTCCGGTCTGTATTTGCGCTGGCCGCGCCAGTGGAACAGCTGGCGCGTTTGGCTGACCCTGGACTGGCAGAAAAAGGGCCGCACCTTCAACTGGGATCTGCACTCGGTGGCGGGCACCTGGTGCCTGTTGGTCTATCTGCTGCTGGCGCTGACCGGGTTGTCGTGGTCGTACGAGTGGTACAACAAAGGCCTGACAAAATTGCTATCCGACGCGCCGCAAAACGAGCGCGTGCGCGGCGGTCGCGGGCCGGCGCCAGAAGGCCCGGCACCGACGGCCGATTACGCGGCGATGTGGAGCAGCATCTACAGCGCTGCCGGCCCGGGTCTGGCCGCCTACAACATCCGCATGCCGGCGGTGGCCGGTCAACCGGCGACGGTGTTCTATCTGCTCGACAGCTCACCGCATGATCGCGCCCTGAACCAGATCACCCTCGACCCGGCCACCGGCATCGTCAAACGCGTCGATCGCTATGCCGACAAGAGCTTCAAGGCGCAACTGCTGACCAGCATTTATGCGTTGCACGTCGGCAGCTATTTCGGCCTCGTCGGGCGCATCATCATCACCCTCGCGGCGGTGTGCATGCCGCTGTTCTTCATCACCGGATGGCTGCTGTACCTTGATCGTCGCCGCAAGAAAAAGCAGATCAAGGATGCGCGCAAAGGTCTGCAAGAACCGGCCGGTGATGCGCCGGCATGGCTGATCGGCTTCGCCAGCCAAAGCGGTTTCGCCGAGCAGCTGGCGTGGCAGACCGCCGGCCAATTGCAGGCCGCCGGGTTGCCGGTGAAAGTGCAGCCGCTGGCCAATGTCAGCGAGCAGGATCTGCGCGAATCAAATAACGCGCTGTTTGTGGTCAGCACTTTTGGTGACGGTCAGGCACCGGACAGCGCCCGTGGTTTCGAGCGCAAGGTGCTGGGCAATGCCGCCGCCCTCGACAGCTTGAATTACGCCGTGCTCGGGCTGGGTGATCGTCAGTATCAGCACTTCTGTGGTTTCGCCCATCGCCTGCATCAGTGGCTGAGCGAACACGGTGGCAAGACCCTGTTCGCCCCGGTGGAAGTCGACAGCGGCGATCCGTACGCCCTGCGTCACTGGCAAACCCAGCTCGGCCTGCTCACCGGGCAAGCGCCGGTCGACACCTGGCAAGCGCCGAGCTACGACAACTGGACGCTGCTGCGCCGTGAGCTGATGAACCCGGACAGCAGCGGTTCGCCGGTTTATCTGCTGGGCCTCAGCGCTCCGAGCACCAGCAGCTGGCTGGCCGGTGATCTGGTGGAAGTGCTGCCGCGCAACTGCCCGTGGGTGATCGAACACTTCCTCGACGGCCTCGGCATTCGTGGCGAAACCCTGGTGAAAATAAACGGCCTCGACGAGCCGCTGGAAGTGGCACTCGCCTCGCGCCAACTGCCCGAGCATCGCGCCCATCTGGTCGGTCTGCATGCGCAGGCGCTGGTCGATGCGATGGTGCCGCTGGCCATGCGCGAATACTCGATCGCCTCGATTGCCGCCGACGGCGTGCTGGAGTTGATCGTGCGTCAGGAACAGCACTCCGACGGCAGCCTCGGCATCGGCTCCGGCTGGCTGACCGAGCATGCGCCGGTGGGCGGCAGCATCAGTTTACGGGTGCGGCGCAACAGCGGTTTCCACCTGCCGAATCAGCCAGTGCCGATGATTCTGATCGGTAACGGCACGGGTCTGGCCGGGTTGCGCAGTCTGCTCAAGGCGCGGATTGCCAACGGTCAGCAACGCCAGTGGTTGCTGTTTGGCGAACGCAATCGCGAGTACGATTTCCTTTGCCGTGCGGAGCTGGAGGAGTGGTTGATCAACGGAGATCTGGCGCGGCTGGATCTGGCGTTTTCGCGGGATCAGGAACAGAAGATTTATGTGCAGGATCGCTTGCGTGAGTCTGCCGATGAATTGAAAAAATGGCTGACCGAGGGAGCGGTGATTTACATCTGCGGCAGCCTTCAGGGGATGGCTTCCGGGGTTGATCAGGTGCTCAATGAGATCCTTGGTGCTGCTGAGGTAGAAAGCCTGATTGAGCAGGGCCGTTATCGCCGCGATGTTTACTGAAAATGCCGAAGAGCCCCTCACCCTAACCCTCTCCCGAGGGAGAGGGGACTGATTGGGGGATGCTACAGAGTTACGTCGACCTGAAAACGCTGTGCTGAATCCAACGTCGATATTAGAGCGCTGTGCCGAATCCATAATCGACTCGGTCTTTCAGGTCGATGTACAACCTGAAACAACTCCGTAGGCCCCCTCTCCCCCCGGGCGGTCCGACGTTTCGGGAGGGCCGGGGTGAGGGGTGTGAGCTACAGTGAAATTTCCAGCCACTTCACAAGGATCGTGAAGCATGCAAAACCGCCCTACCCTCGCTCAATTCGCCCGCCACTTACGCACCCACCAAACCGACTGCGAACACCTGCTCTGGCAAAGACTGCGCTCGCGCCAGATCGCCAATCTGAAATTCCGCCGGCAGTTTCCCTGTCCGCCGTATGTTCTGGATTTTTATTGTGTTGAGTTGAAGTTGGCGATCGAACTGGACGGCGGTCAGCACTTTGAAACGGCGGCTGTGATTCACGACCGGCGGCGGACGCTATTCCTTCAACGCCAGGGCATTGAGGTTGTGCGGTTTAGCAATCTGGAGGTGCTTCAGCAGATGGGGGATGTACTGGAGCAGATCATTCGAATTGCGGCAGATCGGAAAAGCCCCTCACCCTAACCCTCTCCCGGAGGGAGAAGGGACTGATTGGGGGATGCTGGAGAGTTACGCCGACCTGAAAGCGCTGTGCCGAATCCATAATCGCCATTCGCTCGTAGCGCCAAATCCATCAACGCCATTCAATCGCAGTGCCAGATCCATAATCGCCGCTCACTCGCAGTGTCAGATCCATAATCAACTCGGTCTTTCAGGTCGGCGTATGACTCAAGACAATGCGGTCGGCCCCCTCTCCCTCTGGGAGAGGGCTGGGGTGAGGGGTTTTTGATCTTGAAAAATCAAACCGGCTGCAGCTTCCGCTCAAACACCGCCACCCCATTCAAATCCCGCAACACCACACTCATCTCCCCGCTCTGCCCTTCAATATTCACCTCGCCAAAAAACTGAAACCCGGCAAACGGCGAAGCGTTTTGTGTCGGCGGCGCCTTCTCGAACACGACCTCCGGCCCAAAGGTTTTATCCAACGGATTAGGCCCGAAACTCCCGCCATTCAACGGCCCCGCAACAAACTCCCAGAACGGTTCGAAATCCTGAAACGCTGCACGATCCGGGTGATAGTGATGCGCCGCGCAGTAATGCACGTCTGCCGTGAGAAAGACGAAATTGCGCACCTGCTGCGCACGCAGGAATCCGAGCAGTTCAGCGATCTCCAGTTCACGTCCCTGAGCCGGGCCAGGATCACCGTTGGCCACCGCCTCCCAACGCGCCACACCCGGACTCACCTCGCCATCCGGCACGCCTAGACCAATCGGCATATCGGCGGCGATCACTTTCCATTGGGCTTTCGACTTCTTCAATCCGCGCTTGAGCCAGTCCAGTTGTTCGCGCCCCAGAAACGGTTTCGCCGCGCCGAGGTTGTCGTCGTTCGCCCCGCGATAACTGCGCATGTCGAGCACGAACACATCGAGCATCGGCCCATAACTCACCTTGCGATAAATCCGCCCGCCACCGTCGGCGGCCTGCAAACGCATCGGCGAATATTCCAGCCAGGCTTTTCGTGCGCGGCCGACCAGGGTGTGGATATCTTTTTCCTGATAGCGCTCATCCAGTTGCTTGCCGGGCGACCAGTTGTTGACCACTTCATGGTCGTCCCACTGCCAGATCTGCGGCACTTCGGCGTTGAAACGGCGGATGTTTTCGTCCATCAGGTTGTAGCGATAATTGCCACGATAGTCGTCGAGGGTCTGGGCGACTTTGCTCTTGGCTTCTGTGGTGAGGTTGCGCCACACACGGCCACCCTCAGTGGTCAGTTGTGCCGGCACCGGGCCGTCGGCGTAGATGGTGTCGCCGCTGTGGATAAAGAAGTCCGGCAGGCGCAGGCGCATGGCTTCGTAGATGCGCATGCCACCAATATCCGGGTTGATGCCGAAGCCCTGGCCGACGGTGTCGCCGCTCCAGACGAAACGGATATTGCGCCGCGCCGTCGGGGCGCTGCGCAAATGGCCGAGCCACGGTTCGCTGGCGACACCCGTGCGGGCGTCCTTGAAATACACGCGATAGAAAATCGCCTGATCGGCGGGCAGCCCGGTGAGTTCGACGCGAGCGGTGAAATCACTGTGGGCATCGGCGAGCGCCGAGATCACCCGACGTGGGTTGCGAAACTGACTGCGGGTGTCCCACTCGACCACCATCCATGCGGGACGATCGCTGCGGCTCCAGATCATCGCCCGGTCGCCTTGCAGGTCGCCGGACTGTACGCCATCGGTGAGTTGCGGCCGGTCCTTGACCGAGGCGATCACCGCCGGCGCCAGCCCGGGCATCAGCAGCCCGGCGCCAACGGCTTGCATGACCCGACGGCGACCGAGATTGAAATCGCTCATGCTGTTCTCCCTGAGAAAAGGAAAACTAAAGCACGGCTGTATGAACTCGCCATGACACCAGACACACCACAAATCCAATGTAGGAGTGAGCCTGCTCGCGATAGCGGTCAATCTGCCAACATTCATGTCACTTACAGAACGCTATCGCGAGCAGGCTCGCTCCTGCAGGGGGGGTATTTTGTCAGTTAAGCCTTCGCGGGTTCCAGCGCCAGCTCGACGGCCTCAGGCCGTTTGACCGTTGCATATACGACGGCCGTCAACAAGCTCCCCGCGACAATCGCCAGCAGATACAGCAGCGCGTGATTGATCGCATTCGGAATCGCCAGCACAAACAGACCACCGTGCGGCGCCATCAGTTTGCAGCCGAAGTACATCGACAAAGCCCCGGTCAATGCACCACCGGCAATGCTCGCCGGAATCACCCGCAGCGGATCTTTGGCGGCAAACGGAATCGCGCCTTCGGAGATAAAGCACAGCCCCAGCACCAGCGCCGCTTTGCCGGCCTCGCGCTCAGTCTGGGCAAACTTGCGCCGGGCGATGAACGTGGCGATACCCAGACCAATCGGCGGCACCATGCCTGCGGCCATCGTCGCCGCCATCGGTGCATAACTCTGCGAGGCCAGCAGCCCCACCGAGAACGCATACGCGGCTTTGTTGATCGGCCCACCGAGGTCGACGCACATCATGCCGCCGAGCACGATCCCCAGCAGAATCGCGTTGGTGGTGCCCATGCTGTCGAGGAACTGCGTGAGCGCGGCGAGCATGCCCGCCACAGGCTTGCCGACCACGTAAATCATCACCAGACCGGTAAACAGACTGGCGAACAGCGGAATGATCAGAATCGGCTTCAGCGCCTCAAGACTTTGCGGCAATGCGACGTATCGACTGATCGCCTTGGCCGCATAACCGGCGATGAAACCAGCCACAATGCCGCCGATAAACCCGGCCCCCAACGTGCTCGCCAACAAACCGCCAATCATCCCCGGCGCCAGACCTGGGCGGTCGGCAATCGAGTAGGCGATGTAACCGGCCAGCAGCGGCACCATCAACTTGAACGCGGTTTCCCCGCCGATCTGCATCAATGCAGCCGCCAGCGTGCCTTGCTCTTTGAACGCGGTGATGCCGAACACAAACGACAGCGCGATCATCAAACCGCCCGCCACCACCATCGGCAGCATGAACGAAACGCCGGTCAGCAGGTGTTTGTAGACACCGGTTTTCTCTTGTTTGGCGGGGGTCTTGCCGTCGCTCGCGGCGCTCTCCACCTGACCTTCGGCGAGGGCTTTTTTCAGCGTGGCTTCCGACTGCTTCAATGCGATGCCGGTGCCACAACGGTAGATTTTCTTGCCGGCAAAACGCTCGGTGGCAACTTCAATATCCGCCGCCAGCAGCACCACGTCAGCCTCGGCAATTGCCGTCGCGCTCAACGGGGTTTTCGCACCGACCGAGCCTTGGGTTTCGACCTGCAAGTCATAACCGAGACGCTTGGCGGTTTGCTGCAACGCCTCGGCCGCCATGAAGGTATGGGCGACTCCGGTGGGGCATGCGGTGATCGCGACAATGCGTGGGGCACGCTGCGCAACGGCAGCGGGAACGGCTTCGCTGGCGACATAAACCTCGGCTTCTTCGGCACCACGTCGCAGCACCGCTTCAACATCTTGCAGGGCTTGCGCCGGAGCAATTTGAAAGACGCGTTTACCAATAAAACGCGTCATGTCGACGTCACCGGTGGCCACCAGCAACACCCACTCCGCCGCTTCGATGGTCGCCGCCGACAATTCACGTTCCGGGTGCGCCGCGTCCACCACTTCAACGCTGGTGCTCCAGCCCTGACGCTGAGCCGCCGCATCCAGTAAACGCGCGCACAGCACACTGGTGACCATGCCGTTCGGGCACGCCGTAACAATGGCTAACTTCATGACAAACCCTCTTATTGTTCTGTCAGGGGGCGCACGCGCACGCCCTGTTCGAGCTGCGCCAGTTGCGCGCTGTCGTTGATGCCAAAACCGATCTGCGTGACCGCCATTGCCGCGATTGCGGTGGCCGTACGCAGGGTTTGCTCAGGCGTGTCGACGCTGAGCAAACCGTGCAGCATGCCGGCCAGCAACGAGTCACCGGCACCCACTGTGCTGGCGACGCTGACTTTCGGTGGCGTGGCATGCAGTGCCGAACCGACGCTGAACCAGTTGACCCCATCGGCACCGTGAGAAATCACCACATGCTCAATGCCTTGCGCATGCAAACGCACCGCTGCCTGCGCCTCGGCCGCGTGGGAAACCACCTCGCAACCGAGGGCATCGGCGAGTTCTTCGGTGTTCGGTTTGATCAGCCACGGACTGGCCTGCAACGCCGCACGCAAGGCTTCGCCGCTGCTGTCGAGGGCGACTTTCAGACCAAGCTGATTCAGTCGCTCAATCAGTTCACGCAACCACTGCGCCGTGACGCCGCGCGGCAAACTGCCGGCGACCACCACCGCGTCATGCCCCGGCGCGATCTGCACCAGACGCTCAAGCAACGCCTGCTGCGCGGCGGCATCGACCACCGGACCCGGACCGTTGATGTCGGTGATACGGCCGTCGCGCTCGGCGACTTTGATGTTGCTGCGCGTCTCGCCCGGCACGCGGATGAACGCGTCGACAAAGCCGCGTTTGGCAAACAGGGTTTCGAACGCTTGCAGGTTGTCTTCGCCGAGAAAACCACTGACCGTCAGTTGATGCCCGAGATCGGCCAGCACCTGCGCGACGTTCACGCCCTTGCCGGCGGCGTGGGTGTGCATCTCGTCGCTGCGGTTGACCTGACCGGCCTCCAGGCGTGACAGCTCGACCGTGAGGTCCAGCGCCGGGTTGAGGGTCAGGGTGAGAATCTTGGCCATTACAGGGCCTCCACTAATGCACGCACTTCGTTGGCGCTGCCCACGCTGAGGGCTTGTTGAGCAAGGGTTTGCGCCTGGGTAAGGCTGAGTTCGCGAATACGCGCTTTCACTTCGGCAATGCTGCGACCCGACACGCTGAGTTCATCGACACCGAGGCCGACCAGCACCGGCACCGCCAGTGGATCTGCCGCCAGCTCGCCGCAGACACCGACCCATTTGCCATGGGCATGCGCGGCGCGCACGGTGATGTCGATCAGTTGCAGCACCGCTGGATGCAAGCCATCAGCCTGCGCCGACAGGGTCGGATGACCACGGTCGATGGCCAGGGTGTATTGCGTCAGGTCGTTGGTGCCAACGCTGAAGAAATCGACTTCTTTTGCCAGCACCGGCGCCAACAGAGCGGCGGACGGCACTTCGATCATGATGCCGAGTTGCAGGTCGGCGACCGGGATTTCCAGACGCAGACGTTCAGTCATGTCGCGGGCCTGACGCCACTCCTCGACGCTGCCGACCATCGGAAACATGATCCGCAGCGGACGGTTGTCGGCCGCACGCAGCAAGGCGCGCAATTGCGCTTCCATGATCTGCGGACGCTGCAAGGTCAGGCGAATACCGCGTACGCCGAGAAACGGGTTTTCTTCCTTGGCGATCGGCCAATACGGCAGCGGTTTATCGCCGCCGACATCCAGCGTGCGCACCACCAACGGACGCCCGGCAAGGCCATCGAGGACGCGGCGGTATTCTGCTTCCTGCGTGGCTTCGTCCGGCGCTTGCGGGTGGGCCATGAAAATCAGTTCGGTACGCAACAGGCCAATGCCTTCGGCGCCCTGCTCCACCGCGCTGACCACCCCGGCGCTTTCGCCGATGTTGGCGAACACTTCGACGGCGTGGCCGTCGGTGGTGTGCGCCGGTTGGTGACGTTGTTCGGCAGCAGCCTTGAGGCGCTGCTCGCGGGTGTCGCGTTCTTCGGTGGCGCGTTGCAGCGTTGCCGCATCAGCATCGACGTGCAGGCGACCACGCTGGCCGTCGAGCAGCAATGGCGTGCCCGGCGCCAGCAGCAGCACCGCTGCGCCAGCCCCGACCAGCGCCGGAATGCCGAGAGCACGGGCGACGATTGCACTGTGTGCCGTGGCCCCGCCGCGAGCGGTAAGAATCCCCGCCACCCGCGCCGGATCGAGCCGTGCGACGTCGGACGGGCCGACTTCGTCCATCACCAGAATGTACGGCTGCTCCGGTTCACTCGGGGTTTGCACGCCACACAGTTGCGCCAGCACCCGGCGACCGATGTCGCGCAGGTCCGCCGCACGCTCGGCGAGCAAGGCATCCTGCAAGGATTCCTGCTGCTTCGCTGCCGCTTCGATCACCGCCATCCACGCCGCTTCAGCGCTTTCGCCCTGTTTGAGGCGCGTGTCGACTTCATCGGTCAGTTCCGGGTCGTCGAGCATTTCCTGGTGGGTGATGAAAATCTCGCGGATGGCTTTGGCCTTGCTGCGTTCGATCAGGCCCTGGATGTCCGCACGGACATCAGCCAAGGCTTGCTTGAGACGCTCGCGCTCGATGGCCGCAGATTCGCCGCGCAACGGGTATTCGATGGTTTGCTGCACTTGAATGTGCGCCGGGCCGATGGCAATGCCGGGGGCGGCGGGAATCGCTTGCAGCAGGCTGCCGGACGCCGGCGCGATCACCACTTCGGCGATGTCGGCGATCACTTCGCGCTGCTGACTGACGGCCGGCAGCGGCTCGACTTCTTCGCCGAGGCCTTCCTCGATGGCGGCGAGCAACGCGGGCAAGGCATCGGCAGAGATGCTCGGTTCGGCGATCAACTCCAGCACCTGACCACGACGGGCGCCGAGGCTGAGCAGTTTACTCAGGCTCTTCACCGACACGGCGCTGTCCTGGCTGTCGACGATGCGTACGCGGATTTCGCCGTCAAAGCTCTTCGCCAGTTGCGCCAGAATCTTCGCTGGTCGCGCGTGCAAGCCATGGGCGTTGGCCAGCGCAATGCGTGCGCTCGGCCAGTCGGCGGGCAACTCACCACCGAGCACTTCGAGGACTTTACGGCTGCTGGTGGCGCGGCCCAATTCGTGGCCGCGACCTTCGATGAGCAACGCGCACAGACGCTCGAGCAACGCCTGATGCGCTTCGCCGAGACTGGCCAGACAGAACAAGCCGCTGAGCGGCTGGCCGAGGTAACGCATCGGTTTGTCCGGGGTGACGAACGCCAAGCCCGGACGCTTCACCGTTTGCTCGCTGTGCAGCCACCACAAACCATCGCCCAGCGGCAGCGCTTCGACTTGCTGCAACACGCCGGCAAAGCCGTTGCTCACACAATCGGCCTGACGCAGCAGGCGCGCGCCGCGCCAGACCAGTTCTTCGAAATCATCAGCCGAAACACCGAGGCCGATCATCTGCGCATCCAGCGCCAGTTCCTGCGGCGCACCTTGCAGCAGTTTCAGCAGTGCTTCGGGCGAACTGGCGCGGCGCAGGGCCTGACCGAGATCGGTCTCGCCGAGGGCCCGGGTCAGCAGTTGCAAGAGACGAAGGTGTTCATCGGATTTGGCCGCAATCCCGATCGCCAGATAAACGATCTGGCCATCGCCCCAATCCACGCCCTCGGGAAACTGCATCAGGCGAACGCCAGTGGCGAATACTTGATCGCGGGTCTCGGGCGTACCGTGGGGAATGGCAATACCTTGACCGAGAAAGGTCGAGCCCTGGGCCTCGCGCGCCTGCAATCCGGCAAGGTAACCATCAGCGACCAGTCCATCGGCCACCAGGTGATTGGCCAGCAATTGCAGGGCAGCGGATTTATCCACAGCCGATTGGCCCATGGATATCTGCTCTATAGTGAGCTCGAGCATGCGATCTCCTTTTTGGCCCTTCAAAGAGCCAGGTATTGTTTTGAATGGTTTGCAGCTTAGGCGCTCTGGGCCATCCTTTTCAGGGGCAGTTTTGGCGGTTTCACGGCAGAACCGGCCAAAGGCGTCTAAAACGTAGAAAATACGCTTGCTGAAACGTTTAATCTAGATTGATCGGCACGTTACTCGATAATGTCCCATCCTTGAAGTCCAACTTGTCGGATGCGCGTAGGCAATAAGTCGTCTGCCCTAATCGGGTAGGATTGGCGAAAATCTCGCGGCATGCTCGAAACAACAAGGAAATCCCGGGTTGAAACTCAGTGATATCGCGCGGTTGGCCGGAGTGTCCGTGACCACCGCCAGCTACGTCATCAACGGCAAGGCCGAACAGCAACGCATCAGCAACGCGACCGTCGAGCGCGTGCGCGCGGTGGTTGATCTGCATGGCTTTACGCCCAATCCACAAGCGGCCGGGCTGCGCAGTCGGCACACGCGCACACTGGGCTTCATTTTGCCGGACCTGGAAAACCCCAGTTACGCGCGGATCGCCAAACTGCTCGAACAAGGCGCGCGGGCACGTGGTTATCAACTGCTGATCGCCAGCTCAGACGATGCGCCGGACAGCGAGCGCCAATTGCTGCAATTGTTCAAAGCGCGCCGCTGCGATGCGCTGATCGTTGCCAGTTGCCTGCCGGCCGGGGATGACAGCTACCGCCAGTTGCAGGCCAAGGGCCTGCCGATCATCGCCATCGACCGGGTCATGGAACCCGAGCATTTTTGCTCGGTGATCAGCGACGACCGCGAGGCCAGCCTGCACCTGACCCAGAGCCTGCTCGATCCGCAGCTCAAGCAGATCGTCCTGCTCGGCGCTCGCCCGGAATTGAGCATCAGCCAGGAACGTGCGGCTGGCTTCAAAGAAGCGCTGGGCGATTTCAAAGGCGAAGTGCTGGTCGAACATGCCGAATCGTTCAGTCGCGAGTGCGGCAAGCAATTGATGGAAGAACTCCTGCAACGTCTGGGGCATTTACCGGATGCGCTGGTGACCACTTCCTACGTGCTGTTGCAGGGCGTGTTCGACGCATTGCATGACTTCCCGCTCAAGTCGAGGCCGCTGCGCCTTGGCACCTTCGGTGACACGCAGTTGCTGGATTTCCTGCCGCTACCGGTCAACGCCATGGCCCAGCAGCACCAGTTGATCGCCGACAAGGCGCTGGAACTGGCGCTGGCCGCCGTCGAGCAATCGGATTACCAGCCTGGCGTGCAAGCCATTGCGCGCACCTTCAAACAACGTATTCACCGGGACTGAAGCGTGGAGCTGATCGACAGCCACACTCACCTGGACTTCCCCGACTTCGACGCCGACCGCGCGGCGTTGCTCGGCGAAAGCCGCGCCCTCGGGGTGCGGCGGATGGTGGTGTTGGGTGTGTATGAGGGTAACTGGCAGCGGGTATGGGATCTGGTGCAGAGCGACGCTGACTTGTACGCAGCGTTCGGTTTGCATCCGGTCTATCTCGATCAGCATCGACCTGAAGACTTGCAGGCCCTCGGCGACTGGCTGACGCGATTGCGCGGTCATCGACAGTTGTGTGCGGTGGGCGAAATCGGTCTGGATTACTTCATCGAAACCCTCGACCGCGAGCGGCAACAGGCGCTGTTCGAAGCGCAGTTGCAACTGGCGGCGGATTTCAATTTGCCGGCGCTGATCCATGTACGGCGCAGTCACGCGGCGGTGATTGCCACGCTCAAGCGCTTCAAGCTCAAACGCGCCGGGATCATCCATGCGTTTGCCGGCAGCCGTGAAGAGGCGCGCGAGTACATCAAACTCGGTTTCAAACTTGGCCTGGGTGGTGCGCCGACCTGGCCGCAGGCGTTGCGCATGCATCGGGTCCTGGCGGATTTGCCGCTGGATTCGATTGTGCTGGAAACCGACTCACCGGACATGGCGCCCGCCATGTTCCCCGGCCAGCGCAACAGCCCCGCGCACCTGCCGGCGATCTGCGCGGCGCTGGCGCAAATCCTGAACGTAAGCCCCGAACAACTGGCCGCCACCAGCACCGCCAACAGCTGCGCGGTGTTTGGCTGGTAGTCAATCGGCGTGAGCCTTGGCAGCCTCGAGAATCAGCGTTATGTGTTGACGTTGGCGCGCATAACGAACGACCACGAAGTACACGAAAATCGTGATCAGCGAGGCGTTCAACTGTTCGGTGACGCTCAGCAGCCCCAGCCATTCCATCACCAGCGCCACCAGCAACGCGGTGCACACCGTCATCGAAGCGCTGAAGCGCAACAACGCCAGTGAATCGAGCGACTTGAAGCGTTTGATCTGCTTGGGACAACGCAGCTCCAAGGCTTGCTGACAGTGCTCGCAGGTGAACGATTCATGGATCGCGATAGCGTTGAGTTGCCAGGGTTTGAGCACCAGCGTCTGCTCGCAATGGGCACAGCGGCCCTGGATTCCCAAGGTTGCAACGGACATGAGTGGCCTCCTCTACGCGATCAGATGAACCGGAATACTGGCTCATTGATGACGGAACGCCAGCGCTGGGAGAAAAACAGGATTCGGCCTACGACTCAAAGTGGAAAAGTATTACAAGAGTTTCTGATAACGCCCTGCCGCTTGCGGAGGGAATCTTTGTGGCGAGGGGATTTATCCCCGATGGGCTGCGCAGCGGCCCCAAAAAATCGACGACATGTTTGATAAATCTCTAACTCAGGCATTGGGGGCGCTTCGCGCCCCATCGGGGATAAATCCCCTCACCATAAAGGCTCATTCCTACAAGGAATTTGTGTAAAGCCTAGACCCGGAACGCGCTGATCAGCTGTTTCAGCTCCACCACCTGCGCCGACAACGCCCGACTGGCGTCTTCGGTCTGGTGTGCGCCTTGCGCCGTGCGTTCACCGGCGCGGTTGATCTCGACGATGTTCTGGTCGATGTCATGGGCCACCGCCGTTTGCTGCTCGACGGCGGCGGCAATCTGCTGGTTCTGGTCGACGATCATGCCTACGGCACCGAGGATGTTTTCCAGTGCCTGCTGGACCTTTTCCGATTGCCCGACCGTGCCGCTGGCCATCTGATGGCTGACGCCCATGGCTTTCACCGCCGCGCCGACGCCGCCATGAAGCTTGGCGATCATCTGTTCGATCTCTTCGGTCGATTGCTGCGTGCGCTTGGCCAGGGTGCGCACTTCATCCGCCACCACCGCAAAACCGCGCCCCTGCTCACCCGCCCGGGCCGCCTCGATCGCGGCGTTGAGCGCCAGCAGATTGGTCTGTTCGGCGATGCTCTTGATCACTTCCAGTACGCGGCTGATCGACTGGCTGTCGCTGGCGAGCTGGTTGATCACCAACACCGACTGATCGATTTCGCTGGCCAGCGCAGCGATGCTGCCCTGCTGCGACTCCACCAGGCCCCGCCCGCTGATGGTCTCGTCATTCACACTGTGGGCACTGCTCACCGCCGCAGCAGCACTGCGCGCCACTTCCAGTGAGGTCGCCGACATCTGATTCATCGCGGTGGCCACTTGCTCGATTTGCGTACGCTGGCCGGCCACCGCCTGATTGCTTTGCGCCGAGACATTTTCAACTTGCCCGGCCTGACGCTCGACTTCGCTGACGGTATGGCCGACCCGTTCGATCAAATCGTGAATCTTCCTCACCGTGCCGTTGAACACCTCGCCCAACTCACCCAATTCATCGCGGCTGTTGGCTTTGAAATTGACCGTCATGTCGCCTGCCGCAACTTTGTCCATCATCGCGCCAAGACGTTTGAGCGTGGTGCGGGTCGAGGCGTAGAAACCGCCGTAGAGATAGAAAATCAGCACGAACACCACCGACAGCGCCGCAGCCTGCAAGACCATGTGCGTGCGGTTCTGCGCCAGTCGTTGCTGCAGTTGAGTGTCGAGGAACTTCAGGGTGGCTTCGTTGAGCTGGTAGGTCTTGTCCATCAGCCCGGTGACCTGATCATAAAACGCCTGCCACGGTGCATCGAGCGTGTCGGCCATCACCACTTGCTCTTCGAACAGTTCGCTGGCCTGTTTCAGCGAGGCCTTGCTGGTGTCGGCCGCAGCGCTGAGGGATTCGCGCGCGGCTTTGCTGGAGCCGAGGGCGTCCTGCAATTTCAGACCGTATTCGGCCTGCAGTTTTTCGATCTGCACCAGCAGCTCATCAAAACGTGTGCTCGACGAACTGTTGAGAAAGCCCTGCCCCAACGAATACGAGCCCATGGCCCGGCCTTCGCCGAGGGTTTGCGTCACCGTCGGCGTAATCAGGGTCACCAGTTCGCTGAGCTGACGAATGTCGCCTTGATTGTCGCGGCTCAGACCGGCCTGACTGGTGATGATCTGACTGAAAATCTGCGCACTGGCGAGCAGCTTGCCGATCAGCGCGC
This sequence comes from Pseudomonas sp. FW305-7, assembly GCF_058786735.1. Classification (NCBI taxonomy): domain Bacteria; kingdom Pseudomonadati; phylum Pseudomonadota; class Gammaproteobacteria; order Pseudomonadales; family Pseudomonadaceae; genus Pseudomonas; species Pseudomonas sp. FW305-7. The sequence continues at coordinate 245,530 of NZ_JBYSZA010000003.1, forward strand.
TTTTGCTTTGCAGGGAGTTTTCCGCTTGCTGGGCTTTGAACGCAGCAATCATTTCATCGCGTTTGCCGTCGAACACCTTGATCTGTTCCGGATCGTCGGTCATTGCCACTAACCCTTGCAGACGTGTGAGCACGGCTTGTTCAAGGCTGCTGATCTGCGCTTCGACATTGCCGGCCTTGCCGGACTGGCCGAGGGTGACGTTGATCTGCACCAGATTGTTCAGCGTCTCCAGATCCCGGCGCAGGGTCAGGCTGCTCCCGAGCAGGTCGAGGCTTTGCAGCTCGACGCGGGTGCCCTGGAATTCGCGATAGGAATCGCGCACCAGGTAGAAATTGGTCACCAGCATCGGCACCAGGAACAGCACGCTGATCAGGCTGAACTTCATGCCGAAGCTCAGACGGTTCATCAGCGAGACGGCGGGATAGAGCAAGCTCTTCACTGGAAGTCTCCCTTGGTTTTTCTTGTTTTTATTGGCAGGCGCGCAGAGACAGCAGATAGCCACTATCGGGCGCCATCTCTGTATAGCTCAAATCGGAGGGAGGTTTTGTAACTTAAGGTTAACGACGCAAGGACAACACAAAACCATTGTGGCGAGGGGATTTATCCCCGATGGGGCGCGAAGCGGCCCCAATAACGGAATAGGCGTTGTATCTGATAAATCGTGGAGGATGGTTTTTGGGGCTGCTGCGCAGCCCATCGGGGATAAATTCCCTCACCACAATGAGTTTCACTGAAAGATCAGTGAATCAGAACAGTCCACAAGGCAAACCCGGCATACCACAGCACCGCCGCGCGCAGCAGCAGTTCCCACAGGCAATCCAGAGTGTTGATGCCTTCCGGGCCGACGACCGGCGGCGGGATTTCCCCTGCGACCAATCCGACCTTGTTGATCAGCTGTGCGGCGCTGATGTTCCAGTTCAGCAGCTCATGGAGCATCACGCGACTGACCGCAACGAAGTTGCCGACCAATGCAAAACTCGCCGCCAGCAGGCGCACCGGCAACCAGTCGAACGCATGGCGCAACTGCGCGGCACGTTCGACCAGCGCCGGGTTTTGACCGTGCTCTTCAGCCAGCGCCAGCAAGCGATAGGCCAGCGCCGCCACCGGTCCGAGCACGAAATACCAGAAAATCACCGCAAAGAAACTCTGATAGGCCTGCCACAACAGATGCCCCTGCACCCGATCGAGCAATTGCTCACCGCTGTCGGCGCAGATATTCAGATCACGTTTGGCGACATGCGCCGCTGCTTGCAGATCCTCACGGCGCCAGGCATCGCGAAACGGACCGAGACCGCCCAGCAAATCGCCACGCCCGAGGCTGTAAATCACCACCAGCAAATGCACTGGCAAGGCCAGCAAGCCATAAGCCACCGGCTCCAGCACCACCAGCAACAATCCCAGCAAGGCTACCGGTAGCAGCACCAGAATCGTCAGCACCAGCCATGGCTGTGTCGCCAGTCGCTCGCTGCTTTCGAGTTTGTGCAGTTCGCGGATCCATCCGCCATCGCGTTGAACCCGATGGCGCAGGGCCGAGAACTTCTCGATCCAGACCGCCAGCAGTAACACCAGAAAACTCATTGTCCTTCCTCTTGTGCCAGGGCTGCGCGGTAACGCGCCCAGTCGAATGCCGGGCCAGGATCGGTCTTGCGCCCGGGTGCAATGTCGCTGTGCCCGCAAATGCGCGCGCCGGTGATAGCCGGAAATGCTTTTTGCAACTGGCGTGTCAGCGCCGTCAACGCCTGATACTGCGCGTCGGTGAACGGCAGATCATCGGTGCCTTCGAGCTCGATGCCCACGGAAAAATCGTTACAGGTTTCGCGCCCCTCGAAGACCGACACGCCGGCATGCCACGCCCGTTCAAGACAGGAGACAAACTGGGTGACGCTGCCGTCACGTTCGATCAGAAAATGCGCCGAGACCCGTAGGTCGGCAATCCCTGCAAAGTAGGGATGTTCGGTGACATCCAGACGATTCTGGAAAAATTCCTGCACCTTGCCCGTTGCGAACTGCGCAGGCGGCAGGCTGATGTTGTGGATCACCAACAGGGAAACTTCGCCCGCAGGGCGTTCATTGAAGTTGGGCGATGGGCACACCTGCACCCCGTGACACCACCCGCTAGCGGGATCCAACTGCATACCGATTCCTTCAACGCCGACTGTGTTGGCGCCCAGTATGCCGTGATCGCCCCCCGCCGCGCGATCACTTGGCGCGATTGAGTCGTCGCAGATTGCCCAGCACCGACTCCAGCGCACGGTCGAACAGCAAGGTGTCATCCAGCGCACGCACCGCACCACGCTGGAACTCAAGGGCCAGACCGATACGGCTGCGCTCCCGCACTTTCATCCCGGTGCGGTCGACAAACACGTATTTGCCGGTGGCCTCGATGATCGCCGCCAATTTGCAGCGCAGGGTGTTTTCATCGTCTTCCTGAAACGCAACCCAACTGCCCACACGCAATTGATCGACCTGTTGCAGGCCCGCACCGTCATGCGCCAGACGTGCGGCCCCCGGCGCCATCGCGCCCTCTTCGGCTGCCTGCAATACGATCTGCTGCGACACCTCGATCATTGGCGTTGACGTAGACGCGTCGGCCTGGGTGGACGGCTCCAGCACGCGCACATGCAGCGCTTCCAGTTCACTGAAGAATTCACTGGTCGCAAATGGATCGAATGCCGAACTGCTCAAGCCATCACGCAGCGACTTGAGCAAACCCGGCACCAGCGCCAGCAAACGCATACCGGCGTCCGGGTCGGCATGACGCTGCACACTCCAGACCAATTGTTCCATGGTCTGCACATCGGCCTGCCACTCGGCGGACTGGTCGCCATGCTTGAGGCAGGTCAGCAGCAACACCTTGCTCCAGGCGTCCTGTACAAATGTCACGACTGACGGTGGCAGGACTTTGCCCAACAGCGCCTGATTCAACGCCAGCTCGACCCGCCGCCGCGCCAGCTCGGTTTTCGCCCGCCCCTCTTCGGCATCACGCAGCCGCTGTTCGAGCAATTCGCTGCGGCGACGCTCATCGCTGGTGAAGGCGAGAAAGTCGGCGAGCAGCTCGGAAAAAATCGCCGGGTCATCGACAAAATCGGTGAGCAGGCGCTGCACCACTTGCTCGATGCGCAGATACAGGCTGTCACGCGTCTCGCCGTCGCAGTCGCCCCAGCCCATGGCCGCATCGGCGATTTCATTGAGCAGGCGCCGCGCCGGGTGACTGCTGCGACTAAAGAAACTTTTATCGAGCACCGCGACCTTGAGCATCGGGATCTGCAAGCGGGCGATCAGTGCCTTGAGCGAGTCCGGCACATTGTGATCTTCGAGGATGCAGTCGAAGACCATGGCGATCAGGTTGATCACATCTTCGTCTGTACCACCGACGATTCGTGACTTGCCACTTTTGACGCTGACCCGCGTCAGCAATTGTTCGAGCTGATTGCGCAGATCAAAGTCGTCCTGCGCCGCCAGCGCCGGCACATATTGCTGCAAGTGCGAGAGCAGGCGCAGCAGGTCGCGGGTGGTGATCGGCTGGGCGGCGGCGCTCGTTTCGAGGGTTGGCGCGACACTGCCGCGCACATGCAACAACAACTCCTGCAACGCGGCGAAGACTTCCTGCACACCTTCGTCGGCTGGCGCCGGGTCATCGCTTTCTTCGCGATTGATGGCGACGGCCGCGCGATCAATCGCGCGCCGCGCCGGTGCCGGTTTCAGCTCGGGCAGCACACCGGTGGCGCTGAGCAGTTGATTGGCTTCGGCATACAGTTGCTCAGTGTCGGCCAGCACATAGCGCTCGAACAGTTTGAGCAGGATCAACTTGACCTTGATCTCGACGCCCAGGTTGCGCCCGGCCTGGAGGAAATACTCACAGAGCAGCGCCGGACCGAGTGGATTGTGCTGATCATCAAGCGTACTGCCGAGCAAGGCGCCAAGTCGTGCGGTCAATTGATCGAGGGCGAAGCCATCACGCTTGAGCACGCGGCCGACCATGGTCTCCACCGCCACGTTGCGCTCCATGTCATCGGTGCGTGGAGCCGATTCTTCATACATCAACGGACGCGGCAGCGTGTTGTGAACGGGATCGTATTGTGTGAGGCCGACAAAGGCCTCGAAGAATTGTTCGAGAAAACCGCGCTCGATGTTTTTGCGCTTGAGGCGCAGGTCGCGCATGGCTTCGAAAAAGATGTTCTGTTCGACGTCGTTGCGCGCCCGGTCAGCCATTTCAAACAAAGTGTCGTCGGCGTTATCAAACAGCTCCTGCAAGCCGTGCCGTAACTGTTGAGCGGCCTTGTCGCGAACCTGAAGCAGAATCACAGGCAGGCGGGCGAGTGGCGAGTGATTCGCCTGATCCGTAGCGACCTTGTGCAAAGGCACTACTTTCCCGTCGTTGTGCATCCAAGCCTCCTGGAACGGTGATTCTTCTGATCGACACAAATCCCTGTGAAAGCGGGCTTGCACAGATATCAATGATTCTGGCCATCACAGACGTCAAACCTATGACGTCAAATGCGCGGCGAATTATCTTGTAAAAGTTATCCCATACGCCAGAGGCGTCAGGGTTTCCCCTATGCCCGGCCACCCTCCAATGACCGCGCCTGAAGCACGTTTACTCAAAGAAAATCGACCAGATGCAGTCAAGCACGCGAGTTCTCACCTTGGGTTGGCTCGTGCCATGCCCCTATAATCGAATCACTTTGTTTGTGGAGCCCGTTATGCCGAATCTACGTCTCGCCGATTTGACCGCCGAAATCGAAGCCAACGTGCGCCGTGCGTTGCTCGAAGACATCGGCAGCGGCGACATCACCGCACAATTGATTCCTGCCGAACGTCTGGCCAAAGCCACCATCATCACTCGCGATGCAGCCGTCATCTGCGGCACGGCGTGGGTCGATGCCGTGTTTCGTCAGCTGGATCCGCGGGTCGCGGTGCATTGGCAAGTGGTCGATGGCGAACGGGTCAAACCGAATCAGCCGCTGTTTCATCTGGAAGGGCCGGCCCGCTCACTGCTGACCGGTGAACGCAGCGCGCTGAATTTCCTGCAACTGCTGTCTGGCGTGGCCACGCGCGCGCAGTACCTGGCTGACTTCGTCGGGACGACTCAGGTCAAGCTGCTCGATACCCGTAAAACCCTGCCGGGCCTTCGTCTGGCGCAGAAATACGCGGTGACCTGCGGCGGTTGCCACAACCACCGCATCGGCCTCTACGATGCGTTCCTGATCAAGGAAAACCACATCGCCGCCAGCGGAGGCATCGCCCAGGCCATCGCTGCCGCGCACAAGATCGCGCCGGGCAAACCGGTGGAGGTCGAAGTGGAAAGCCTGGAGGAGCTGAAGGAAGCGCTGGCAGCCGGCGCCGATATCATCATGCTCGACGAGCTGAGCCTGGACGACATGCGCGAAGCCGTTCGCCTCAACGGCGGCAAAGCCAGACTGGAAGCCAGCGGCGGCATCAACGAAAGCACTCTGCTGCCAATCGCCGAGACCGGGGTGGATTACATCTCGATCGGTGCGATGACCAAGGATGTGAAGGCGGTGGATCTGTCGATGCGTCTGAGCCTTTAAACAGCAGCGGCAAGTTTCAAGCTACAAGCTGCAAGCCAAACGGTTCTGCTTTGACTTGTAGCTTGCGGCTTGTAGCTTGCGGCTTGAAGCTTGCAGCTCTCGTCAAACGACGAGATTGTTCATCTCGCAGTACTCTTGCCACTCGACGCCCAACACTTCGGCCGCCTCCTTGTGCAGTACAAGACGCTGAGCCTCGAACTCCTCAGGAGTGCTGGTGTACTTGAGCGTCAGTTCCCACGGCTGCAAGCCCTGGGCTTCGGCTTCGTCCTCGAATGCCCACTGGATCTGGTCTTTCTGATCATCAGGACTCAGGTCCTTGATCTCTTCTTTCAGCTCCGGTACGTCCAGAACGTACTTTTCCAGCGCTAGTTCGTGACGTTGCTCTTGAGTTAATTCGGTCATGGCGTTCTCGCTGATCATAGGAATGGAGGATGGATCTGGATCATCAAGGATCTCTCTGACGCGGATTGACCGGCCTTCGGAACCATTCGGGATCATCTGAAAACTGCTGGGCGATGCTCATGCAGGCACCGAATATAGGACGTTTGCATGACGAATTACACGGCTCTTTACATCTCTCTCACAAAAAGCTGACCTGCGGAACATAAATCCGGATTTTGAGTCATAGCGATGTGCCATGCCGGCACTGACTTTTGCTGTTCACAAGGAAACCCAGTGATGCGCAGCTTTTCGAAGATTTCTTCTGTTGTGTCCGCCACCGCTCTGACCGCCCTGCTGGCCACACTGGCCCTGCCAGCAACTGCAATGGCAATTGAACTGAGTAACAGCAGCCCTTCCTACGGCGATCAGATTACCGCCATACACAACGACTACGGCAAAGAGGTGGTGATCAGAAGCGGAATCGGTGTCGATGAACTGAAGAAGATGCGCGACACCGTTAATGAGCAGTCGCGTCAGATTGAAGAGTTCAAGCGCAGCAGCGGTTCCAGCTCAAGCTCCAGTGGCAGAGAAGTCGAAGATCTGAAGAACAAGGTCAAGGAACAGGACCGCCAGCTCGATACGCTCAGCCGCCAGGTCGAAGACCTCAAGCGCAACAGTGGTTCCAGTTCCAACTCGAACAGCAGCGAGATTTCGAATCTGAAGCAGAAAATAAACGATCAGGATCGGGCGATGGATCAGCTCAAACGCACCGTCGAAGATCTGAGCCGTAAAGTGAAATAAGGGAAGTGGTGCCCGAGACAGGAATCGAACCTGCGACCTTCGCGTTACGAGTGCGTTTTTTGGCCCAATGAATATGGGCCAGGCCCAGCATCGACAGGGATCAAACGTCTGGTTGAGTCCGCCGAAACAGACCCGTATAGTCGTTTTTGCTGTCATCCTGCTGTCACGGACGCTTCGGTATGAAAACCAAGATAACCGCCAAAACCCTCTCGGGCATTCAGCCTCAGGAAAAGCAATTTCGCATACACGACACCGCTCAGCCTGGCCTGTCGATCCGGGTGCTGCCCAGTGGTCACGCCAGCTACATGGTGAGCTGGGGCAGAAACAAGGCCGCCACCCTGGGCCGCGTTGGGATGATGACTCTCGATCAGGCCCGGACCGAGGCCGCGCGCTGGCTCGCAGAAGCGCACGCCCACGGTGCCCCGTTGATCGCCGGCAAGAGCAGTCGCCGGGCTGTGCACACGCTCCAGTCATATCTGGAGAACAGCTATTACCCGTGGCTGGAAACCCATCACAAGGCCCACCAAAAGACGCGGCACGCTATAGAGTACAGTTTCGCCGCGCTGATGGGGAAAGCTCTGTCGGAGATAACGCAGCACGATCTGGAAGCGATGCGGGTGAAGTGGCTCGCGGCCGGTCTGAAGGATGCCACGGCAAATAGGAAACTGGCCGCCCTGCGCGGAGCCATTTCCAAGGCTGTCGAGTGGGGGATGCTTGAGCAGCACCCGATGACGAAGCTCAAGCCGATGAGGCTCGACACTCGGGGGCGGGTTCGATTCCTGTCAGCGGAGGAGGAACAGCGCTTGCGCCAGGCACTGGATGATCGAGAAGAGCGAATCAGGGCCGAGCGTGACAGCGCAAACAAATGGCGCGCCGAGCGGAGAAAGGAAGCGCTGCCAGACTTGAGAGAGAGGGCGTTCGCCGATCACCTGAAACCCATGGCCATCGTCAGCATAAACACCGGCCTTCGTCGCGGTGAGCTCTTCAATTTGGTCTGGCCCGACATCGACCTGCAGCAAAAGACACTGACCGTCGCCGGCGAGGGGGCGAAGTCCGACCAGACGAGGCACATTCCGCTGAATAAAGAGGCTCTCGCGGTGGTGAAGGCTTGGAAGGATCAATCAAGCGGCGAAAGGGTCTTTCCCAGCAAAACCGGTGGCGTCATGGATAACGTCAAAAAGTCTTGGGATGGCGTCCTGAAGGCAGCCGGCGTAAGTGGTTTCCGCTGGCACGATCTGCGCCACACCTTCGCGTCGAAACTGGCCATGAAGGGCGTGCCACTCAACACGATCCGGGATCTGCTGGGGCACGCCGACCTCAAGATGACACTTCGCTATGCCCACCTTGCCCCTGACAGCAAGGCGGCGGCGGTCGAACTGATCTAGAAGGGTATGAGATCAGCTTCGCTTAGCGGAACGATAGTCGAACTGCCCTTGTGGCGATCGACGTGCTGCAGAATGGTTTCCCAGTTGTCCGTAACCAAGAACACTGTCAGCTCGCCGGTCTCTGGGTTGTAGCCCCCGCTTTTATTCCTATGCCAGAAATAGCCGGTAGCCTTAATCGTTTCCCAAATTCTCAGTTCGTCGTAAGTCAGGGCTTCTGGCATATGACGGGCCAATTTTATGAGCCTTACAGACTCATCCGTGGACCACACTTTATCCAGTACGGATGACAGAGATTCGCCGCCGGTGTCGAGCTGCTGGTTCGTGATGGCCTGTGATATTGCCCACTCGATCACTGCGGTTAATGAGCGCTTCTGTAGGCGCCCCATAATATCGAGCGCAAATTTAATTTTCGGATCAATCCGGATTCCGACACTCACTGTCGTACTGGTCTCGCCAGTGCGCTTGCTCGTCTTCGTGGCCATACCATTCCATCTGCTCTGATGCGGTCAGCCCAACTGACCTACACCCATAGCTTGCTCGACTCGCATTCTCTCGTCAATCCGGTTGCGTGCAGATACGTTTAGCAATTGCTTGCACGTTTAGAAAATGAAGATATAGACTAGCAACCACTGGCACCAAATCAGCAGCCAGAGGAGAAGAGAATGCAAGCCGCTATTGCCACACCAATTTCAGTAAGTGTTGAAGAGGCGGCCCGCCTGGTTGGGCACTCGCGCTCGGGGATCTACGAAGTTATCGCTCAGGGCGAATTGAAGGCTTTCAAGCTCGGGAAGCGCCGCCTGATCTTGATGACAGAGCTGAGAGCGTGGATTGAGCGCGCCGCAAGTGAGGGCTCGCGGTGAGTCGCATGGATGGGAATAAATGGCGCACGGAAGCGGGAGAGATAGCCCAGGCGGTGCGGGAACACCGCCTTGGCGAAAACACACTGGATAGCACCAACGTGAAGGGCAAACTATGACACGTCATTCTTCGGTCGAGCAAGACCGCAAAATGATCGAGGCGCTAAGAAACGGCCCGATCTCCTCAGTCGAAGCGGCTCAAATGCTCGACATCGTTCAGCCACCAAGCACCATTCGGCGCCTCAGGAAAAAGGGGCACGAAATCCGCACCTACTGGACACATCAGTCGACCGAGCCGGGTCGACCTCCGCACCGGGTCGCCAAGTACATCCTCATGCGCGAAGCGTCGTAAACCAGAGTTCGCATGGGGGTCTCCTCAGTTTTGAGGACACCCCCGTGCGCCTGCCTGTGAGCCGCTGAATGGCCAGAAAGACAAAATACAAGGTCGACTTTGGCGGCGGTCGAGTGCTGGCCCTGCCCTATCGACTGCTGATCAGTGATGCCTTCGACAACCTGTCGACTAAGGCAGTCACGGTGCTGATCAAGCTGGCCAGGAACTACAACGGCCGCAACAACGGCGACCTTTCTTGCACTGCCTCGATGATGGCAAAGGGGAAACCCATGGACGCTAAAACGCTTGCCTCAGCCCTCTCTGAGCTGATGAATGCGGGACTGATCATTCGCACCAGAGAAAGCCGGAAGGGTGGTAGGGAGCAAGGAATGGCGCGCTGTGCGCTGTATGCGATCACCTGGGCCGCAATTGATGAATGCCCCGGGAAAGACCTGGAAATATCTCCCGGTCCGCCGCGCTTCAAGTTCATCTGAAATTCAAGTTTTTCGGTGGGAATTTTTCCGCGTAGTACTGGGATTTTTTCCCAGTCATCACGTCTTCATTGTCCGGTTGCGTCCCGTTAGTTTTCTTGATCGGTCGAGTACTGGGATTTTTTCCTACTACCTCTCAATAAAACCGGGGCCTCCGGAGGAGTACGTAAACGGAAAAAATCCCACCCTTATTAAATTACCACCACCAGGGGTTAATAGATGGGACCTAAGACTTACAAACAGGCCCGCTGCAGCCATCAGCAAGCAGGCAAATGCAAGCGAGCTGGAGGCTTCACTTTTCTCATTGTCGAGTTCCTGCCTTGGACGCAGATCGGGATGTGTCGCCCATGTGCGGAAGAGGTACGGAAGGATCTGATCTATCAAGTCGAGAAAGGAAAAGGCCGGTAGTTGACGATCTGACTCGGGTCGCTCCCACAGCAAAAGGCACCACCCCGTTGCAGGGTAGTGCCGTCGATACAACGAAAGTTTCGTAGTTGCTCAGTCTATCTCCGCGGGGGTGAATGGCTGAGCACCATCACGCAGCGCACGAATCCCGACCATCGCCGCCAGGGCTACGCGCTCAATAAAGCCAAGTTCAAGGCAGGTATAACGTCCGCCCATCCCGGACAGGGCGAACCGGATCGCGTCGAACGCTTCAGTTTCGTCATGAGTCGCCAGGTCGCGTACTTCGCACTCGAAGAAGTTGATACCCTTCTGCCAATCAGCCGCCACGCCGGGATTGTTCCGTGGCCAGTTGATCAACCGCCCGTCAACGTCTCGCACCGTGAAACTCAGATCGTCCCGCGATTTGATATCGGCGCTCATTTAGACACCTCCGCGGCATCCAGCGCTTTCTGCATCTGTTCAACTTCGCTGTCGACGTAGTTCGCCCAGTCGTAGCCAAGGAAGCTGCCGAGGCTGGCCAGCTCTTCGATGTCGTGCGACTTGCCGTGTTTCAGGTCCTTCGTGATCGCGTTGAACAGCACCCGCATATTGCTGATGCGTTCGTGTGTGGCGCGCAGCAGTTCAAGGGCTTCGTCGGCGATGCGAGCGGTTTGCTGGCTCATTGCGCACCTCCTACGCAGATCCCGCGAAACGGAGCGGCGCCTGGCAGAACCCTTACGCTTATGTCGCCGAGGATCTTCAGTGGTGCCAACTGGGCCAGCTTGATGTTGGCCGGCAGGACCATCGTGGTGATGACCTGGCCGTGCGCGTCCAAAATTTGGATGGTATTCTGTCTAAATTGCATGACGTTCACCTTCAAGAGTCGTCGTGTGATCGCCGGGCCGCTGTTGACGCAGCGGCCTGGCACCTCTTCTCTGATGGCTCAAATTTGAGCCATCACCTCAACCGTTATTGCTTACCCTTCTCGCTGATCCATCCTGCCGCCCAGCTCATTGGGTCTTTCGTTCCCATCGGCTTGAGTGGCTTGCCATCCCGAGCTGCCTGCCTGCCCTCCTCCTCTGTTTCACCGTGAATCCATACGGTTGTTTGCCTAAAACCAGCTTCGCGCTGACGCTCTTTGTAGATCCTCTGGCGATCGGCCGCAGATAGCGGACCTTTCGATTCCTCGTTCTTCACAACAACCTCCGTTAGCAGTCACGATAGACCAATAATGCATCATCGTTAGCAGTCACGCAACAGGAGGGGTGAAAAATAATTGCAGCCCTGAGAGGAGCGGACTTTTGATCACATGGAGATTGGTGATTTGGGGATTGGCGAACTCTTGGGTATTTCTCGATGGTAAATGCCAAGGTCGCAAGCTGAGGCTAGTATCTGTCCGGGGGATCGCCCCCTCTTGGAGAAGGAATTCAAAATGACGAAGCTTTTTGAGAAACGGTTCGCTGAGCTCGAGGCGCAACTCGAAGCGATCGAGGGTACGAAAAAAATGGAACAAAGCGCGATGACCGGGTCACCATATCCGCACATCAAGGCCGACCTAATCCTTAACTGGGCTGTAAAAGCGAAGTCCCTCTTGTCTAATACGTGCGGCGAAAAATCCCATCACCTGACAGCTTTCCTTGAAGCAGAGAAGCCGCGCTCCTACTCGAATAACTTTGAAACGCTTCAACGCATTAAGGCCGTCTTCCTAGCAGCCAAAGAAGACTATGAAGGCGGATACCTCAACACAGTGCGCAATCTAGTTCAGGCGGAAGTGTTTGGAAGCGAGCTTGAGCAGGCCTGCGAGCTGCTTACCTCAGGGTATGCATCGGCAGCCGCGGTGATCGCCGGGGTTGTGCTTGAAACAACTGTGCGCAACCTGTGCACTGACCATGGCCTTGATCATGGGAAACTCGATAGGATGAATGCTGATCTGGCGAAAGCAGGCGTCTATAACTCTCTCCAACAGAAGCGCATCACCGCAATGGCTGGAATTCGGAACGCGGCAGCACATGGAGAAGCAGACAAATTCAACGAAGGAGATGTCAAAGGCATGATCGATGATGTTGAACGCTTCCTCGCTTCGACCTTGCAATGAGAGCCCTGTGAAGAGATGCACGGACTTTTGCTCACATCTGGATTAGAGATCTGAAAGTGGGAATTCCCGCTTTGCTCTTATCTGCCGGGCTTGCCGACACTTTCGCGTGAAGGTCGTAAAAGGCTGGGAGGTTTACTCCAATGGCGGAAACCTCGATACGCCACCAATGGTAGAACACCAAGACTTCCACCAGCGGTGGGAGTTACAGCCGCATCTGCCTGATCACCTGGCGCGGATCGGCGCCGGCGGCGATGGCTGAGGTAGCGTCCCTGGTGAGCTGATCCAGTCCCTGCTGCTCGAAAGCATCGGCGAGCGATGCGGCTTTGCGCACGATGAGCAGGGCCAACTCGGGCGGGAATTTGGTCTTTGCGGGGTCAGGCAGGTAGTCGCAATTGATCATCGACATATAGGCTCCGGGAGATGTCCTCAGATTTGAGTGCATCTCCCAAACTAGGGATAACCCCTACGAGTTCTCGCTCATACAGTGAATTATCGCGACGCGTGACGTTTTGGTCTCACTGAGATGGTTTGATCTCGCTCGGATGATTGAAATCTGCAATAACCACCTTGATAGGGCTAGAAGCACAAGCCGCAGGTCATGCTAGCCTTGGTGGCTTCATATGCGTCTTGATCGGGGACAGCTAGTGCAAATCATCAGTATTTTCAACAACAAAGGCGGGGTCGGAAAAACGACCTACATCTATCACATCGCTCACTTGCTTGAGCGTGCTGATCAGACAGTTTTGCTCGTCGATCTGGACAGCCAGTGCAACCTTTCGTCCTATTGCCTCTCCGATCAGGAGCTTGAACGAAGCTGGAGATCTGAGAGGGGAAACAGCATTTGGAACGCTATTGAGCGCGTTTCTGTGGGTATGGGTGATATCAGAGAGCGCCGACCTACCCGCCTGATCAAGCAGCACGCATTAGGTGAATACGAGAACCTCTACCTCGTCCCTGGTGATGTGATGTTGAGCTCTTACGAGGATCGGCTTGGAGATACATGGGCAGCGGCTCGCGGTGGCGATCCTATGGCGCTTCGGGTCCAATCGGCTATCTATCGATACATCCTCTGGTGTGCGGAGACCATTCAGGCAGATGTGGTGCTGCTTGACCTAGGCCCCAACCTCGGCTCGCTGAATCGCGCTGTTTTGGCTGCTAGCGATTACTTCATCACTCCCGTGTCGCCCGACCTTTTCTCGATACGAGGAACTGAAAACCTGGGAAGTAAGCTCAATACATGGCGCACCGGATGGGATCAGTGCAACTCTTACTCCGACTTCATAGATTTCCAATTGCCAGCGGGCAGGCCCTGTTTTCTCGGATACGTCAAGCAGCAGCATAATGTTCGAGATAACGATGCTGGCATGACAAGGGGCTGGAACCTGTTCGGAGAGCAGATTGAGGGTGCAGTGCGCGAGAATATCGTGTCCCGATTAGAACCGTTGGGGCAGGTATTTCACTGGGGCGATGGCCTGTTTGACTTGGGTGGGATACCCAATCTTCATAGCCTTGTCCCATATTCTCAAGAAGCAAGAAAGCCAATCTTTGACCTGCGAAGTGCGGACGGGCTCACCGGAGCTCACATATCTCGCGCGCGTAATTCAGCAGAGTATTTTGAACCGATGGTCGATGTCCTGTTGCAGGTCCTCGATTGATCTCCGATTTCATCTAGGAGTGAAGACCGGACCATTCCTGCGCACGCTGAGATAGATCAATTCATTCCCGCCGGATCTGATCGCCTTTCACGGTTGCGCCACTTCTCGCTCTGGGCGAGCATGGCGCAATTCTTGACAGACTCTAGACAGATTCAAGCCCATGGCCGCGCTCAACAACGAAATCAAATCCTTCATCGTCCAGGCGCTGGCCTGTTTCGACTCACCATCCCAAGTCGCCGTCGCCGTCAGAGAGCGTTTCGGGGTCGTAGTGTCACGTCAGCAGGTCGAGACCCACGATCCGACACGCAAGAGCAGCAAAGGACTGGCCAAGCGCTGGGTGACGCTGTTTAACGACACGCGCGACGGCTTCCGGAACGAGATGGTGAAGGAACCGATCGCGAACCGGGCTGTTCGACTACGCGCGTTGGGGAGAATGCTCGAGGAGGCCGAAGCGAGCGGCAACCTGGTGCTGGCCATGAAGCTGCTGGAGCAGGCCGCCCGGGAATGCGGCGACATGAACACCAATCGCCGGGCAAAGGCCGAGGGAGAGCCGATGGTGCCGGCCGCGCCGGTGGGTGTGGATTTCTCATTCGCAGGTTCCGCCGCGCTCAAGCCGTGATCCAGATCGGCACCGGGTAACGCGGCCATCGTTCCCTCACCGCTAACACAGCCTGATAGCAGGCCGGAGCAGGCCCGGCGATGTTCGCCCAGCGGGGGAAGATGCATCCAAAACTGGACGCACCAAGTACGCGACACGTTTTCAGATACAGCAAAACGTGTCGCGACACCTGCCCTACCGTAATGGGAAGTCAGGTGACTCAGGAACCAACCGTCAATGCACTGCAGCTTTGCGCATGGGTTAATCGCACGGAATTTTTGTTTGTATTGAGCGAGACAACGTATGCCTCCAAAGCCTAATGGCAGCACGCCACCAGAGGAGGTATAAGGGTTGATCTCCCGCTACGCCCGTGGTGGGGTATCACTTGAGCTCTACGGGGAAATCGAAATGGTCCAGATGGATTTGCCAGTAATTCCGCACGAAATGGAAGGAAACCTAATTCACCAACGCGCCGTGGATGGATACATCAACGCGACTGCCATGTGTCAGGCGGCAGATAAAAAATTTAGCCATTACCACGCAACCAAAACGAATAGCGATTTTCTTGAGGCTTTGTCGAGATCTCTAAAACTGCCAATCGCCGTGCTGGTTCAGTCAGTGAAAGGCGGTAACTATCAAGGGACCTGGGTGCACCCGCAGGTTGCGCTCCACTTAGCGCAGTGGCTATCAGCAGATTTTGCAGTTCAGGTTACAGCCTGGATTGCAGAATGGATGGCAGGCGGTGTTTCGCCCAAAAATGCCGCGCGAATTCCTGTCCACCTTCAAAGGTACATCGCGAACAGAGCGAAAATCCCTCATACGCATTTCTCGATGCTGAATGAAATTGTCTTAGCTCTCATCGCACCATTGGAAGCCGACGGCTACGTTTTGCCGGAAAATATGATTCCTGACATCTCCAGCGGGAAAATGTTTTCTGGGTGGTTGAGGAAAGAAAAAGGGATTGAGCCAAAGAACTTCCCGAGCTATCAGCACCAATATCTCGACGGGCGAATTGTAGATGCGAGACTTTACCCAATAGAGCTTTTAGGGGAATTCCGGCTTTATTTTTACGGAACCTGGATTCCGAAACGTTGCCACGCCTACTTCCAAGAGAAGGATCCAGTGGCACTACAATATCTCCCGGCGCTGCTGGAAAAGTTGGCGTAACTCATTGATTTTAAGCCGATGCCGGAATACCGGCATCGGTCGACGCTACCACCTCGCTTCAAATCTCACCGCCAGTTGCCGCTGGGTCCCGTATCAATTTGGATCAATACCAGTTAGTGCAACAAAAATCCCCCCTTCTCGACCGACAAAACCAATTATTTCAGTCCCATTCCGTCCCGTTCCGTGTATCACCTGAGGTGCACCCTAAAAGCACTGGATATGCGGCCAGATACTGCCTAATGTGAGCTTTGCAAGGCTTTCAACTGCTCACAGAGGATTGATCATGTCAGTCACCGCCAGCACCACTAAATCCCGTGGCCCACAAGCCAAACCGACCCGCGCCGAAATCAATGCCGCGTGGGGCCGCCTGCGTTCGGCCGCCGAACAAGGAAGCGTTCAGGCAAGCGCTCTGCTGATCGCGCTTGTTGAGAACCGCCCGCTTCACGTCGACGCCGCCTGATCGATCCACAATTCAAAGGTAACCTAATGAAAATCGGCAAACGCTCCGTCCTCAAGGTTGGCTTGGCCAACCTGCACTATTCCGAATACGACCACGCTCATATCGAAAGCCGAACGTTTGGCATCCAGCGCCCAGACGGCACCAAGGGCACCTGGCAAGCAGGTGGCCTGCTCAAGTCGGTCCGCCACCTGCAGGGGCTCGCCCTTGAGACTTTCAAGGATATCGGCGAGGAAATTCTCTCAGTCCGCAATAACAAGGATCTGAACGCCGCCGCAGTCGAGCGAATGAGCAAGGAGCAGATTGACGACATCGCTCCAACGCTCATGCCGGCCATGGAAAAAGTGGCCAAGGATATGCTCGCACTTGCTCAAACTGTCGCGGAGGGTTTTGCACCAGTTACACCTCGCGCCAGCTCTGATGTAGTTGGCTTTCTCGCCGACCAGGAGCTTCGGGCAATCGTGCGAGGGCTGAGTCCTGAAGAGCGCCGGACGTTGATCGCCGAGGCGCGCGCCGGTAGCCATCCCGACATCGTAGAGGCGGTGCTCCGCGCCAACCCCATGCTTTCCGGGCTCTCTACAGAAGTTGCCGAGAGCTTATCGCGCGCTGGCATTGCCGCATCGCGCGCCGAGGACATCGAGGAGCTCAAGCAAATGCTCGCGGTCTACGACGATGTGCTGGCTACCGCTTCCAACGCCGGCGTCGCGCTCAGTGGGATGGTTGCAAATTCGAACGGATACACGGGTCGATTTGAGAAATGGAAATCCGGTTGCGAAGGCTCGATCGCGCTTCGTGGATGGCTCGCCAAGATGCCAACACGTCCTGCCACCAAAGCAGCCCCAGACGAATCCGAAGCCGCCTAAGCAGACCGGCGTGCGGCCGCGACTACGCGGTCCCCATTCAAGGAGCAGCACCTTGAGCAACTACCAAGAGCGCTTCGCCAAAGCCTGCAAGACAACGTACTTTTCGCCCTACTCGCTGAAACAAGGCCCCGACTCTGGTTATGTCGTGTGGGACGTCCAGCACGTCCGCGACGGCCAAAAAGTGACCATCGACGGGCCGTTCTTCACCGAGGACGAAGCCCGAGTGTCGGCCGATCTTCTGCGCGGCACCTTCTGGGGCGCAAGGGCCTACCAGGGGATTTACGACCGGATCTGGAACTATGACCCGCGTCACGAACAGGTGACGGTCGACCAGGCGCGTATGTCGCGCTCGCTGCTCGCCATCCGACTGGGCGTTTCGGCGCCCAACAACAGCGCCGTAGGCGCCAAGGAGTAAACCATGGCAATGGCCACCAACTACGGCACCAAGACCCGAATCCTGCTGGGCGGCTCAGCCGGCAAGCTGTTCGGGCGTGAACACATTTACGAGCTTTCCACCGGCGACACGCGGGAAGCCGTGAAGGCGATCGACGTCAACCATCCTGGGTTTGCGAAGTACCTCGCTGACGCAAAAATGAAGGGCCTGGAGTTCGCGGTTTTCCGCAACCGAAAGAACATCGGCGAACAGGAGCTGAAGATGGGCGGAGCAAAGGAGATCCGCATCGTGCCGGTGATCGCCGGCAGCAAGCGAGCCGGCCTGCTGCAAACAATCCTCGGTGTCGCCCTAATCGTCATGAGCCCTTTCACGAATGGCGCAACGTTGGCGCCGGGTATCGCCCTGGCAGCCGGCGGTGTGATCCAGATGCTCAGCCCGCAGGCAACCGGGCTCAAGCAAAGCACCTCCCCCGAAAACGCCCCGTCCTATGCCTTCGGCAGCGCCAGGAACACCACGGCCAGCGGCAACCCGGTGCCGATCTGTATCGGCCATCGTCGGTGGGGCGGGATGATCATCTCGGCGTCGATCTACGCCGAAGACAAGATCTAGTCGACCTGGTGTAAAGTCAGCCCTCCAAACAATGAGGACGAATCATGCACAGGATTTTGCCAGCGGCTGCCGCTATCGCGTTGATCGCTGGGTGCTCAAGCACCCCCGTGGATTCTGGCTCAGCAAAGCGAGTACCAGCCGATCGCATTTACGCTTATCAGACTGAGACGTCCGATGGCGCGACGCTCGTAGTCAGCCGTGATAATGGATTTTGGGCCTCGGGCGGGTGTTTCGCTACCTTGCTCATTGATGGGAAAAGAGCGGCCCGCCTGGATACTGGAGAGGTGGCAAAATTCTACGTCAAGCCGGGTCGACATATCGTCGGCATCGGCGGTGACGAAGACGGTAGCGGCCTGTGCGCAATGCAGATCGGTCAGCCAGTGAAAGAGGCGGCGACTGAGGTTGTCGCCGGTGAAGTGCAGAAGTACCGGATATCTGGCACTCAGAACGGAACGGATATACGCCCAAGCTCGATTTAATCAGTAGCGATTAAGTCTCGCCGTCGGCCGCAGATATCGTGAGCGCAGACGGGTCTTCTCCAGCTACAGCTTTAAGAAACTCCCGCACGGTCAGACGCGCCAAGGCAAATTCTCCTTTGGCTTGGCCGTCGACCAATGAACGGCACGCAGCCCTCGTCGCAAGATAGAAAACGAAGCGGCCGTGATTTAAAAAAACGTGTGCTCGAGATTGCTTCCACTTATCCAGCATCGTCCCACGCATGAACCACTCCATCCGGTAAAAGTCACGCCCCCCGACCTCTACCCGATTGTCCTCATTGAAGTTGAGGCACGATGCAAAATTGAATGAAAGAGCAGATGTCCTTTTCATGTTCAGAAGCCAAAACATTCGATTTTCTTTGGAGTAAAACGCCTCTCTGGCTGACCGCTCCTCTTCTGAGATAGAAGAGTGTTGTAGCTCTAAGACTACCCCTGCCCCTTCTGGCCGCGGACACAAAACATCGGCTCTATGGATTTCCTTTGTCTCTGGGTCTCTCATGAACACTTCACAATAGCGAGGGCTGAAGAAGCCTTTCCATCCCAGATGCCATTCACCTTCGGGCTCGCTCCATGGATCGCAATCGCCGCTGTCATGACGCCAATGCGCAGCCTTGAATTGCGGAATGACGGCCCTAAGCGTGCCGCCACAGCCGGCGCAGGTGGTTTGCTCTCCTTTCGCCTGGGGAGGCCTCTTTTCACCTTCTATCATCGCTGAAATCATTCCGCGCTCCATGATGGCAAGTAGCGACCATGCTATGCCTCCTCCGACGCCATCTCAATGTGCTCTTTTCTGGTATGCCTGAGCTGATACGCGCAGATTCGAGTTTATTCGCCCTTCCCGCTTGATAAGTAACACTCAAAGTGCAACATTATTAGTAGAACACCTTAACTGATACGGACAGCACATCATGTTTATCCGCGCATACCTCCGAGCATCTACTGAAGAACAGGACGCCGGCCGCGCCCGGGCATCGCTCGAGCAATTCGCCACCGACCACAACAAGGTGATCGCTAGCGTGTACCTGGAGAACGCCAGCGGCGCGTCGGCAGATCGGCCTGAGCTGCTGCGCCTGCTCAAAGATGCGCGCAAGGGTGATGTGTTGCTGGTGGAGTCGATAGATCGCCTCTCACGCCTTCCTGTGGAGGATTGGCAGAAGCTCAAGGCTGCAATCGACTCCAAGGGCTTGCGCATCGTCGCGCTCGATCTACCGACCAGCTATCAAGGAATGCAGGACACCAAGGGCGACGAATTCACCGGCCGGATGCTGGGCGCGATCAATTCGATGCTGGTGGAAATGATGGCGGCAATCGCGCGCAAGGATTACGAGCAGCGCCGTGAGCGTCAGGCTCAGGGCATCGAGAAGGCGAAAGCGGCTGGCAAGTATCAGGGCCGTCCGGTGGATGAAAAGCTGCACAAACGGGTGAAAGAGCTGCTAGGCGCCGGCCTAGGTATTCGCGCAACCGCTCGGCACGCCAACTGCTCCACAACCACCGTACTCCGGATTAGGGACAACTCCTGATGCGTGATCGCAGCTAGCCTAGGCCCCATCTGCATTTTCGACTCGCCGGTGTCTTTGCCTATTCACAAGCTAATCTATAAGCCATCGCCACCACATACTGGAAGCGCAATGGATGCCAATTGGATATTCGGAATAGGAACGATTTTCGCCACACTTGTTGGGCCAATCATTGCGGTGCAGCTGCAGAAGTATCTGGAAAGGAGAAATGAGTCTCAGAACCAGAAGAATTGGATTTTCAGCACCCTGATGGCGACCAGAGGTTCAAGGTTGGCACCTGATCATGTACGCGCGTTGAACATGATTGACTTGGCATTCAATGGTGGAAGATCTAGTCGGCGCAAAGCAACAGAAACGGACGTGCTCGACACCTGGCGAGACTACCTCGATCACTTAAATACGGTGATTACCGAAGCAAACGCAGAACGATGGTTTGAGAAGCAGAGGGAGCTTTTGGTGTTGATGCTAAGCGCTATGGCTACCGACTTGAATCTGCGTTATGACCGGGTCTTGTTACGCAATGGCTCATACCTTCCCAAAGGCCATACAGATCTCGAACTCGACCTACAAAAACTGAGACATCACGCGATACAGGTTCTTTCCGGACAGCAACCCCTCAGCATGAATGTGACCGACTTCCCTTTTAGCGAGGAAATGTCAAATTCGCAGATGAAGGTGCAGGACAGCTTATCCGAGGTTCTAAGTGGCCAAGGGCATCTGAAAGTACGGATTGATAAAGGGGATTCGACTGAAAACGGGGAGATGACGCCTCCCCAATCAAATTGACGTTTGTCCGCAGACGTAATCTGATCAACACAAGAAAAGCCCCGTCAAACTGTTCCGACGTGGGGCTTTTAGTTATCACTTGCTGTCACCCTGCTGTCACGAAAAGTTCAGGCGCCCGTACAAAACCAAAAAACACCATATTTTGTTGGTGCCCGAGACAGGAATCGAACCTGCGACCTTCGCGTTACGAGTGCGCTGCTCTACCGGCTGAGCTACACGGGCGGTGGGCTAAACCTAGCACCGGTATTGAAGTCCGGCAACTTCGCAGAATGTCTCGATATTTCCCAGGCAAAAAAATGCCCCGCCGTTTTCACGGCGGGGCATTTTTATTGCGCTAACGCTTTGGGGTGATTAAACGCCCGAAGCCTTGGCCGCTGCCACGTCTTTGATGGACAGCTTGATACGGCCGCGGTTGTCCACGTCCAGTACCAGCACTTCCACTTCCTGGCCTTCTTTCAGGATGTCGGTCACTTTCTCTACACGAGCGTCGCTCAGCATCGAGATGTGCACCAGACCGTCCTTGCCCGGCAGGATGTTGACGAATGCGCCGAAGTCGACGATGCGCTCAACCTTGCCGACGTAGATCTTGCCGATCTCGGCTTCAGCGGTGATACCCAGAACGCGCTGACGAGCAGCTTCTGCAGCTTCCTTGGTTTCGCCGAAGATCTTGATCGAACCGTCGTCTTCGATGTCGATCGAAGCCTTGGTTTCTTCGCAGATCGCACGGATGGTCGCGCCACCTTTACCGATAACGTCACGGATTTTGTCGGTGTCGATCTTCATCGCGATCATGGTCGGAGCGTTGGCCGACAGTTCGGTACGCGACTGGCCGATGATCTGGTTCATCTGACCGAGGATGTTCAGGCGCGCTTCCAGGGCTTGGCCCAGAGCGATTTCCATGATTTCTTCGGTGATGCCCTTGATCTTGATGTCCATCTGCAGCGCAGTAACGCCTTTGGCGGTACCGGCTACTTTGAAGTCCATGTCGCCCAAGTGGTCTTCGTCACCGAGGATGTCGGTCAGGACGGCGAACTTCTCGCCTTCTTTAACCAGACCCATGGCGATACCGGCAACCGGCGCCTTCATCGGCACACCAGCATCCATCAGGGCCAGGGAAGCACCGCAAACGGAAGCCATCGAGCTCGAACCGTTGGATTCGGTAATTTCCGAAACCACGCGGATGGTGTACGGGAATACGTCGGCGGCTGGCAGCATGGCCGAAACCGAACGACGAGCCAGACGGCCGTGACCGATCTCACGACGACCAGCGCCACCCATGCGACCACACTCGCCCACCGAGAACGGCGGGAAGTTGTAGTGCAGCATGAACGGGTCTTTTTTCTCGCCTTCCAGGGTGTCCAGCAGTTGTGCGTCACGGGCGGTGCCCAGAGTTGCAACGACCAGAGCCTGGGTTTCACCACGGGTGAACAGCGCCGAACCGTGAGTCTTCGGCAGAACGCCGACTTCGATGTTCAGCGGACGTACGGTTTTGGTGTCGCGACCGTCGATACGTGGCTTGCCATTGACGATGTTTTCGCGAACGGTGCGGTATTCGATTTCGCCGAAAGCGGCTTTGACTTCGCTGGACGAAGGCTGGCCTTCTTCACCGGACAGCTTGGCAACCACCTGATCCTTCAGCTCGCCCAGGCGCGCGTAACGGTCGGCCTTGACGGTGATGGTGTAAGCCTGGGAGATCGCGTCGCCGAACTCGGCACGGATAGCGCCCAGCAGTTCGGTGGCTTCTGGAGCCGGAGCCCAGGTCCAGGTTGGCTTGGCAGCTTCGGCAGCCAGTTCTTTAACCGCGTTGATCACCACCTGGAATTCGTCGTGAGCAAACAGTACCGCGCCCAGCATCTGGTCTTCGGTCAGCTCTTTGGCTTCCGATTCAACCATCAGCACAGCGTCCGAAGTACCGGCAACGACCATGTCCAGGCTCGAAGCAGCTTGCTGCTCGTAAGTCGGGTTCAGCAGGTAGCCAGTGCTTTCGTGGAAAGCAACACGAGCGGCGCCGATCGGGCCGTCGAACGGAATGCCCGAGATGGCCAGGGCAGCCGAGGTACCGATCATCGCAGCGATGTCCGGATCGGTTTTCTTGCTGGTGGAAACGACGGTGCAGACAACCTGCACTTCGTTCATGAAACCTTCTGGGAACAGCGGACGGATCGGACGGTCGATCAGTCGGGAAGTCAGGGTTTCTTTCTCGGAAGGACGGCCTTCACGCTTGAAGAAACCGCCAGGGATCTTACCGGCAGCGTAAGTCTTTTCCTGGTAGTGAACGGACAGAGGGAAGAAGCCCTTGCCAGGATCGGCTTGCTTGGCACCAACGACGGTCACCAATACGCTGACGTCGTCGTCAACGGTGACCAATACTGCGCCGGAGGCCTGACGGGCGATACGGCCAGTCTCGAGGGTAACGGTCGACTGACCGAACTGGAATTTTTTGATTACCGGGTTCACGGTGTCCTACCTTCTTTGTGGCTCTTGGGGGAACTGGTTTCTTGCGAAATTCTTGGGCAATGTCGGGAATCGGCCCAACGCCTGTCCAGGGTAAAACGTGTATCCAGATAAAACTTGAGGCTGGGAGCCTGCAAGGCGCCGGCGGAAAACCGCTGACGTCTGACAGACAACCAACCTCATAGCGCAATCGCTGATTAGCGACGCAGACCCAGGCGACCGATCAGAGTCTGATAACGACCCAGATCCTTGCCTTTCAGGTAGTCCAGCAGCTTACGGCGCTGGTTTACCATGCGGATCAGACCACGACGGGAGTGGTGATCTTTACCGTTGGCCTTGAAGTGACCTTGCAGTTTGTTGATGTTGTGGGTCAGCAGTGCAACTTGCACTTCTGGCGAACCAGTGTCACCAACAGCTTGCTGGTAGTCAGCAACGATTTGAGCTTTTTCTTGAACGTCGAGAGCCATGAGGCAATCCTTTTATCAGGAAACTGTTTCAGGGAAACAGCTTCAACAGGCCAGGGACAAATCCCTGTATCTATAAATGAGTCGTGACCGTGCCTGTTAACAGCCACACTCGCCAGCCTGCTTTTACACAGGCTGGTTTCGGTCATTCCGACCGAATCAAACGACGTGGCGCAATGCGCCCGTCTTCGCTCACTTCACCGATACCGATGAAGCGACCATTGTGATCCTGTACCCGTACCATGCCGAACTTCGGAGCATCCGGGGCACGCACTGGCTGGCCGTTGAGCCAGTAGAACGCGCTCGCTTCCGAGAAGTGCAGCAGCGGCCAATCCTGCAGGCCGCTGTCCGATGGCATCAGGAAGCGGTCGACCGCTTCGTTGCCGCCTTCGGCATGTACCGCTTCCAGCTCTTCGAGGGTTACGGTCTGCGCCAGGGTGAAAGGCCCGGCCTGGGTACGGCGCAATTCTGCGACGTACGCACCACAACCGAGTTGTTCACCGATATCCTCCACCAGGGTGCGGATATAGGTGCCTTTGCTGCAATCCACCGCAAGTCGCGCAGTATCGCCTTCGAAGGCCAGTAATTCCAAGCGCGCAATAGTAACAGAACGCGGTTCACGCTCCACTACTTCACCTGCACGGGCCAGCTTGTACAGCGGCTGGCCATCACGCTTGAGCGCCGAGTACATCGGCGGTATCTGACTGATTTGGCCACGAAATTTCGGCAGGACTGCCTCGACATCGGAGCGACCAACGGTCACCGGGCGTTCCTGCAAAACCTCACCTTCGGCATCGGCCGTGGTAGTGGTCTTGCCCAGTTGCGCCAGGGTTTCATAAGCCTTGTCGGAATCGAGCAGATATTGCGAGAACTTGGTTGCCTCACCGAAGCACAGCGGCAGAACGCCGCTGGCCAGCGGATCGAGACTGCCGGTGTGACCGGCCTTCTCGGCGTTGAGCAGCCAGCGAACCTTCTGCAGCGCGGCGTTGGAGGTGAACCCCAGCGGCTTGTCGAGCAGGATGATGCCACTGACGTTACGACGGATACGTTTGACCTGAGCCACCGAATTACTCCTTGGTGTCTTCAGGTTCAGCGGCCACCGGATGCTGATTGTCTTCAGCCACGGCGCGCTCGATCAGGGCCGACAGATGCGCACCACGCACGACGGATTCGTCGTAATGGAAGTGCAATTGCGGCACGCTGCGCAGCTTCATTTCGCGGGCCAGTTGCATACGCAGGAAACCTGCGGCGGCATTCAGTACCTTGATGCTTTGCGCGATGTCTTCGGCGTTGTCCTGCCCCATCACGGTGATGAAAATCTTCGCGTGACCGACGTCACGGCTGACTTCCACAGCGGTAATGGTGACCAGACCGACGCGTGGATCTTTGACTTCACGACGGATCAGTTGGGCCAGCTCGCGCTGCATCTGATCGCCGATACGTTGGGTACGGCTGTATTCTTTTGCCATGATTTGTTACCTGTTACTGCCCCACGGCGAAACCCGCAAGGTCTGAAAGCGGCAAACGCCCGGCCTGACAAAAGCCAGACCGGGCGTTGCGTTTAGAGTCCGGGTGAGGCGCCACACTTTGCAGTGCGGCCGACCATCACGGCTCCTGAAGTGCGCGAGTTAGAGGCTGCGAGCAACCTGAACCTTCTCGAAGACTTCGATCTTGTCACCGACTTTGACGTCGTTGTAGCTCTTCACGCCGATACCGCATTCCATGCCGGCACGTACTTCGGAAGCGTCATCCTTGAAGCGGCGCAGGGATTCCAGCTCGCCTTCGAAGATAACGATGTCTTCACGCAATACACGGATCGGACGGTTACGGTGCACAACACCTTCGATCACCATGCAGCCTGCGATCGCGCCAAACTTCGGCGAACGGAACACGTCACGCACTTCGGCGATACCCAGGATGTTCTCGCGAACATCGCTGCCGAGCATACCGGTCAGGGCTTTCTTGACGTCTTCGATGATGTCGTAGATCACGTTGTAGTAACGCATATCCAGACCTTCCTGCTCGACGATCTTCCGTGCGCCAGCATCGGCACGCACGTTGAAGCCGAACAGTACAGCGTTGGAAGCCAGTGCCAGGTTGGCGTCGGACTCGGTGATACCACCGACACCGCCGCCGACTACGCGCACTTGCACTTCGTCGTTGCCCAGGCCATTCAGAGCGCCCTGCAGAGCTTCCAGCGAACCACGGACGTCGGATTTGAGGACGATGTTGAGCGTCTTCTTCTCTGCCTGACCCATGTTTTCGAAGATGTTTTCCAGCTTGCCGGCGTGAGCGCGAGCCAGTTTGACTTCGCGGAACTTGCCTTGACGGAACAGAGCCACTTCACGGGCTTTCTTCTCGTCGGCAACCACACTCATCTCGTCGCCAGCGTCCGGGGTACCGTCCAGGCCGAGGATCTCGACAGGGATGGAAGGACCGGCTTCCTTGATCGGCTTGCCGTTCTCGTCGAGCATGGCGCGAACACGGCCATAGTTCGAACCGACCAGGACCATGTCGCCTTGGCGCAGGGTACCGTCTTGAACCAGAACGGTTGCAACCGGGCCACGACCTTTGTCGAGACGCGATTCCACCACAACACCACGGCCAGGAGCCGACGGGGTTGCTTTCAGTTCGAGAACTTCAGCTTGCAGCAGAACAGCTTCGAGCAGCTCGTCCACGCCAGTACCGACTTTCGCCGAAACCGGTACGAACGGCGTATCACCGCCCCACTCTTCCGAAGTCACGCCGTGCACCGACAGTTCGCTACGGATGCGATCGAGATCAGCGCCCGGCTTGTCGATCTTGTTCACTGCAACAACCAGTGGAACGCCAGCCGCAACAGCGTGCTGAACAGCTTCAATGGTCTGCGGCATAACGCCGTCGTCCGCTGCAACTACAAGGATCACGATGTCGGTCGCCTTGGCACCACGAGCACGCATTGCGGTAAACGCGGCGTGACCCGGGGTGTCGAGGAAGGTGACCATGCCGCGTTCGGTTTCAACGTGGTAAGCACCGATGTGCTGGGTGATACCACCGGCTTCGCCAGCAGCTACCTTGGCGCGACGGATGTAGTCGAGCAGCGAGGTCTTACCGTGGTCAACGTGGCCCATTACGGTCACGACTGGAGCACGGGAGAACGACTCACCTTCAAACTTCAGGGACTCGGCCAGGGAATCTTCCAGAGCGGTGTCGCTGACCAGGGTCACTTTGTGGCCCAGTTCTTCGGCTACCAGCTGAGCAGTTTCCTGATCCAGCACCTGGTTGATGGTCGCTGGAGTACCCAGTTTGAACATGAACTTGATGATTTCAGCAGCCTTGACCGACATCTGATTGGCGAGATCGCCAACAGTGATGGTCTCGCCGATCTGCACATCACGCACGACAGGGCCGGTTGGGCTCTGGAAACCGTGGGCGTTACGCTTCTTCAGCTTGGCCTTGCCGCGACCACCACGACGGAAGCCATCGCTTTCTTCGTCGGTAGTACGTGGCGCGACACGTGGAGCTGGCGCTTTCTCTTTGACCGATGCGCGATGCGGGGCGTTTTTACGCTCGCCATCACCACCGCCACTGCGACGATTGTTGTCGTCGGCACGTGGTTTGTCCGGACGGCGCTGTTCGTTCTGCTTGTTACGAACGTCAGCAGACGGTGCTGGAGCAGCGGCGACCGGTGCGCTTTCGCGTACTGGTTCGGCAGCTGCAGCCGGCGCAGCAACGGCGTCGCTGGAAGCGGTTTGCGCAGCAGCAGGCTGGCGGCGCGCTTCTTCTTCGGCGCGCTGCTTGGCTTCTTCTTCAGCCTTCTGACGGGCAGCATTTTCTACTGCGCGACGCTCATCCAGTTCACGCTTGCGTTCGGCTTCGATTTCTTCCGGGCTACGCTGTACGAAAACTTTCTTTTTGCGAACTTCTACGCTGATGCTTTTGCTACCAGCCACACGCAGGGTGCTGGTGGTTTTACGCTGCAGCGTGATCTTGCGTGGTTCTTCCACTTTCGCCTTGTGGCTGCTCTTCAAGTGAGTCAGCAGGGATTGCTTCTCACTGTCAGTCACATTTTCTTCGGCGGCGGTGTGCGGCAGACCTGCCTCACGCATCTGCTGCAACAGGCGCTCTACCGGTGTTTTGACCTCATCGGCCAGTTGTTTCACCGTGACTTGCGTCATGCACTTCTCTCCTCAGGCCGCGCCTAATTACTCGAACCAGTGGGCTCGGGCGGCCATGATCAACTTGCCGGCACGATCATCGTCAATGCCGTCGATGTCGAGCAGATCGTCAATAGACTGCTCGGCCAGGTCTTCGCGGGTAATTACGCCGCGCACCGCCAGTTCCATCGCCAAATCCTTGTCCATACCCTCAAGCGAGAGCAGGTCTTCGGCCGGATGGGCGTCTGCCAGCTTTTCCTCAGTAGCGATGGCTTTGGTCAACAAACGATCCTTGGCACGAGCACGAAGCTCGTTGACGGTATCTTCGTCAAAGCCGTCGATGTTGAGCATTTCTTCCAACGGTACGTAGGCAATCTCTTCCAGGCTGGTGAAGCCTTCATCTACCAGCACCTGTGCCAGATCTTCGTCGACTTCCAGCTCGTCGATGAAGTTGCGCAGGATGTCGCCGGTTTCTGCTTGCTGCTTAGCCTGGATGTCCGATTCGGTCATCACGTTCAGGGTCCAGCCAGTCAACTGGCTCGCCAGACGCACGTTCTGACCACCACGACCGATGGCCTGAGCCAGATTGTCTGCGCCAACGGCGATGTCCATTGCATGGGCATCTTCGTCAACGATAATTGCCGCAACCTCTGCCGGGGACATGGCGTTGATCACGAACTGAGCCGGGTTGTCATCCCAAAGGACGATATCCACACGCTCACCACCCAACTCACCCGACACTGCCTGGACGCGCGAACCGCGCATACCGATGCAAGCGCCCTGCGGGTCGATGCGTTTGTCCTTGGAGCGGACGGCGATCTTGGCGCGCGAACCCGGATCACGGGACGCAGCCATTACTTCGATCAGGCCTTCGGCAATTTCCGGCACTTCGATGCGGAACAGCTCGATCAGCATTTCCGGCGCGGTACGCGACAGGATCAACTGCGGACCGCGGTTCTCGGTGCGGATTTCCTTGAGCAGCGCACGCAGACGCACGCCGACACGGAAGGTTTCGCGAGAGATGATGTCTTCACGGGCCAGCAACGCTTCAGCGTTATTACCCAGATCGACGATCACGTTGTCGCGGGTGACTTTTTTCACGGTGCCGGAGATGATTTCCCCCAGGCGCTCGCGATAAGCGTCGACCACTTGAGCGCGCTCGGCTTCACGCACTTTCTGCACGATGACTTGCTTGGCAGTCTGCGCAGCAATGCGGCCGAACTCGATGGATTCGATTTTTTCTTCAACGACGTCGCCAACCTTGGCACCAGGATGCGTTTCGGCAACTTTGGTAGGCCAGGTTTCGATAGCCGGATCGTCGAGATCGTTCTCTTCGACGACCGTCCAGCGACGGAAGGTTTCGTAAGAACCGGTGTGGCGGTTAATTTCCACACGCAGGTCAACTTCGTCTTCAAAACGCTTTTTGGTAGCAGTGGCCAGAGCCAGCTCCAGCGCTTCAAAAATTACGCTTGCCGGTACGCCCTTTTCATTGGATACCGACTCAACAACCAGCAGTACTTCTTTGCTCATCGTACGCCTCGCCTTTCGCAAGCCATTGGATCCGCGGGATCCGCGTCTCAGTCAAAACTGGGAATAATGTTGGCCTTGTCGATCATATCGATCGGCAACAGGAACTCATGGTCATCTACTTGCACCACGACATCCTGCTCTTCTACACCGCGCAGAAGGCCCTGAAAGTTGCGTCGACCTTCGAAAGGCGAGCGCAGCTTGATCTTCACTTGTTCACCGGCAAATTTTGCAAACTGCTCAAGAGTGAACAGTGGGCGCTCCATGCCAGGCGAGGAAACTTCGAGGGTGTATTCAACGGAGATTGGATCTTCAACATCCAGTACACCACTGATCTGACGGCTGACAATGGCGCAATCGTCCACCAGCACGCCACCCTCTTTATCGATATAAACGCGCAACATCGAGTGACGACCTTGAGCCGAGAACTCGATACCCCAGCATTCATAGCCTAGGGCCACGACCACCGGGGCCAGCAAGGCCTGCAACTCTTCTAGCTTGCTCGACACCTGAACCCCCTAGTGCATGATATGTGCATGCTATGCAAAATAAAAAAATGGGCTAAACGCCCATCCTTGAAACGCCGTCGAACAGCGGCGTTGAAAGTGTCCAGCTAACAAAAAGCCCCTTAAAAGGGGCTCCTTAAACTGGTTGCGGGGGCCGGATTTGAACCGACGACCTTCGGGTTATGAGCCCGACGAGCTACCAGACTGCTCCACCCCGCGACAAAGCTGGGGCGGAAGTATACGACCGATCCCTTACAGGGTCAATGTAACCTTCCACCTGCAAGAAAGCCCGCAACAGCGGGCTCTCCTGACTAATTGGTACCGAGAAGGGGACTCGAACCCCTACACCCTATGGGCACAACCACCTCAAGGTTGCGTGTCTACCAATTCCACCACCTCGGCAAAACTACTCTTGAAACTCTTCTTACTTCTGCTCTTGAGCTGGAGGTACGTCAGTCGCTGGAGTAGCCGACTTTTGCTCTTGAAGCACCGGGACATCATCAGAAGCCGGTTGTTGTTGCTTAGGTACTTCCAACACTGCTGGATCTGGCAATCCTGCTTGAGCTAGCTGATGAGCCTTCTCTTTAGCAAAGTAACCTAACCCCAAGCTGGTTATGAAGAAACCGGCGGCAAGTATAGCAGTAAACTTACTAAGAAAGGTAGAGGAACCTTGGCTTCCGAACACAGTATTTGAAGCACCTGCTCCGAAAGACGCGCCAGCGTCCGCACCCTTACCCTGCTGCAGCAAAACCAGAGCAACTACGCCCAATGCACCCAGCAGATGAAAAACGACTACGACTGTTTCCAGCATTTTTTCAGTTTCCCGCGGCGCGACAGATCGCACCGAACTCATCTGCATTCAGGGAAGCTCCACCAATGAGCCCCCCATCGATATCCGGCATGCCGAACAGTTCGACCGCATTGGCCGCCTTCACGCTGCCGCCGTATAGAAGCCGCACACCTCGTGCGACTTCAGAATTCTCTGCCGCCAACTGCTCGCGAATGGCCTTATGCACATCCTGAGCCTGTTGCGGCGTTGCAGTCAGTCCGGTACCAATTGCCCAGACCGGCTCGTAAGCTATGACTGCCTTGGCAAAAGCACCGACTCCCAACTCCTCGATGATGCTGCCCAGCTGACGCCCGACAACCTCAAGAGTTTTCCCGGCTTCACGCTGCTCAAGGGTTTCCCCTACACACAACACCGGAATCAAGCCACATGCCTGTGCCGCTGCAAACTTGCGATTCAGCATTCCGTCTCGCTCGCCCATTATCTGACGGCGTTCGGAGTGCCCGACAAGCACCAGGGAACAACCTGCATCCACCAACTGACTCGGCGCTATCTCACCAGTCAATGCACCTTGCATGGATTCCACCGCAGAATTCTGCGCACCGACCGAAATCGATTTACCTTTCAAGCCATCAATCACTTGATTGATATACAAGCAAGGCGGGAATACCGCGACATCAACACCGCTTGGCAAGGCCAGATGACGAAGGCCGTTGATCAGCTCAGCGACGCTGGCGCGGGTACCGTGCATCTTCCAGTTACCAGCTACCATAGGGCGACGCATGCTGTACCTCGTCGGTCAAAGTGGGCGCAGATTTTACCCAACACAATCATGGCTTGCAAGCCGAATCAGGCAGAAACTTCACTTACCAGTTTTGCCAGTTCTTCGGCATAGCTGCGAACCTGAGCTTCGTCCTCACCTTCGACCATCACACGCACCAGAGGCTCTGTACCGGACTTGCGCAAAAGCACCCGTCCGCGGCCCGCCATTGCCTGAGTGACGCGCGCACTGGCTTCCTTGACAGCCGGATGCTCCAGCGGGTTTTCACCGCCACCGAAACGCACATTGATCAGCACCTGAGGGCACTTGCGCAACGCCTGACGGGTTTGTGCCAGACCTTCGTTGCGTGTCTTCAGTGCCATCAGCACTTGCAGCGCAGCGATGATCGCATCGCCGGTCGTCGTATGATTGAAGCAAACGATGTGCCCCGAGTTCTCACCACCGACCAGCCAGTTGCGCTCAAGCAATTCGGCGATCACATAACGGTCGCCAACGTTGGCGCGAATGAATGGAATCGAAAGCTCCGCCAGCGCCAGCTCCAGGCCGAGGTTACTCATCAGGGTACCGACCACACCGCCCTGCAATTTGCCGCGCTCATGCAAGTCACGAGCAATGATGAACAACAACTCGTCACCATCAACAATCGCGCCCGTGTGATCCACCATCAGCACCCGATCACCATCACCATCAAAAGCGATACCCAGATCGGCATGCTCGGCCAGCACCGCAGCCTGCAACTGATCCATATGGGTCGAGCCGCAATTGTCGTTGATGTTCAGGCCATTGGGCTGAGCCGACAGCACGACGACTTCTGCACCCAACTCACGAAAAACGCTCGGCGCTACCTTATAGGTCGCACCATGTGCGCAATCAATGACGATCTTGAGACCATTAAAGTTGGTCCCGGTTGGCACGCTGCTCTTGCAGAACTCGATGTAGCGACCGGAGGCGTCATTGATTCGCGACACTTTGCCGATCTTGCTCGACTCAACCACCGTCATCGGCGCATCAAGCAACTCTTCGATCATAAGCTCCAGCTCATCCGGCAACTTGGTGCCTTTGCCAGAGAAGAACTTGATACCGTTGTCGTCGTGCGGATTGTGCGACGCACTAATCACGATACCAGCCTCAGCCTGGAAGGTTCGCGACAGATAGGCGATAGCCGGCGTCGGCATCGGACCGAGCAGCATGACATCGGCACCTGCCGAGGTCAGGCCGGCTTCAAGGGCCGACTCGAACATGTACCCGGAAATGCGCGTGTCCTTGCCAACCAACACTTTGCAGGCACCCATCTTGCGAAACGCCATACCGGCGGCCCAGCCAAGCTTGAGCATAAAGTCAGGAGTGATCGGATAAACACCCACACGACCGCGAATACCGTCAGTACCAAAGTATTTTTTGCTCATAATTGCTCCACCATTCTTATTCGGCTGATTCCACGGCCGCGATCATCCGCACCACATCCACCGTTTCCGCCACATCATGGACGCGCAATATACGCGCGCCTTTGGCAGATGCCAGCGCTGCCAGCGCCAAGCCCCCAAAAAGCCGCTCGCCGACCGGGCGATTCAGGGCATGGCCAATCATGCTTTTGCGCGAAACACCCACCAATAACGGCCGGCCCAACGCGTGCAGAGCTTCCAGATGCTTGAACAAGCTTAAATTGTGCTGCAGTGTTTTGGCGAAGCCAAACCCAGGGTCGAGAATGATCCGCTCAGCCGGGATACCCGCCAGCGCACATCGAGCCATGCGCTCGGTGAGAAACTCGCCTACTTCTCGGGTGACATTCTGATATTGCGGATTGTCCTGCATGTCACCGGGCTCACCGAGCATATGCATGAGACACACAGGCAACCCTGTGGCCGCTGCGGCGTCCAGCGCTCCATCGCGCTGCAGCGATCGCACATCGTTGATCAAACCTGCACCCAGCCGCGCTGTTTCTCGCATCACGGCGGGAGTCGACGTATCGACCGAGATGATGACGTCGAGCTCACGATTGATCAGCTCCACGATTGGCGCCACGCGCTCAAGCTCTTCCAGCGGAGATACCGCTCGCGCGCCGGGACGAGTGGATTCACCTCCCACATCGATCAGCGTCGCGCCAGCTACGACCATGGCTTCTGCATGGCGCAGCGCTGCATCGAGCTGGCTGTATCGGCCACCATCGGAAAAGGAATCGGGAGTGACATTGAGAATGCCCATGACATGCGTCTGGGCCAAATCAAGAACCCGGTTGCCGCAAGGCAACCGGGTCAGGGACTGTACAGAAGTCATTTCAAACCTTAAACGTCAGCAGCCGGACCGCCAATCGGTTTTTCCGGACGCTCATCCTGAACAACAGGAGGCGGCGGAGTACCGGTGCCACCCGACCAATCACGCGGCTCGCGAGGCGTGCGGCCGGCCATGATGTCGTCGATCTGTTCGGCATCGATCGTTTCATACTTCATCAGGGCATCAGCCATCGCATCGAGCTTGTCACGGTTGTCCGTGAGGATCTGCTTGGCCGTGCCATAGCACTGATCAATGATGCTGCGCACTTCGGAGTCGATCAGCTTGGCTGTTTCTCCGGAGAAGCTTGCAGCCTGACCACCACCGCCGCGCCCCAGGAACACTTCGCCTTCTTCTTCGGCATACATCAGTGGACCGAGTTTTTCCGACAGCCCCCACTTGGTCACCATGTTTCGCGCAATCTGACTGGCACGCATGATGTCGTTGGAAGCACCGGTGGTCACGCCGTCGAAACCGAGCGTCATTTCTTCAGCGATACGGCCGCCGTACAGCGAGCAGATCTGGCTGATCAGTGCTCGCTTGGACAAGCTGTAGCGATCTTCTTCCGGCAGGAACATCGTCACACCCAGCGCACGACCGCGCGGAATGATCGATACCTTGTAGACCGGATCATGCTCAGGCACGACGCGACCAACAATAGCGTGGCCCGCCTCGTGATAAGCGGTGTTCTGCTTTTCTTTCTCGGACATGACCATCGATTTGCGCTCAGCGCCCATCATGATCTTGTCTTTGGCCAGTTCGAACTCTTTCATTTCGACAATGCGCTTGCCGGCACGAGCCGCAAATAGCGAGGCTTCGTTAACCAGGTTAGCGAGGTCAGCACCAGAGAAACCTGGAGTACCACGAGCGATAACGGCCGGAGCAACGTCGTCACCCATTGGCACTTTACGCATGTGAACCTTGAGAATCTGTTCGCGACCACGGATATCCGGCAGACCGACCACCACTTGACGGTCGAAACGACCTGGACGCAGCAACGCAGGGTCAAGTACGTCAGGACGGTTGGTTGCAGCAATCACGATGATGCCATCGTTCATTTCGAAGCCGTCCATCTCTACCAGCAACTGGTTGAGAGTCTGCTCGCGCTCGTCATGACCGCCGCCCATGCCGGCGCCACGATGGCGACCGACGGCGTCGATTTCGTCGATGAAAATGATGCATGGCGCGTGCTTCTTCGCCTGCTCGAACATGTCACGAACACGGCTTGCGCCGACGCCGACGAACATCTCGACAAAGTCAGAACCGGAAATAGTGAAGAAAGGCACCTTGGCCTCGCCGGCAATAGCCTTGGCCAGCAAGGTTTTACCGGTACCCGGAGGACCGACCATCAACACGCCGCGAGGAATGCGACCGCCAAGACGCTGGAACTTGCCCGGATCACGGAGGAACTCGACGAGCTCGCCGACTTCTTCCTTGGCTTCGTCGCAACCTGCAACGTCAGCCAGGGTAGTTTTCACCTGATCCTCGGAAAGCAGGCGCGCCTTGCTCTTGCCAAAACTCATCGGCCCGCCCTTGCCGCCGGCACCACCCTGCATCTGGCGCATGAAGAACATGAACACCGCGATGATCACCAGGATCGGGAAGCTGGCCACCAGCAGTTGGGTCCAGATGCTTTGCTGCTCAGGCTGCTTGCCTTCAACCACAACGTGGTTGTCGACCAGGTCACCGATCAAGCCATTGTCCTGAATTGCCGGACGAATGGTCTTGAAGCTGTCGCCGTCGTTGCGCTTGCCGGTAATCACATAGCCATCAACCGCGACGCGCTCGACCTTGCCATCCTTGACCTGCTGGATGAAGTCGGAATAGTTGAGGGTCTGCGGCTCGTTAGGGCTGGAGAAGTTGTTCATCACCGTCACAAGGACAGCCGCGATGATCAACCACAGGATCAGATTCTTTGCCATATCGTTCAATTAACTACCCTCTGAAGCAAGCTCCGCTACTGGCGCGCGCTTCGCATGATATTCACCAGCCTAACTTACTACATTACCTACAACTCTGGCAGGCGCCGTCTGTAACCCTTTGTGAAACACTTTCTACACAATATTCGCTTATGCACGCGGGGCGAAATACGAAAAACCTATCACCCTGCACAAAAAACCAGGTTTTACTCACTACGGCCCCGGTAGCCCCATGCCAGCATGTATTGCTCACGGGAACTTCCACGAGACGAATCCGGCTTGATCATCTGAATCTTTTCAAATTTCTTGCGAGCGTCCTTCAGGTAAACATCGAACCCTTCACCCTGAAAGATCTTGATCACAAAATTACCACCCGGCTTGAGTATCCGCTCCGCCAGATCGAGAGCCAACTCGCAAAGGAACATGGCTTTCGGCATGTCCACTTCAGGCGTACCACTCATATTGGGGGCCATATCGGAAATCACAAGGTCCACCTGCGAATTACCGACGGCTTCCAGAATTTGCGCGAGCACGGCGTCCTCGGTGAAGTCACCCTGGATAAATGTCACATCAGGGATGCTGTCCATTTCCAGGATGTCCGAAGCGATCAAACGCCCCTGACCGCCGATCAGACGGCTAGTCACCTGCGACCAGCCACCGGGCGCTGCGCCCAGGTCCACTACGTTCATGCCCGGACGGATCAGTTTGTATTTCTCCTGGATCTCCAGAAGCTTGTAACTCGCACGCGAGCGGTAGCCATCCTTCTGCGCTTGCTTCACATAAGGATCGTTGACATGTCTTTTCAGCCAACCAAGGCTTGTCTTGGAACGCGCCATTGGGCACCTCGATGATTAGGGTCGTGATTAATTGGGCGGATCCACGAACCCTCGGGTAAAATGGCCGCCATTTTACAGAATCCAGACGAAAGGGTCAGATTATGCCGCTCACTCCAGAGCAGAAAAAACAGTACAAATCCATTGGCCACCACCTGAAACCGGTTTTGACGGTGGCGGACAACGGTTTGACTGAAGGCGTGTTAGCCGAACTTGAACGCGCTTTGGCGGATCACGAGCTGATCAAAATCAAGCTCAACATCCTCGACCGCGAGTCGCGCCTGGCGCACATTGCAGAACTGTGCAAGGTCGGCAAAGCGGATCTGGTACAGGTCATCGGCAAGATGGCACTGGTTTACCGCAAGAACTTCAGCGTCAACAAGCAGCTGTCGAACGTTCATCGCTTCAAGTGATGACCAGGGTCAAGGGTGTGCTTCGCGCACCCTGCCACTCCATCCCGGAACCGGCTGCAACACCAGCACCAGCCCGGAAAAGCCCAATACAAGATAGCTGAACACCTGCCAGCGCTGCGCATCCGGCCAGCCGACACGTACTGCGACAAACATCGCACACGCATACAACGCCATCAACAGCACCTGCCCGCGAAAATCTCGCCATAGACTGACAAGGCCCTCGGTCTGTACCAGCACCAAAGCCTGAAAAATCACGCATGCGGCGGAAAAACCCACCACCAGCACTTCAAATGCACTGGCGACTTCATCGATCAACAGCGGCGCCAGGCCAATCTTGCCCAGCGCCGGCTGCAAACCGAAATGAATCAACCAGAGACCGCCGACCCACAACATCTGGGACAGCTGCCAAAGCATGGCGCCCGCATGCAGCGGGCGCCCGGTTTCAGATATGACGGACTTCGACAATCTCATACTCGATAACGCCACTCGGCGTTTTCACGGCGACCACATCGCCCTCTTCCTTGCCAATCAAGGCACGGGCCAAAGGCGAGCCGACCGAAATCTTGCCGAGTTTGAAGTCAGCCTCATCCTCACCCACGATGTGGTAAGTGACGCTTTCATCAGTCTCGACGTTGGCGATTTCGACGGTGGTACCGAAGATCACCTTGCCGGTATGAGGAATAGTCGTGACATCAATGATGACCTGGTTCTGAATCCGGCCTTCGATATCACGAATCCGCGCCTCGACCATGCCTTGCTGTTCGCGGGCAGCATGGTATTCGGCGTTTTCCTTCAGGTCACCCAACTCGCGGGCCGTACCGATGTCCTGGCTGAGCTTCGGACGCACGACCTTGGTCAGGTGGGTATGTTCTTCTTCCAGGGCGCGAGCGCCCTGAACAGTCATTGGGTACTTAACTATGCTCATGCCTTCAATCCTGCGTGTAGATCCTGCAAGCGGCGCACGGTCTTTTCCGGACCGAACTTAAGCGCTTCACAGATAGCTTCGCCCGCAGCAATGGTGGTGGTGCAGTAAATCTTGTGCTGCAAGGCATTACGACGAATGGAGTACGAATCAGCGATCGACTGACGACCTTCAGTGGTGTTGATGATCAGGGTGACTTCGTCATTCTTGATCATGTCGACCACGTGCGGACGACCCTCGGTCACCTTGTTCACACGGCGCACTTTCAGGCCAGCGGCTTCGATCAGCTTGGCTGTACCGGCAGTGGCAACCACTTCGAAACCCAAGTTGATCAGATCACGGGCCACGCCTGCAACCAGCGGCTTGTCATCGTCACGCACGCTGATGAACGCAGTACCGCCGGTCGGCAATACTTCGCTGGCGCCCATCTGAGCCTTGGCGAATGCTTCACCGAAAGTATCGCCGACGCCCATCACTTCACCGGTCGACTTCATCTCTGGGCCGAGGATCGGGTCAACGCCAGGGAATTTGGCGAATGGGAATACCGCCTCTTTCACGCTGTAGAAGTTCGGGATGATTTCTTTGGTAAAGCCGATTTCTTTCAGGGTTTTACCGGCCATCACGCGGGCAGCGATCATTGCCAGGGAAACACCGATGCACTTGGAGACGAACGGTACAGTACGGGAAGCGCGCGGGTTGACTTCGATGACGTAGATGTCTTCGCCTTGCAGCGCCAGTTGCACGTTCATCAGGCCGACAACGCCCAGCTCCAGGGCCATTTTCTTGACCTGTTCGCGCATCTCGTCCTGGATGTGCGCCGGCAGCGAGTACGGCGGCAGCGAGCAAGCGGAGTCACCGGAGTGAACACCAGCCTGTTCGATGTGCTGCATGATCGCGCCGATTACAACTTCTTTTCCGTCGCTGACCGCATCCACGTCCATCTCGATGGCGCAGTTGAGGAAGTGGTCGAGCAGCACAGGGCTGTCGTTGGACACTTGCACCGCGTCACGCAGGTAGCGCTTGAGTTCTTCTTCCTTATAGACGATTTCCATCGCGCGACCGCCCAGTACGTAGGACGGGCGCACCACCAGCGGATAACCGATCTTCGCGGCAGCACGGACAGCTTCGTCTTCGCTGCGCACGGTAGCGTTTGGCGGCTGACGCAGGTTCAGACGCTCAACCATTTGCTGGAAGCGCTCACGGTCTTCAGCGCGGTCGATGGCGTCAGGGCTGGTGCCGATGATTGGCACGCCAGCGGCTTCCAGAGCACGAGCCAGTTTCAGCGGAGTCTGGCCGCCGTACTGGACAATCACGCCTTTCGGCTTCTCGACGCGGCAGATTTCCAGCACATCTTCCAGGGTTACCGGCTCGAAGTAGAGTCGGTCGGAAGTATCGTAATCGGTGGAAACGGTTTCCGGGTTGCAGTTGACCATGATGGTTTCGTAGCCGTCTTCACGCAGGGCGAGGGCAGCGTGAACGCAGCAGTAGTCGAATTCGATGCCCTGGCCGATACGGTTTGGACCGCCACCCAGAATCATGATTTTGTCGCGACCCGACGGCGCGGCTTCGCACTCTTCCTCGTACGTCGAGTAGAGGTAAGCGGTGTCAGTGGCGAACTCGGCGGCGCAGGTGTCAACGCGCTTGTAGACCGGGAACACTTCCAGCTTTTGACGGTGCGTGCGCAGGTTTTTCTCGGTCACGCCCAGCAGCTTGGCCAGACGCTGATCGGAGAAGCCTTTGCGCTTGAGCTTGAACATCAGGTCACGGTCGATAGAGGACAGACCGAGGGTCTTGACCTTCTCTTCGTCCTTGATCAGATCTTCGATCTGCACCAGGAACCACGGATCGATCATGTTCATGGCGAAGATTTCTTCGACCGTCATGCCCGCGCGGAAAGCGTCCGCCACGTACCAGATACGCTCGGCGCCCGGCACGGTGAGTTCACGCTTGAGCACGCTCATGCTTTCCGGGTTGCTCAGATCGAGCTTCTCGTCCAGACCACAGACGCCAACTTCCAGACCGCGCAGAGCTTTCTGCAGGGATTCCTGGAAGGTACGGCCGATGGCCATGACTTCACCGA
Source organism: Pseudomonas sp. FW305-7 (assembly GCF_058786735.1). Lineage (NCBI taxonomy): Bacteria > Pseudomonadati > Pseudomonadota > Gammaproteobacteria > Pseudomonadales > Pseudomonadaceae > Pseudomonas > Pseudomonas sp. FW305-7. The sequence goes on from NZ_JBYSZA010000003.1 coordinate 285,440, forward strand.
CCGACTTCATCTGAGTAGTCAGGCGCGCGTCGGCATTGGCGAATTTTTCGAAGGCAAAGCGTGGCAGCTTGGTCACGACGTAGTCGATGGACGGTTCGAAAGACGCCGGGGTTTTGCCGCCGGTGATGTCGTTCGACAATTCGTCGAGGGTGTAGCCCACAGCCAGTTTGGCGGCGACTTTGGCGATCGGGAAACCGGTGGCTTTCGAAGCCAGGGCCGAGGAGCGCGACACACGCGGGTTCATCTCGATCACGACCATGCGGCCGGTGTCCGGGCAGATACCGAACTGCACGTTGGAACCGCCGGTCTCGACGCCGATCTCGCGCAGTACCGCCAGGGAGGCGTTACGCAGGATCTGGTATTCCTTGTCGGTCAGGGTCTGAGCCGGCGCAACAGTGATCGAGTCACCGGTGTGCACGCCCATCGGGTCGAAGTTTTCGATCGAGCAGACGATGATGCAGTTGTCCTTTTTGTCGCGGACAACTTCCATTTCATATTCTTTCCAGCCGATCAGCGATTCGTCGATCAGCAGCTCTTTGGTCGGCGACAGGTCCAGACCACGGGCGCAGATTTCTTCGAACTCTTCACGGTTGTACGCGATACCGCCACCAGTGCCGCCCATAGTGAAGGACGGACGGATGATGCACGGGAAGCCCAGGCGCTCAAGAACGGCGTTGGCTTCTTCCATGCTGTGGGCGATGCCGGAGCGCGGGCACTCAAGGCCGATCGACTTCATGGCCTTGTCGAAACGCGAACGGTCTTCAGCCTTGTCGATGGTGTCGGCGTTGGCACCGATCATTTCCACGCCGAACTTCTCCAGGACGCCTTCGCGCTCCAGGTCCAGGGCGCAGTTCAGGGCGGTCTGGCCGCCCATGGTTGGCAGCACCGCATCCGGACGCTCTTTCTCGATGATCTTGGCAACGGTCTGCCATTTGATCGGCTCGATGTAGGTGGCGTCGGCCATGTCCGGGTCGGTCATGATGGTGGCCGGGTTGGAGTTCACCAGGATGACGCGGTAGCCCTCTTCGCGCAGGGCTTTGCAAGCCTGGGCGCCGGAGTAGTCGAATTCGCAGGCCTGGCCGATAACGATCGGGCCAGCGCCGAGAATCAGGATGCTTTTAATGTCTGTACGTTTTGGCATGGGTTTGTCACTCAAATCCGCAGGTCAGTCGGCAAGCCGTCTTGATCGATTTCTGAAGTCCCGAGGGGGCCGCCGGATTCGGGGCCGCCCTCAAGGGCTTCTCTCTACAGTCTCAAGGCGAACGCTTAGCGTCGCTTGGCCATCTCGTTGATGAAGCGGTCGAACAGTGGCGCCACATCGTTCGGGCCCGGGCTCGCTTCAGGGTGGCCCTGGAAGCTGAACGCGCTCTTGTCGGTGCGTTCGATGCCTTGCAGGGTGCCGTCGAACAGCGACTTGTGGATCGCACGCACGTTGGCTGGCAGGGTTGCTTCGTCGACCGCAAAACCGTGGTTCTGGCTGGTGATCATCACAACGCCAGTGTCCAGATCCTGTACCGGGTGGTTGGCACCGTGGTGGCCGTGGCCCATTTTCAGGGTCTTGGCGCCAGAGGCCAGAGCCAACAGTTGGTGACCGAGGCAGATGCCGAATACCGGGATTTCGGTTTCCAGAACTTCCTTGATCGCCTGGATCGCGTAGTCGCATGGCTCCGGATCACCAGGACCATTGGACAGGAACACACCGTCCGGCTTCAGTGCGAGTACGTCAGCGGCAGGCGTTTGCGCCGGCACAACGGTAACGCGGCAGCCGCGCTCGACCAACATGCGCAGGATGTTGACCTTGACACCGTAGTCGAAGGCGACGACGTGATATGGCAGCTCGGAGGCGTCGATGGTCGCGTGGCTGTCGGTTTTCAGGTCCCAGACAGTCGAGCGCCATTCGTATTGAGTCTTGGTGCTGACGACTTTCGCCAGATCCATGCCCTTCAGGCCCGGGAAGCCTTGCGCAGCGGCAATGGCAGCTTCTTCGGAGATGTTGTCGCCGGCCATGATGCAGCCGTTCTGTGCACCTTTCTCACGCAGGATGCGGGTCAGGCGACGGGTGTCGATACCGGCGATAGCCACAACGTTGTTGGCTTTCAGGTAGTCGGACAGGGACATCGTGTTACGCCAGTTGCTCGCTACCAGCGGCAGGTCACGAATAACCAGGCCAGCGGACCAGACGCGGTCAGACTCGGCATCGCCCGGGTTGGTGCCGGTGTTGCCGATGTGCGGGTAAGTCAGGGTAACGATCTGTTGGGCGTAGGAAGGATCGGTAAGGATTTCCTGATAGCCGGTCATTGCGGTGTTGAACACCACCTCACCAACGGTTTGACCGTCGGCTCCAATGGCTTCGCCGCGAAAAATGCTGCCATCAGCAAGGGCAAGTATGGCTGGCTTAGTCAAGAAGACCTCCCGTAAATAACGCATGAAAGGGCGATCGCAGGTTGTAAAAAAGCGGAGTGACGTATGGACACGTCACCCCGCTTCTTCACTGAATTATTCTGCGCGCTTTTAGTGGACACACTAAAGCTGTAGCTTACAGAAAAAGGCTTTTTTGGTCCACCGTTAAAGAGCCTAAAAGGCCGGAGAATGCGACAGGGCGTCGCTCGGTGGTGAAAATCCAGCACAAACAGGGCGTTTGCGCTGGATGAAACCATGACTCAATAGAGGTCGAGCACGTCCTGCATGTCATAAAGACCCGGTTCGCGACCATCCAGCCACAGTGCAGCACGTACCGCACCCTTGGCAAACGTCATGCGACTCGATGCTTTATGAGTGATCTCCAGACGCTCGCCTTCGCAGGCGAACAACACCGTGTGATCACCGACCACATCACCGCCGCGAACGGTGGCAAAACCAATGGTTTCACGCTCGCGCGCACCGGTGTGACCTTCGCGCCCGTAGACCGCAACCTTCTGCAAATCACGATCCAGTGCATCGGCGATCACTTCACCCATGCGCAAGGCCGTGCCTGAAGGAGCATCAATCTTGTGCCGGTGATGAGCCTCGATGATCTCGATGTCAGCATCATCACCCAGCACTCGCGCAGTCATCTCGAGCAGTTTCAGCGACAGATTTACACCGACACTGAAATTGGCGGCGAACACGATTGGAATGTCCTTGCCAGCCTCGGCCAACAACTTCTTCTGCGCGGAATCCAGCCCGGTGGTGCCGATCACCATGGCCTTACCGGCCTTGCGACAGAACGCCAGGTTTTTCAGCATGACTTCCGGCAGGGTGAAGTCGATCAACACGTCGAACTCCTCCGCCACCGACTCGACATGACCGGACAACGGCACACCGATACGCCCCAGCGAAGCTAGCTCACCAGCATCCACCCCGATCAGCGTACTGCCCGGGCGCACAATCGCAGCCGTCAGACCGGTCAGCGGCGCACGCTGTTGTACGGCCTCGACCAGAATCTTGCCCATGCGCCCAGCGGCGCCCATCACAGCTATACGTCGCATGCCGACTCCTTACAGATCGCCGAAGAAGCGCTTCACACCGTCGAACCAACCGGTGGTTTTCGGCGAATGACTGTTGTCATCCGCCAGCGAGCTGCGGAATTCTTCAAGCAATTCCCGCTGACGACGATTCAGGTTGACCGGGGTCTCGACCGCCACACGGCACATCAAATCCCCCGCACCACCGCCACGCACTGGCGCAACGCCTTTACCACGGACGCGGAACTGCTTGCCGGTCTGGGTGCCTTCAGGGATTTTCAGTTTGACGCGACCGTCGAGGGTCGGAATTTCCAGCTCGCCGCCCAATGCTGCATCGACAAAGCTGATCGGCACTTCGCAGAACAGATGCTTGCCGTCACGCTGGAAGATGTCGTGCTCGCGGACATTGATAACCACGTACAGGTCGCCAGTCGGGCCACCTTGCGTACCCGCCTCGCCTTCGCCAGACAGACGAATGCGGTCGCCGGTATCAACGCCAGCCGGCACTTTGACCGAAAGGGTTTTGTACTCTTCGATGCGACCATCACCGTGACAGGAGTCGCACGGATCGGAAATGATCTTGCCTTGGCCATGGCAGCGCGGGCAGGTTTGCTGCACCGAGAAGAAGCCTTGCTGCATGCGCACCTGACCGATGCCACCGCAAGTCGGGCAGGTCGACGGCGAAGAACCTTTCTTGGCGCCCGAACCATCACACGGCTTGCAATTGACCAGCGTCGGCACACGGATATTCACGGTCGTACCGCGCACCGCTTCTTCCAGATTCAGCTCCAGGGTGTAGCGCAAATCGCTGCCACGCTGAGCGCCGCCACGGGAACCGCCGCGACCGCCGCCAAAGAAATCACTGAAGACATCACCAAAGATGTCAGAGAAGTTCTGACCGCCGAAACCGCCACCACCGCCACCCATGCTCGGGTCGACGCCGGCATGACCGTACTGGTCGTACGCTGCGCGCTTGCTCGAATCGGACAATACTTCATAGGCCTCGTTGGCCTCTTTGAACAGTTCTTCCGATGCTTTGTCATCGGGATTACGGTCGGGGTGATGTTTCATCGCCAGACGACGATAGGCCTTCTTCAGGTCCGCATCGCTCGAGCCACGCTCAACACCCAACACTTCGTAATAGTCACGCTTTGCCATATGTTTTCTGCACTCTTGAGGACGTTCGGCAAACCCCTCCTGAGGATGGCCAAACTCGTTGAGCCCCAATACAGGCCCGGACCCAACTCACGTCAATTCAACGATCCTGGTCTTTGTTTCTTGCGGTACTTTCGGCACGAAAAGCAGGAGCATTCCCGGCCATACCGCCAACACGCGAGGCTTGTCGCATGCTGTAAAAATTCGCGTATTCCAGATACGCCAACGCGGGAGCTAGCTCCCGCGCGGCGACATCCTACCAGTCACTGCCTGAAGACAGTCAACCGGCCGACCAACAACTTACTTGTGGTCTTTTACTTCTTCGAACTCTGCATCGACAACGTCGTCAGCCTTCTCAGCCGATTCGCCTTGCGGGGCTGCGCCATCAGCTGGCTGAGCCTGTTCGGCGTACATCTTCTGAGCAACCGGAGCGGAGACTTTCGACAGCTCTTCAACCTTCGCTTCGATGGCAGCCTTGTCGTCGCCTTTAACGGCAGCTTCCAGAGCAACCACAGCCGCTTCGATCGCAGTCTTCTCTTCGGCGGTGACTTTGTCGCCCGCGTCAGCAATCATCTTGCGAGTCGAGTGAACCAGTGCATCGCCCTGGTTACGGGCAGCGGCCAGCTCTTCGAACTTGCGGTCTTCCTCAGCGTTGGCTTCGGCGTCACGCACCATGCGCTCGATTTCTTCGTCGGACAGACCGGAGTTGGCCTTGATCACGATCGACTGAGTCTTGCCGGTAGCCTTGTCTTTCGCACCAACGTGCAGAATGCCGTTGGCGTCGATGTCGAAGGTCACTTCGATCTGCGGCACGCCACGTGGCGCAGGTGGAATGTCGGCCAGGTCGAACTTGCCCAGGGACTTGTTCTGTGCGGCTTGCTTACGCTCACCCTGCAGGACGTGAATGGTCACGGCGCCCTGGTTGTCGTCGGCAGTCGAGAACACTTGCGATTTCTTGGTAGGAATCGTGGTGTTTTTCTCGATCAGCGCAGTCATCACGCCACCCATGGTTTCGATACCCAGGGTCAGCGGGCTGACGTCGAGCAACAGAACGTCTTTCACGTCACCAGCCAGAACAGCGCCCTGAATCGCGGCACCCATGGCAACCGCTTCGTCCGGGTTAACGTCTTTACGAGCTTCTTTACCGAAGAAATCAGTAACCAGCTTCTGTACCAGCGGCATACGAGTCTGACCACCGACCAGAATCACGTCGTTGATCGCGCCAACGTCCAGACCTGCGTCTTTCATGGCGATGCGGCAAGGTTCGATGGTGCGCTGAACCAGGTCTTCAACCAGTGCTTCGAGCTTGGCACGCGAAATCTTCACGTTCAGGTGCTTAGGACCGGTCGCATCTGCAGTGATGTACGGCAGGTTGACGTCGGTCGACTGAGCGGACGACAGCTCGATCTTGGCTTTCTCAGCGGCTTCTTTCAGGCGCTGCATGGCCAGCGGGTCACCTTTGAGGTTCATGCCGCTTTCTTTCTTGAATTCGTCAACGAGGTAGTCGATCAGACGAATGTCGAAGTCTTCACCACCGAGGAACGTGTCACCGTTGGTGGCCAGTACTTCGAACTGGTGCTCGCCATCAACTTCAGCGATCTCGATCACGGAAACGTCGAAAGTACCGCCACCCAGGTCATAAACGATCACGGTGTGATCGCCCTTGGCCTTGTCCATACCGTAAGCCAGAGCGGCTGCGGTTGGTTCGTTGATGATACGTTTTACGTCCAGACCGGCGATGCGGCCGGCGTCTTTGGTCGCCTGACGCTGGCTGTCGTTAAAGTAGGCCGGAACGGTGATCACCGCTTCGGTCACTGGCTCGCCGAGGTAGTCTTCGGCGGTCTTCTTCATTTTCTTCAGAATTTCAGCCGAGATTTGTGGCGGCGCCATTTTTTGGCCGTTCACTTCAACCCAGGCGTCGTTGTTGTCAGCCTTGACGATCTTGTAAGGGACCATCTGGATGTCTTTCTGCACAACTTCTTCGTCGAAACGACGACCGATCAGACGCTTTACTGCGTACAGAGTGTTGTGCGGGTTGGTCACTGCCTGACGCTTGGCCGACTGACCTACCAGAATTTCGCCATCGTTGGCGTAAGCGATGATCGACGGCGTAGTACGCGCGCCTTCAGCGTTTTCAATAACTTTGGCCTTGCCGTTTTCCAGCACGGAGACGCAGGAGTTGGTAGTCCCCAGGTCGATACCGATAATTTTGCCCATGTTCACTCTCCCGAAACTTTGGATTTGGATGCCGCAGCAGTGGTGGCTGACTGCGGTAGCACTTAAACGCTTGACTTCTAAATGGGGGCCTTGCGGCTAATTTCAAGCCTTCTCGTCAATCGAAGGCGAAATTGGCGCCGGCGCCTTGCTGACTACAACCATGGCCGGACGCAACAGGCGACCGTTGAGCTGGTAGCCCTTCTGGAACACCTTCAAAACGCTGTTCGGTTCCACGTCGGCGCTTTCCTGCATGGCCATTGCCTGATGCTGAACGGCGTTGAACGGTTCGCCATGCGGATCGATCGCTTCAAGCTGATAACGCTTGAGGGTGTCGTGGAACATTTTCAGGGTCAGCTCGATGCCTTCACGCATCGGACGGATGCTTTCGTCGTCCGGATTCGACAGCTCGAGGCCGCGCTCCAGGCTGTCGACGATCGGCAACAGGTCGCCGGCGAATTTTTCCAGAGCAAACTTGTGTGCCTTTTCGACGTCCTGCTCGGCACGACGACGGACGTTCTGCAGATCGGCAGCGACACGCAGAGACTGATCCTGCGCGGCGGCCAATTGCTCTTCGAGCACTTGTACACGGGTCGCCAGGTCGTCACCCGAACCCTCGGGCGCCTGATTGGCTTCTGGGTTTTGCTTATCTACTGTCTGTTCGTCAGCCATAGAATTCTCCTTTCAATATCGTCCGCGAGTTCGACTCGCGCTTCTGCCCCGATATATGGGGCCGCAAAATCAGGCTTCAAGGGCTTTCAAGCATTAACCCTACAAAAAAGTGCCGCTTTCTCATGCCTCGATGCACTAAGAAGATTTTCTGTTCAAGCAAATCGAGCTAAGCGAGGGCATTGTCAGCCCGAAACAAAACACTGTATAAATAACCAGACCTAAAGCCTGGGAGCGGCCTTTATGCTGGTGCACCTGTCCGTACACAACTACGCCATCGTTGAACATCTCGATCTCGAACTTGATCGCGGGATGAGCGTGATCACAGGGGAAACCGGCGCTGGCAAGTCGATCATGCTCGACGCACTGGGCCTGACCCTCGGTGATCGCGCCGACAGCGGCGTAGTCCGCCCGGGCGCCGACAAGGCCGATATTCTGGCGACCTTCGACCTGAGTGACATTCCCGAAGCCAGCGCCTGGCTGGCCGAACGCGATCTGGACATCGACGGCCCCTGCATCCTGCGCCGGGTGATCACCTCGGAGGGCCGTTCGCGTGGCTACATCAATGGCACGCCCTGCCCGCTTGGCGATCTCAAGGCCCTCGGCGAATTGCTGATAGATATCCATAGCCAGCACGAACACCAATCCCTACTGAAAACCGACACCCATCGTCGCCTGCTCGACGAATATGCCGGCGCCACCGATCTGGCCCGTCAGGTTCAGCTCGCCGCACAGCGCTGGCGCCAGACTCGCCAGGAACTGGAGCGCCTCTCCAACTCCGGTGATGAACAACGCGCCCGCCATCAACTGCTCAGCTACCAGCTCGAAGAGCTTGAAAATCTGGGTCTTGGGGATAACGAGCTCGAACAACTGGAGCAGGAACACAAGAATCTGACCAATGCCGAAACCTTGCTTGGCATCTGCCGACAGGTGGTCGAACAGTGCAGCGAAAGTGATTCCGGCAATGTGCTGAACGCATTGACCGCCAGCCTCAATCGCCTGTCGAGTGTGAACAACTCCGTTGGCGCCCTGGGCGAAGCCAGCAGCCTGCTGACCAGCGCACAGATTCAGGTCGAAGAAGCTGTCGGTGAGCTCAATCGCTTCCTCGACAACTTCGATGCCGACCCGGCCCGCCTGCAATATCTGGAAGAACGTCTCGACGCTATCTATACCTTGGCGCGCAAGCACCGGATTCAACCCAACGAAGTCGGCGAAATGCAGCAGAAGTTGCTGGATGAGATCGAAACCCTCAACGCCAATGACGAATCCATCGAGCGCCTGGGCGAAGAACTGGCCTCTTATGCACGCCACTATCAGGAAAAGGCCCGGGAGCTGAGCGACTTGCGTCATCAGGCTGCCGGGAGCCTCGCCAGTGCGGTGGAGCAGGAGATTCAGCGACTGGGCATGCCTGGCGGTCGATTTACCATCGAGTTGCGAGCCAACAGCAGCGACGAACTCCTGCCTAACGGACTTGAACAGGTCGAATTGCTGGTCAGTGCCAACCCCGGCCAACCGCTGAAGGCGCTGGCGAAAGTCGCATCCGGCGGTGAGCTGTCACGAATCAGCCTGGCGATCCAGGTCATCACTGCGCAGACATCCCGTGTCCCGACACTGGTGTTCGACGAAGTCGATGTGGGCATTGGTGGCCCGACAGCGGAGATTGTCGGTCAACTGTTGCGTCGCCTCGGCGAGCGCGGACAGGTTCTGACGGTTACGCACCTGCCACAAGTAGCGGCACAGGGTCACCAGCATCTGTTTGTGCATAAGGTGCGTGGAGAAGAGGCAACGCACACAGCCGTCTCCAAATTGAGCAAGAACGACCGTATAGAAGAAGTAGCGCGGATGCTCGGCGGCATCGATTTGACCAAGGAGTCCCTGGCCCACGCGAAAAAAATGGTGGTTACCGCGAAAGTTTAAGAACGGCAGAAAGCACGAAGGCGACCCTTGGGTCGCCTTCGCTCGTTTCGCGAACCTGAAATTCGCGCGACATGCTTACTTTTTCTTGCGGACGTACAGCACCAGGTTGTGATCAACCATCTCGAAGCCATGCTTCTCGACGATCGCTTTCTGAAGTTTTTCGATTTCCTCGTCGAAGAATTCGATGACTTCGCCTGAGTCCACGTTGACCATATGGTCGTGGTGGCCACCGTCGGCCAATTCGAATACCGCGTGGCCGCCGTCGAAATTGTGACGGACCACGAGGCCAGCTGCTTCGAACTGGGTCAGAACACGGTAAACCGTGGCCAGACCGACGTCCTCGCCCGCTTCCATCAACGCCTTGTAGACGTCCTCGGCACTCATGTGACGCTGCTCGGTAGAGTCGAGCATTTGCAGGATCTTGACCCGTGGCAGGGTCACTTTGAGGCCGGCTTTGCGTAGTTCGCTATTTTCAACCATGGTCAGCTTTCTCGCGATGCTGCTTCGCAGCTTCTCTTAATGCGGGTATGATCGGCGTTTACGTTGTCCCAGCCAAGATAGTGGAAGTCGCCCACCGATGCAAAACACCAAGCTCTTGCTAACCAGTTTCACCTTTGTGGGACTGCTCGCACTCGCCGGTTGTTCATTCCCCGGGGTTTACAAAATCGACATCCAGCAGGGCAATGTCGTCACGCAGGACATGATAGACCAGTTACGCCCGGGAATGACCCGGCCGCAAGTACGGTTTATCATGGGCAACCCTCTGCTTGCCGACACGTTCCATGCCGATCGCTGGGATTATCTGTACAGCCTGCAACCGGGTGGCGGTGAACGCCAACAGGAACGCATCAGCGTTATTTTCAACTCAAACGACCAGCTTGTCAGCCTGTCCGGTGACTTCATGCCGGGCGTAAGCCGTGACGAAGCCATTCTCGGCAAGGACAGTGGCACTACCGTGACCGCTCCTGCTGAAAACGCCGAGAAGCCAAAACCGGAAAAACCGGTCAAGCCAGGTTCCTTGCTGGATCAGATCCAGAAGGACGTCGATGGTGTGGAAACCGTTCCGGTTCCGACACCAGAGCCGCTGGATACCTCGCCGCAATAATTTGCGACGCAATAAAAAACCCGGAGATTCCGGGTTTTTTATTGCCTGCAATTCAGCTTGATTACTGCTCTCGAGCTTTCGCCGCCGCAGCCTTGGCGGCACGCAAGCGCCGCACTTCCTTGGGATCGGCGAGCAGCGGGCGATAAATTTCGATGCGATCCCCCGCTTGAATCAGACGAACCTGAGGATCGGCAATCACTTTGCCAAAGATACCCACCGGGCACTCCGTCAGATCAAGCTCCGGGAACTCGTCGCCAATCCCAGACTTGAGCAACGCCTCCCGTACGGTAATCCCTTCGGGAACACTGACCGCGCGCAAGACCTGACGATCCACGGCCGCATACACGACCTCTATCCCGATCACCGACTCAACCATGCATCTGCTTGGCGCGCTGGCAGAATGCATCCACCAGCGTGTTCGCTGCCTGATTGAACAACGGTCCCAGCGTAGCTCGCACCAGCGGGCCCGCGTAATCGAAGGACAGATCCAGACTGATCTTGCACGCCTTCTCGTTCAACGCCTTGAACACCCAGACACCGTGCAACTGATTGAAAGGCCCTTCTTCAAGGTTCATCTCGATCGACTGCCCCGGCACCAGCGTATTGCGTGTCACGAAATGCTGACTGAGCCCGCCCTTGGCCACGCCAACACTGGCACGCATATGCTCGGGCGAACTTTCCAGCACTTCAGCAGACGAGCACCACGGCAAGAACTCCGGGTACCGCGCCACGTCGTTGACCAGGTCATAAAGGAACTGCGCCGGATAAGGCAGCAGGGCAGATCGTTGAATATGTGTCGTCATGTGAGCGTTACTTCCAGAACTGAGCGGCAAACACTACAACAATGCCGATGGGCGCCACGTAGCGCATCAAAAACAAGGACAGGGCAAACAATGCCGGGTGACGGATAGACAACTCGTCACGTACCGCTTCACGCCCCATCACCCAACCGGCGAACAGCACGAAGCACAATCCGCCGAGTGGCAACATGATTCGCGAGGTGAAGAAGTCGATCACGCCGAAGAAATCCAGACCGCCCGCTGCCCCCCATTGGTAGAGATGGAACATCCCGCCTTCGTTCACGAAAAATTTGGCTTCCTTCCAGATATTGAAGGAAAACACCGTGCCCAGACCGACGAACCAGCAAATGAATGCCAACCAGAAAGTCACCCAGGCACGGCTGACTTTCGTGCGTTCAACCAGATAGGCAACCATCGGCTCCAGCAGAGAAATCGCCGAACTCCAGGCAGCAATCGCCACCAGAACAAAGAACACAACGCCCATCAGTTGGCCAAAAGCCACGTTACCGAAAGCAAATGGCAGACTGACGAACATCAAGCCAGGCCCCTCGCTAGGGTTCAGCCCGCCAGCGAATACAATCGGGAACAAGGCCAGGCCGGCCACCAGCGACACGAAGGTATCAAGCAGCGCTACGCCAACCACCGTGCCGGACAGCGACGTGTTCTTCGGCATGTAAGCACCGTAGATCATGATCGAGCCCACGCCTACGCTCAGCGAGAAAAACGCGTGCCCCATGGCCGGCAACAAGCCGTCGAGGACCTTTTCCGGGTGGAAATCGAACATGAAATGCACGCCCTCCATGAAATGCCCGGTGGTCATGCTGTAACCCAGCAGCACCAGCACCATCACGAACAGTAGCGGCATCATGATGCGCAAACTGCGCTCCAGCCCGGCGACCACACCTTTGGCGATCACCAGCGCCGACAAAAGCATGAAAACTGTGTGCCAAAGTGTCAGACGCCATGGGTCGGCGATGACATTACCGAAATAGGCACCGACTTGATCGGCGCTGGCACCCTGAAAATCACCGCGCCCCATATCGACGATGTAATCCAGCGACCAGCCGCCGACCACGCTATAGAAAGACAGGATCAACAATGCCGTGATCATCCCGGCAAACGCGCCCCAAGACCACTTGGCCGAGTGCCCGGCTTCCAGTGCCAGCACCTTCAAGGCGTTCGCCGGACTCTGCCGAGCGCGCCGGCCGATCAGGGTTTCAGCGAGCATGACCGGGATCCCGATCAGTGCGATGCACGCCAGAAACATCAGCACAAAGGCGCCGCCGCCGTAGACCCCGACCATGTAGGGGAACTTCCAGATACTACCCAGTCCCACGGCCGAACCGGTCGCGGCGAGTATGAATACCCAGCGGCTAGCCCAACTGCCGTGGACAGAAACCTTGTCTGTCGACATCGTTTATCACGCCCAAGCGTTAGAAAAAGAGGCCGCATTGTCCGGGATTCACTCAACCTGCTCAAGCACGCAGCATCACCGTAGCCGACAGCCGTTTATCTCCATATAATGCCGCCCCTATGGCTAAACAGAAGAAACACCCAACAGGGACCATCGCGCAGAACAAAAAGGCGCGACACGATTACTTCATCGAACACAAGTTCGAGGCTGGTCTGGTCCTGGCCGGCTGGGAAGTAAAAAGTCTGCGGGCAAGCAAGCTGCAACTGGTCGACAGTTACGTGCTGCTCAAGGATGGCGAAGCGTGGCTGCTCGGCAGTCACATCACGCCTCTGATGACCGCAAGCACCCACGTCATCGCCGACCCGGTGCGCACGCGCAAATTGCTGCTCAACCGCCGCGAGCTGGAAAAGCTTGCGGCGGCCGTGCAGCAAAAGGGTTACGCCTGCGTATGCCTGTCCTGGTATTGGAGCAAGCACATGGTCAAGTGCGAGATTGCTCTGGGCAAGGGCAAGAAGGAATACGACAAGCGTGACACCGAGCGTGAGCGCGATGCCGGTCGTGAGCTGCAGCGTGCCGTGCGCAACAAGGGCAAGGAAGATTAACTCCCTGCCCTGATGCCGCACCTGTGGCGAGGGAGCTTGCTCCCGCTCGCCTGCGCAGCAGGCGCAATCGGTTCTCGCGAACATTAACAAGCGAGAGCCGCTGCGCGCCTCAGCGACAGCCAGCTCCCTCGCCACAATTAATTTGCCACCTCACATCCCCTTGCGCCGCTCCGCCCGAGCCATCCGCTGAACCTCCTGGCGCACCTCTTCCAGCACTTCCTGCACATACAAAATGTGTCGACTGGAGACTTCCCTTGCCTGCTCTGCACGACCTTCGATAATCGCCAGATACAATTCCCGATGCTGAGTGATCAGCATGTCGCGGGTTTCCGTGCGCTGTTTGTACATCCCGCCGATGTTGGTCACGACGTTGCGCTTGAGCAGATCGAACAGCCCGCGAATGGTGTGCAGCAACACGGCGTTATGACTGGCTTCGGCAATCGCCAGATGAAACTTCGCATCCGCCGCGCCCTCCTCCGCCCGACTGACATCGTCGTGACGCGTGTAGCAATCCTGCAGTTCTTCGAATGCGGCTGTCAGACGCTCGCGATCAACATCGGTAGCGCGCAATGCAGCGTAATAGGCGCACGATGCCTCCAGAGTGTGCCGAAATTCCAGCAAGTCACGCTGCGCCTCGGGATTGCTTTCGAGCAATTGCAGAAGAGGATCGCTAAAGGTCGAACCCAGGCTTTCCACCACATAATTGCCGCCGCCCTGGCGACTGACCAGCAAACCCTTGGCCGCCAGTTTTTGAATCGCCTCACGCAGCGACGGACGTGATACGCCAAATTGCTCGGCCAGCGTGCGCTCCGCTGGCAGCCGCTCACCGGACTTCAGCGTGCCTTCGAGAATCATCCCCTCGAGCCGCTCGACAATGTCGTCAGACAAACGGCGCTGACGTATCTGATCAAACCCCATAACTCATTTCTCCACGATCCCGACCGCTCGCCGGGCTCTCTATTCTGGCCTATCGGCGCGCTGTCGACACCTGCCAGAAAACAATCGCCCGACCAGATCAGATGCGTTCTGCACCGCTCATTCGACAAAAGTTTCAGGGCGACAAATTGACACACCGACATCAAGGCTTTTACCCTAGCCAACAGCGATTGTAAATTGGTATTACCAATTATCCAAGAACGCTGACAGTGCCTGACCAACAACAATTAGGGGCCACCCCATATGCAAACCTGGCAACAGCTCTACAGCCCGCTCGGCAGTCTCGGCGTCTCCGCACTCGCGGCCGTCATCCCCATCGTTTTCTTCTTCCTCGCTTTGGCGGTGTTCCGCCTCAAAGGTCATGTGGCCGGCAGCATCACGCTTGCCTTGTCGATTGCCGTGGCGATCTTCGCGTTCCAGATGCCGGTCGACATGGCGTTCGCCGCAGCCGGGTATGGCTTCGCCTACGGCCTGTGGCCGATTGCGTGGATCATTGTCGCGGCCGTTTTTCTTTACAAACTGACGGTCAAGAGTGGTCAGTTCGAGGTCATTCGCAGTTCGGTACTGTCGATCACTGACGACCAACGCCTGCAAGTGCTGCTGATCGGCTTCTGCTTCGGTGCATTCCTGGAAGGTGCCGCCGGTTTCGGTGCGCCGGTCGCGATTACCGCCGCGCTCCTCGTCGGACTGGGTTTCAACCCGCTGTACGCCGCTGGTCTATGCCTGATCGCCAACACCGCACCAGTCGCGTTCGGTGCGCTGGGTATTCCGATCATCGTGGCCGGCCAAGTGACTGGCATCGATGCATTCAAGATTGGCGCCATGACCGGTCGTCAGCTACCGCTGCTGTCGCTGTTCGTACCGTTCTGGCTGATATTCATGATGGATGGCCTGCGCGGCGTGCGCGAAACCTGGCCCGCTGCACTGGTCGCAGGCCTGAGCTTCGCCGTGACTCAGTACTTCACGTCGAACTTCATCGGCCCGGAACTGCCGGACATCACCTCGGCGCTGGCCAGCCTGATTTCGCTGACATTGTTCCTGAAGATCTGGCAGCCGAAACGCACCGCAGGCGCGCAAATCGCCGGCGCTACATCCAGCGCTGCGATTACCGCCAGCGTCGGCGGTTTCGGCCAGAAGCGCACCACCGTGGCTTCGCCTTACAGCCTCGGGGAAATTTTCAAAGCATGGTCGCCGTTCCTGATTCTCACCGTGCTGGTGACGATCTGGACACTGAAGCCTTTCAAAGCCATGTTCGCCGCTGGCGGCTCGATGTATGCGTGGGTGTTCAACTTCGCGATCCCGCACCTTGATCAACTGGTGATCAAGACTGCGCCGATCGTGGCTGCGCCAACTGCGATCCCGGCCGTATTCAAACTCGACCCGATTTCCGCGACCGGCACAGCGATTTTCTTCTCGGCACTTATTTCGATGCTGGTGCTGAAGATCAATTTCAAAATTGGTCTTACCACTTTGAAAGAGACCTTCTACGAACTGCGCTGGCCAATCCTGTCGATCGGCATGGTGCTGGCCTTCGCTTTTGTCACCAACTACTCCGGCATGTCTTCGACCATGGCATTGGTGTTGGCGGGTACTGGTGCAGCGTTTCCGTTCTTCTCGCCGTTTCTCGGCTGGCTGGGCGTGTTCCTCACCGGTTCCGATACTTCGTCGAACGCGCTGTTCAGTTCTTTGCAAGCGACCACCGCGCACCAGATCGGCGTCAACGACACGCTGCTGGTCGCGGCGAACACCAGCGGCGGCGTAACCGGCAAGATGATCTCGCCACAATCGATCGCCGTGGCCTGCGCCGCGACCGGTCTGGTGGGCAAGGAATCGGATCTGTTCCGCTTCACCCTCAAGCACAGCCTATTCTTTGCAACGATTGTCGGTCTGATCACCCTGGCTCAGGCCTACTGGTTCACCGGCATGCTGGTGCACTAAACCAATAAGAAGCCTACAAGCGACATGGAAAAAACCGACGCCGGTTCGTGATTCCGGCGTCAGCAATTCACACCCGGTCTGTAAGGCTGCTGAAAGCAACGCTCTTTATATTCAGCAGCCTCAGCGGACGGATAACCGGGACCACCCGGAGACACGCCTGATGAGCGAGCTTTATTACAACGCTGTGCCGAACGCGACCCGCGTTGCACCGCCTCTGCCCGAACCTCGGCAATACCCCAGCGAGAAACCGTCGCGGGTCTACCTGTTCGGCACATGCGTGGTCGACCTGTTCTACCCCGAAGCCGGAATGGATGCGATCCACTTGCTGGAGCGCGAAGGCATCAAGGTCGAATACCCGCAAGGGCAAAGCTGCTGCGGACAACCGGCCTACACCTCCGGTTACACCGAGCAGGCACGGACCGTGGCGCGCTCGCAACTGGCGTTGTTCGCCGGGGATTATCCGGTAGTGGTGCCGTCGGGCTCCTGCGCGGGCATGTTGCGCGAACATTACGCCGACTTGTTCAAGGACGAGCCGGAAACGTTGAAACAGGTTCAGGCCCTCGCGGCCCGCACCTATGAGTTGGCCGAGTTTCTGCTGTTCGTCTGCAAGGTGCAGTTCCAGGACAGCGGCGCGCCGGTCAAAGTCGCGCTACACACTTCGTGTTCGGCGCGCCGAGAAATGAACACCCACCTGCACGGTCGCGAGTTGTTGGCGCAGTTGAGCAACGTGGAACGGGTCAACCACGACCACGAAAGCGAATGCTGTGGCTTCGGTGGGACATTCAGCGTCCGTATGCCAGACATTTCCGGCGCGATGGTGGCTGACAAGACCAAAGCGCTGAAGGATTCCGGCGCACACAAGGTATTGAGTGCCGACTGCGGCTGTTTGATGAATATCAACGGCTCGCTGGAAAAACAGCAGGAAGCGCTGCGCGGGCAACATCTAGCGAGCTTCCTCTGGCAGCGAACCGGAGGTGCGAAATGAGCACCTCGACGATTATTCCTACGGTCGCCGTAGAAGAAGATTTCCGCACCCGGGCCCACAACGCCTTGGGCGATGCGCAGTTACGGAACAACTTCCGCACTGCCATGGATTCACTGATGACCAAACGGGCAGCGGCTTTCAGCGATGCCCACGAAAGAGAACATTTGCGTGCCCTGGGCAACTCGATCAGGGCGCGTGCGCTCTCCAAGTTGCCCGACCTGCTCGAGCAACTGGAACAGAACCTGACCCGCAACGGTGTGACAGTGCACTGGGCGGAGACGGTGGACGAGGCCAATGGCATCGTCCTCTCGATCATCCGCGCTCACGAGGCGCGGCAAGTGATCAAGGGCAAATCAATGGTCAGCGAAGAGATGGAGATGAACCATTTCCTCGAGGCTCAAGGTGTTGAATGCCTGGAGTCCGATATGGGGGAATACATCGTCCAGCTCGACCACGAGAAGCCTTCACACATCATTATGCCGGCGATCCACAAGAATGCCGGTCAGGTCGCGTCCTTGTTCCACGACAAACTTGGCGTGGAGTACACCAAGGACGTTGACCAACTCATTCAAATCGGTCGCAGAGTCCTGCGGCAGAAATTCTTCGAAGCGGACATCGGCGTCTCCGGCGTCAACTTCGCCGTAGCCGAAACCGGCACCCTGCTGCTGGTGGAAAACGAAGGCAACGGGCGCATGACCACCACCGTGCCGCCCGTGCATATCGCCGTCACCGGCATCGAAAAAGTCGTCGAGAACCTGCGCGATGTGGTGCCACTACTATCGCTGCTGACCCGCTCGGCGCTGGGCATTCCGATCACCACCTACGTCAACATGATCTCAGGCCCGCGCAAGGAACACGAACTCGACGGCCCGCAGGAAGTGCATCTGGTGCTGCTCGACAACGGTCGCAGCCAGGCCTTTGCCGACAGTGAACTGCGCCAGACCCTCAACTGCATTCGCTGCGGCGCGTGCATGAATCATTGCCCGGTCTACACCCGCGTCGGCGGCCACACCTACGGCGAGGTCTATCCGGGTCCGATCGGCAAAATCATCACGCCGCACATGGTCGGTCTGGCCAAGGTTCCGGATCACCCGAGCGCGTCTTCGCTGTGCGGTGCCTGCGGTGAAGTGTGCCCGGTAAAAATTCCTATCCCGGCGATCCTGCGTCGCCTACGTGAAGAGAACGTCAAAGCACCGGACAGCCCACATCAAGTGATGCGCGGCCAGGGCAGCAAATATTCGCGCAAGGAGCGTTTTATCTGGAACGCCTGGGCCAGGCTCAACAGCTCGCCGACCTTGTATCGATTGTTCGGCTTCTTCGCCACGCGCCTGCGCGCCCTGACGCCAGGCAACATTGGCCCGTGGACGCAGAACCACAGCGCGCCGAAACCCGCCGCCCGCTCGTTGCATGACATGGCCCGCGAGCATCTGGCCAAACAGGGAGACCGCAAATGAGCGCCAAGCAAAATATCCTCGGCAAACTGCGGAAAAGTCTGACCGGCGCCACGCCGATCACCGACGACTTTGATGTCGATCTGGTAACGCAGCCTTACACCTACAGCGCCGAACAACGCATCCCGCAACTGCGCAAACTGATGGAAGCGGTACACACCGAAATCCATCTGACCTCTGATAAAGAATGGCCGGCACTGCTCGCGCAATTGCTGCGTGATCGCCAGCTGCCAAGCCTGTTGATCGCACCGACTACGCGGCACGGTGAAAAAATCACACAGCACTGGGCGAACAATCCTGATCTGCCGACGCTGAAATCCTACGACCGGCCGATGGAAGAATGGAAAGCCGAGCTGTTCAACGACACTCCCGCCAGCCTCACCGGCACCCTCGGCGCTATCGCCGCCACCGGCAGCCTGATTCTGTGGCCAACCCGTGAAGAACCAAGGCTGATGAGTCTGGTGCCGCCTGTGCATTTCGCCCTGCTCAAGGCCAGCGAAATCCGCGACAACTTCTATCAGGTGCAACAGGAATTCGAGTGGGCGCAAGGCATGCCGACCAACGCGCTGCTGGTGTCCGGCCCGTCGAAAACCGCTGACATCGAACAAGTGCTGGCCTACGGCGCCCACGGTCCGAAAGACCTGGTGGTTCTGATTCTGGAGGACCAATGACGTTACCGGCGAATTTCCTGCGCGATGCGCAACAACTGATTCCGGCCGACCGCCGCTTTGACGATCCGTTATCGACGCTGGCGTTCGGCACTGACGCCAGTTTTTATCGGCTGATCCCGAAACTGGTGATCCGCGTCGAGTCCGAGGACGAAGTGGTGGCATTGCTGCAACTGGCCCAACGCGATCAGGTCGCGGTGACCTTCCGCGCCGCCGGGACCAGCCTTTCCGGGCAGGCGATCAGCGATTCGGTGCTGATTGTGCTTGGGGATAACTGGAACGCCCGCGAGATTCGTGATCACGGCATGCAAATCCGCCTGCAGCCGGGCGTCATCGGCGCGCAGGCCAACGCATGGCTAGCCCCGTTCGGCCGCAAGATCGGTCCGGACCCGGCGTCGATCAACGCCTGCAAGATCGGCGGTATCGTCGCCAACAACGCCAGCGGCATGTGCTGCGGCACGGCGCAAAACACCTATCACACGCTGGCCGGGATTCGCCTGGTGCTGGCCGACGGTACGCGCCTCGACACCGAAGACGCCGCCAATGTCGTCGCGTTTCGTGAAAGTCACGGCGAGCTGCTGGAGCGCCTGGCGACGTTGGGCCGCGAGACCCGCGCCAACGCCGAACTGGCTGCGCGAATCCGCCACAAATATCGTCTGAAAAATACCACCGGTCTGTCGCTCAACGCGCTGGTGGATTTCGACGAGCCTGTGGATATCTTGAGCCACTTGCTGGTCGGCTCTGAAGGCACGCTCGGCTTCATCAGCGCGGTAACTTACGACACGGTAATCGACCACCCGAACAAGGCGTCGGCACTGATCGTGTTCCCGGATGTGGAGACCTGCTGCAACGCGGTCACCGTGCTGAAAAGCCAACCGGTGTCCGCCGTAGAGCTGCTGGATCGCCGCAGCTTGCGTTCGGTGCAAGACAAACCGGGCATGCCCACTTTCGTACAACAGTTGTCGAATAATGCCTGCGCGTTGCTCATCGAATCCCGCGCCGCGTCTTCCACTTTGCTGCAGGAACAACTGGCGCAGATCATGGCGTCGCTCAGTGGCTTCCCGGTGGAAAAGCAGGTCGACTTCACCGAAGACCCTGCCGAGAACGCCAAGCTTTGGGCGATCCGCAAGGACACCTTCCCCGCCGTCGGCGCTGTGCGTAAAACCGGCACCACGGTGATCATCGAAGACGTGACCTTTCCGGTCGAGCAACTGGCCATCGGCGTTAACCGCTTGATCGAGTTGTTCGACAAACACTCCTACGACGAAGCGATCCTTTTCGGACACGCGCTGGAAGGCAATCTGCACTTTGTCTTCACCCAAGGCTTCAACAGCGCGGAAGAAGTCGCACGCTATCAAGCGTTCATGGACGATGTGGCGCAGTTGGTGGCAGTGGAATTCGGCGGTTCACTCAAGGCTGAACACGGTACCGGACGCAACATGGCGCCCTTCGTAGAGCTGGAATGGGGCAGCGACGCCTATCAATTGATGTGGCAGCTCAAACGCCTGCTCGACCCGAAAGGCATCCTCAACCCGGACGTGGTGCTCAGCGAAGATCCGCAGATCCACCTCAAGCATCTGAAACCACTGCCGGCAGCCGACGAGATCGTCGACAAATGCATCGAGTGTGGTTTCTGCGAACCGGTCTGCCCGTCGAAAGGCCTGACCCTCAGCCCGCGCCAGCGCATCGTGATCTGGCGTGATATTCAGGCGAAAAAACGCGCCGGCGTCGACACCAGCGAACTGGAAAAAGCCTACGAATACCAAGGCATCGACACCTGCGCCGCGACCGGGTTGTGCGCGCAACGCTGCCCTGTAGGCATCAATACCGGCGACCTGGTGAAAAAGCTCCGTGGCCGACACGCAACGCATCAGAAAACTGCTGACTGGATTGAAGGAAACTTCGCCAAGACCCTGCAAGGCGCGCGCTTCACCCTGCATGTCGCCAATGGCGCACGGATGCTGCTGGGCGCGCCGCGTCTGGCCAGGCTCTCGGCGACGCTGACGCGATTGTCCAAAGGCCAGGTGCCGCTGTGGACCAACGCAATGCCGCAACCGGAAAAAGCCATTCGCTTCAGCCCGAGTGTGTCCGATGAGCGCCCGCGCGTGGTCTATCTGGCGGCGTGCGTATCGCGGGTCATGGGCCCGGCGGCGGGTGACAAGGAGCAGATGTCGCTGTACGACAAAACCCGTGGCCTGCTGGAAAAGGCCGGTTACCAAGTGGTCTTCCCGGACAATCAGGACAACCTCTGCTGCGGTCAGCCCTTCGCCTCCAAAGGCTATGCAGAACAGGCCGAGCACAAGCGTCAGGAGTTGATCAGCGCGCTTCTGCACGCCAGTCGCGGCGGGCTCGATCCGATCTACTGCGACACCAGCCCATGCACCTTGCGCCTGGTGCAGGACGTGGGAGATGTGCGCCTGGACCTGTACGACCCCGTGCGTTTCATTCGTACGCACCTTCTTGATCGACTGGATTTCACCCCACAGGACGCGCCGATTGCGGTGCATGTGACCTGCAGCACTCAGCACCTGGGTGAAAGCCAGGCGCTGATCGATCTGGCGCGCAAGTGCAGCAAAAACGTGGTGATTCCGGAGGGTATTCATTGCTGCGGATTTGCCGGTGACAAGGGCTTTACCACGCCGGAACTGAACAGCCACTCGCTGCGCACACTGAAGGACGCGGTGCAGCATTGCAGCGAAGGGATTTCCACCAGCCGCACGTGCGAAATCGGCCTGACCCAGCATGGCGGGATCGACTATCACGGTCTGGTTTATCTGGTAGATCGGGTGACTCAGGCAAAGGCCTGCTGAAGAAAAACAGAACCCCTGCGCGAGACGGCAGTCCACAGAACAGGCCCCGAACACTCGGGGCTTGTCCTCTTTTCGGTGGCCTGCTGTCACGGTCGGCGAAGTGTGGACTCCTCGGTGCAAGGAGATACTCATGAAGCGTTCTGTACTGTTAGGTCTTTTCGTTACGGCCTCGATAATGGCCTCTTCTTCCTTCGCCGCTGACAAGCCAGAGAGCTTGTGCGAGGCGAATTTGCAGACAATCGACAACGCCAAGGCGCAGTACCAGACGTCGCCGGATCTGAATTCGCGCGTCTCGGCCAGTGTGAGCAAAGCCCGGGCCTTGAAAGCCCAAGGCAAGATCGACGAATGTCTGGCGGAAACCCAGCAAATCATTCTGGAAATCCAGAAAACCACCGGCAACACCAACAAATAATCCAGGAGCCGACTAGTCTTTGAGTCGGCCTGACCGGTTTGGGGTGATGATTCGTGCGTTTCATACCCGCTGTAAAAAAAACCGAATTCCTGTGTGTCGTCGCGGTCGATTGATCAGGCCCGATACGAACGCGGCCTGTTACGACCTCGGCATCGCCGCCAGATCGTCCGGCAGCACCGAGACCAACCGTTCAAGGAGATACCCATGAAGCATTCTGCAATTGCTGGATTGTTCATCGCTGGTGCCCTGCTGACGTCGCCGGTGTTTGCGGCAGACAAAGACCTTTGTGCCGGGAATCTTCAAACCATCAAGGACTTCGTCACCAGCCAGCCGTCCATTCCTGAAACGTCCATGAACAATGTCAAGGAAGCTCAGGAAAAAGCCGAAGCGGCTCAAGCGGCCGGTAATGACAAGGATTGCGTAGAGGTCACTTCAGCACTGATCACCAAAATGCAGATTCGCAATCCGACGCGCAACTGAAACACCACAAGGCCAACCTTCGGGTTGGCCTTCCCACGTCGTTTGGCGTACACTGCGCAGGCTTGTTGCTCATCAAGATGTACAGAGCAATGAGTTCGGGGCCGTTTAGGATTCGACGCCGGTTGCGAAACTTTAGGTGCATGCCGACTTGGTAACAGAAGTCGTAAACCCACTGTTGCAACTACTTATAGTTGCCAATGACGACCAATACGGTGTTGCTCTCGCTGCTTAATTGCAGCTGACAATGCTCCTGGTACCTTCGGGTCCAGCAATCATCAGGGGATGTCTGTAAACCCAAAATGATTGTCATATAGAACAGAATCGCCGTGCAGTACGTTGTGGACGAAGCGGCTAAAACTTACACAACTCGCCCAAAGCACCCTGCCCGTCGGGTCGCTGAGGGTTAACTTAATAGACACGGCTACGCATGTAGTACCGACAGCGGAGTACTGGCGGACGGGGGTTCAAATCCCCCCGGCTCCACCAAATAGCAATCTAGACCTGTCTCAGACAGTCTACGAAACACCCCAAGAAGCCCGCCCTGTGCGGGCTTTCTTGTTTCTGGCTATCCGTCCCTATCTACCCCTATCCCAGCATGCGCTGTATCCTCCCGTGTACCACGGATGTAAATTGAAACTGATGGGTACAAGGAAATGAAGCGCAATGAAATCAAACGTCGTCCTCTAGCAGACACGGTCGTAGCGACTCTGGAACCCGATTCCAAGGAGTACCGCGAGCACGATGGAAACAACGTGTATCTACGAGTGCGGCCCGATGGCAAAAAGTCATGGCAGCTTCGATACAAGAAGACTGACGGTAAGTGGTCCTGGATAGGGCTAGGCAGTTACCCGGCAGTTACTGGATCTGCTGCACGACAGAAAGCGACCGAACTGCGGGCTAGTACAGCTGAAGGGAGCAACCGCTTGGCAACGATGCGAGCCAAGAAAGCTGCGGAGTTGGAAAGCGCCAGTAATACCTTTGAGAAACTTGCTCGGGAGTGGTACGCGTCCAAACGAAAAGGCTGGACCAACGGCACCGCCGTTCGAACCATCGGCGCTTTAGAGCTTCACGTCTTCCCAGTTTTCGGAACGCGCTCCTATCGCGAGATCCTTCCGATGGAGTGGATGGACTTTCTTCGCTCGATGGAACGGAAAGGGATCATTGAGCAGACCAGCCGTGTACGGGGAATGTGTCGAGAGATATACGATCTTGCTAGGGTAACCGGCCGGGCAACCCACAATCCGTTGGAAGGCCTTCACAAATTTCTTCAGACGAAACCGGCGGAAAACTACGCCCATGTATCCCAAGAAGAACTGCCTCCGCTGCTCCGAGCAATCCGAGCGTATCCAAGTGCTATGGATATTCGTATCGGCCTGCATCTGCTTTCCATGCTGGCATGTCGTCCGTCCGAAATTCGGGAGGCTCGATGGTCAGAATTCGACTTAAAAAAAGCGCTATGGACAATCCCGGCGGAGCGAATGAAACGTCGCCGAGAGCACCTAGTGCCACTTCCGCGCCAAGCAGTAACTCTGCTGAAAGAGCTGTATGTTTTGACCGGCAGCTACCAGTTACTTTTCCCAGGCCGCAGCGACACAACCAAAGCACGCTCCAACACTGTCTTCCTAATGGCGTTACGTCGCCTCGGTTATGAAGGTCGACAAACTGGCCACGGATTCCGACACATCGCCAGCACGATATTGAACGAGCACGGTTTTGATGAGAACCATATCGAGGCCCAACTTTCCCATGTGAAGGATGGAGTTGCAGGTGTTTACAACAAAGCGGTCTACGTTAAACAACGTACTACGATGATGCAGTGGTACGCGGATTACCTGGACCAGTTAGCAGCCGGATATGTCGTTAACGGGCATTTTGAAGAAGTGGTATGAACGTGCGTTTCCATATCCTCCCAAAAATCGGTGTTACAGGTGTTACGCATGTAACAATCGCTACCATACGCCTGAATTCATTGGCTTTCACGCCCGTTACACGAATGCTCAGCCCCCCCTACTCCCGGTGTAACTCGGCTCAAACGTGTAACGCCAAAACGAGCCCTCGCCCTGCTGCGGGCCGCGGCTTGTCCCGCGCTCGCAAAGGACTTTCGCTGGTCACGCTCGCTAAATATAGGGCGTGGGATCGAGGTGCACACGATGCGCGAGCCTCTGACCAATGACTAGCAACCAAAGCATCGCGCAGTCGGCACTCACGTCTGGCTTGAGGGGCTTCCTATCGGACCAGTCGCTTTATGCACTGTGCCGCGAACAGCTCACTGATGTGTGTTACTTGATCGATCAGTGCTGTCAGCGCATCCAGAGCAGCGGCATCAGCAGCGATCTCAGCAGCATGTGCATCAAGGCCACCGTGCATGAGGAAACCATTTTTCAGTACGCCTCTACCGACCACAGAGCGCGCCTCGCCCACTGGGTTCGACAATACAGCGGTTGTCACGCTGCTTCGGATCGAGAGGCTCATGCGGCCTACATAATGGCCTGCGCCGTGAAGGCGCTCGGGATCTTGAGCGATTGGATGCGTGAAGCCGATCAGAAGGTCTGGTCATACGTATCGAAGCATCCGACCGACTGGCCGTGGAGCTTCTACTGTAAATTCGTCGAGACTCAGATTGACCCGCGGGAACGCATTGAGGCGCTCGAGCAATATGTGCTTCATCTGGAGCCGATTACTTCACTCCCCTGCCTTATCGATGATGAGCTGACCCCGATTGCAGATAGAGCTATCAAAAACGCCATTCGCAAGAAAGGTGGCGTCGTCAGTGGGATAGGGCGAGCTCAAGACATGACCACTCGCGATGCGGCCATCACTAAGCAGGCCCTTCATTACTTGGCGAGCGGCATGTCACACAGGGATATCACCTCGAAGGTACATTCCTGGCTCGAGCAGGAAGTCGCAAAGCCACTCGCGCAGCGCCCTGAGTGGATCGCCCTTGAAACCGAAAAGGCGTTGTCTCGTAAAAGTGTCGAGGCAATTCTCAAGCGCAACTTTGTGGTGTAAACCTGAAATTTCAAATGGAAGTGAACTGCTCACCGCCGCCCAATCTCTAGACCATTGCTCTCGTCCAAACCAATCGAGAGCAATACCAATGACAAAGAACCTCACCCAATTCCCCGCTCCAACCTTTTCAAATCTTGCTAGTCCTTTCGACTCTCCTTCCGCCGTACCAGATCTAGCCACTCCGTTTGATCCCGCCACTACCCTCATTCGCATGCCGCGCCTTGAGATAGCTACGGGACTCAAGCGCTCGACTCTCTACAAGCTGATGCAGTGCCCTGAAAGTGGTTTTCCACGACCGGTAAAACTGAGCAATAGCAACGCTCGCGGAGCTCCTGTCGCGTGGGTTCTTTCTGAAGTCCAGAGCTGGGTCAAAAGCCGCATTGAGGCCCGTGATCAGGTGGCCGCATGAAGCGCAATTACTGCCCTTTCAAGGGACCATTCTTTGACTCGTACAGCGTCGGATTCCGACTCTATCAACCTGGTGAAATCAACTGGCGCCATCGCACCATCGCGGGTGTGAGCTGGAACGGTGAAGAGCAGGAAGCGTTTTTTTTTAGCCCTGACGGTCTCGTACTTCCAATCAAAGCCAATCCTTGGGAGCTGCCCGAACTGATCCGCAGAAATGCGGTGCGCAGAGAGTTTTCGAGCGTTCACGGCTCCGGCTATTTTGCTATGAGCGAAAGCCGCCTCGCCTCGTTGAAATCGCGGGGCATGACCGACTGGGTTACCTACTGGCTCGTCGATCAATCAGCGGGATTCGCGAACGATCCGGCGGTATGGCAACGGGTCATGGATGAGGATCTTGCCGTCGAGAAGACGACAAGCGAGCGCGCTCATCAAGATATGCGCTTGACCTCCGACCTGAACGGTTATGTCGAGGAGTGTGTTGCACAACGCCGCGAGCAAATGGCCGTTGTACACCGTCGCCGCTGTGCTGAAGACAGCAAGATCCTCGCTTGGCTCAAAGGCGAAACACCTCCTCCACTGTTCGCTAATACGCAGGAGGCAGCATGAATCGCAAGATCGCTGATAACGCCTTGATGCATCCGTTCTCCGTACTGCGCCGCATCGGATTTTCTACTCGTCTCATGCAGCGCCTCGAACGCCACCGCAGCCGACAGGAAAAGCGAGGCCGCGTAGTTAGCGTGATGAGTTGGGCCGACGGCACCTGGTGCGCCCTCTCCCTCTACTGCGAAAAAAACGGCGCGGTGGTCGTCGACGAAGGCCAGCAAACCCAAGCCTATGAAGACGCCCGCTCGATGCTCAGCGGCGGCTTCCTGCCCCTCCTATCCCTGCGCTGGGAAGCCCATGCCTGAAACGAAAACGCCTCCGGGGGCGATCCGAAGGCGTTGAGGTCAATCTACATGCACGAACAATTTATGCCGCACCTGAGAAAACCGCAAGCCATCAGCGCAGTTGCACTTTCGAAAAACGGACGTTACTCTCTGGCCGTCGCTGCAAATTCAGCGATTGGGCTTGGCGGCCCAAACAGTACAAGGCGCAACAGCGCCCCCATTACGATTGCAGGCGCTTTTTTTGTGCCCGCATTCCCGTGTTATGGCGGGTTGCGTAGGAGCACCCTCGGGTGCGCCGGTCTCCTTGTACGCCGGTCCGCCAATCCTGCGCAATCCGTCACCCTAATCTGCTTGGCGGCAGACGGTGGCGGTTCCTCAGTACAAGGAGCCTTCACAAATGCAATACGCCCTCAATCCGTCCAAAATTCGCGCCGCTGCACACCGTGCAATGGCTCTCGCCGCTTTACACGCCAACTCCAGCCTCGCTACACGCCTCTCCCGTTACAACGCTCACATGGCCAAAGCCCGCGCACTCGAAACCGCAGGCGGTGCCCAATGAACAATGCTTTGAGTTTCGCCCTGCCCGAAGACCTGCTCTGCGTGAATCCGACCGCAGAAGCCGGTGTGCCCATCGACGCCATCACCTGCGCCATTGCTCGCGCCGACTCGGTGCTGACGCTGCTTGAAGAGCACTTTGAAAGCGACTCCTCGCGCCTAGCTAATCACGTCATCGCGGCCGTCCTCTGGGACGTGCGCGGCACCCTTGGTTTGATTAAGACGCTGACCTTGCACGGCGACTCCACCTCGACGCCTGCTGCGCAGAAAGGCGGTGCGCTATGAACACCCCCACCACCTTAGGGCATGCCACCTTCACTCGCGTGAACGCCTCCGATTTGAAGTTGTTCCGGGTCAATGCCGGAGTACCGGTCGAAGACGCGCTGGAGATGGTTTCCCTGCTGCAGCATCACGCCAACCAACTTAACTTCGACGCTGCCATGAGCGACAGCGGTGAGCGTTTCAGTTGGCCTGCCATGTACCTTGGCGAGATGGCCAAAGCGCTGATCGATGACATCAACGACGCGCTGTTTTTGCCGAGGGCTGACGCATGAGCCAACGCCCGAGCACCACAACAAAACGTCCAAGCTTTGCCGACGTGAAAGTTGCCGCGCTGAAAGACATTGATCGTGTCTTGTCGCACTGGCTGCCCAATGGCAAGCGCGTCGACGGCGGCAAGGAATACACCGCTCCGAATCCGACACGCAGCGATAAGCGCGCCGGTTCGCTCAAGATCAATCTGAGCAAGGGCACATGGGCCGACTTTGCTACCGGCGACAAGGGCGGCGACCTGATTGATCTGGTGCGCTATCTGGACGGCGGCACCGACGTCGAGGCCTGCAAAAAACTCGCAGACCTACTGAATGTTGCGCCCGGCACCGCCCAGGCGAAGAACGCGCCTGCCAAGACGAAAGCCCCTGAGTGGATTGCCATTCAGCCGATCCCGGCGAAGGCCATGAACAAGTGCCCTGCCAAGCATCGGCAGCACGGCGCACCGTCCAAGGTGTGGATCTACCGTGACACACAAGGCCAGCCGCTCATGGCGCTCTACCGCTTCGATCTCACGCCCAATGAGGACGGCAAGCCTAAGAAGGTCTTTGCACCACTTACATGGTGCGAGCGCGCCGATGGCCAAACCACACAATGGCGCTGGCAGGGCCTGCCCGATCCACGTCCGCTGTTACGCCTTGATGAACTGGCTGAGCGCAGTGATGCACCGATAGTTTTATGCGAAGGCGAGAAAGCTGCCGACGCTGCCGCCGAACTGCTGCCGAGCCACGTGGCCACCTGCTGGCCGAACGGTTCCAACTCTTGGCACAAAGCCGACCTGACACCGCTGAAAGGCCGAGACGTACTGCTGTGGCCTGACAACGACGACAGCGGTAAAGCTTGCATGGAAGCCGTCGCCGAGAAGGTGCGTGAAATCGGCGCCGCCTCGGTTCGGTTCATCGCTCTGGACTCGTTCAAACGAAAGCCCACGCTGAAGAGTGGCCGCGCCACCTTCTCCAAAGGTGGTCAATGGGATGACGGTGATGACGCTGCCGATGCGCTCATCAAGAATTGGACAGCCGCCCATTTCGCCGAGCTGCAGAACAGTGGCGAGCTGTCTGGCATGGTCGAGGAAAAACCATCCACGGAGCAGACTGAAGCCAAGCCGGAAGCGAGGACGAAACCCGCACCAAAGCGCCCAACAAAATCGAAGAACGATCTGATGCCCGGTGGCTTTCGATTGACGTCCGAAGGTGTGTTTTATGCCGGTGACGACGGCGAAGCGCGTCCGGTGTGCTCGCCACTGGAGATCCTTGCCCGTACTCGCGACGACAAGGGGCAGAACTGGGGGTTGTTGGTTGAATTTGACGATCCCGACGGCGCCAAGAAACGCTGGAACATTCCGGCGCGCACCATGACGGGTGACTTCGGCAAAGACGTACTCGGCCCTCTGGTAGACATGGGCCTGCGGCTTGCAGGCAGTCGTTCAGGACGCAATGCACGCAATGACCTGCAGAGCTATCTCGGCGGTTTCGACAGCGCCCAAAGGGCACGGTTGGTCACGCGCTTGGGTTGGCATGACAGCGCCTTTCTACTGCCCGAGCAGCAAGTCGGCGCGCACAGCGAACACCTGCACTTTTACGAGGCCGGTTCGCAACTTCCGCCGATCAGCGAAGCGGGCACGCTTGAGCAGTGGCAGGAGCAGATTGGCGCGCTTTGTGTCGGTAACCATCGTTTGGCATTTGTCGTCGGCGTGGCCTTCGCAGGGCCGCTGCTGCACATGCTCGGCCATGAGTCGGGCGGCTTTCACCTGTACGGCGACAGCTCCGGCGGCAAGACCACGCACCTGCAAGTTGCCGCCTCGATCTACGGCGGACCGCGTCTGGTGCGTTCGTGGCGCTCGACCGACAACGCGCTCGAATCCATCGCCGCCGCGCATTCCGACGGCCTTCTGGTCTTGGATGAAATCGGCATGTGCGACCCGCGCATTATCGGCGAGACGGTGTACATGCTCGGCAACGGTACCGGCAAGGCACGCGCCAACGATCGAGGCCAAGCTGGCCGACAGGTACAGGAGTGGCGCCTGCTGTTTCTCTCCACCGGGGAGAAAACATTGGCACAGCACATGGCCGAAGCGAACAAGGAACTGAAAGCGGGTATGGAAGTGCGCATGCTCGCAGTCCCAGCCGATGCCAGTAAAGGCCTTGGCATGTTCGATGTGCTTAACGGTTTCGAAGATGCGGCCGCACTGTCCGACGCGCTCAAGGCTCGCGTAGCGAAGTATTACGGCACGCCGCTCACGGCCTTCCTGACGGCGCTATGTGAACCCGGTAAGCGTCACGGCTGGGCGGTCATCCTGCGCCGCACGCTTGAAGGCTTTATCGCTAAATCGCTTCCTGCATCCGCGAGTGGGCAGGCGCACCGTGCTGCCGCTCGTTTCGGTCTAGCGGCAGCCGCAGGCGAGCTGGCCACCGCGATGGGCATCACCGGCTGGCCGGACGGGACCGCCACCACAGCCGCTCGCGTGTGTCTCAACGCATGGATGAACGAGCGCGGCGGCGCCGGTAACTTCGAGGGCGATGCGATCTTGGCTCGGCTGCGCCAGGTCATCGAGCGCTTTGGCGAAAGTCGCTTCACACGCTGGGAATCAGCAGCGGCAAAAATCGATGAGCACGGTCCGCGCACCATCGACCGTCTCGGTTTTCGTAAGACGCTGGAGCACGGTATGGGCGATTCCCTGCATACCACCAACACCTACTACGTGCTCCCCGAGTTATGGCGCTCGGAGATCTTTCGAGGCATGAACATCAACGCGGTGAACAAGGAATTGCTGCAGCGAGGTGTTCTGGAACCCGGGAAGGACGGTAAGGCGTCGAGCCTCATCCGGTTACCCGGCCTCGGCACGCAACGTTGCTACATCGTGAAGACGATTCCGGGAATGGATGAGAGCGAGGCTCGGGCTGCCTGAGGGCATCTGTGTTGATCGAGGTAGCGCCGGCTAAATCCCGGCCTCGCCAGCCACTCAACCAACCCCAATGAAGTGAACAGAGACTAAACACATGAACGAGATTCAGGACCTGAAAGACCGTCGCGACGAATTGCTGAGCGAGGCAGAACGACTGCAAACCGAAATGCTGCCACTTGAGACGGCGCTGGAAAGTGAAGAGGCCATTGAACCAGACCGCAAACGCGAATTGCGGGAGAAGTACAGCGAGGTAAAAAGTAAAATTCAATCGCGCAAGCACAATGCCGACTTATTAAATCGGAAGATTATTCGCCGTGAAGACCTCGCGAATTGCGATTCGCTGATGGCGGGTCATATCGAAGCGATGAATAACTGGAAAGCGGATGAGCAGGAGCTCAACGAAAAGCGTCATAGCCTCAGCACCCGCCTTCAGCAGATCCAACAACAAGCGGCAGAAGACATGGCCAAGGCACGTCAGGCCGAAACAGACGCTGCCACGGCATATGCGCAGGCCGTCGCCTGGGGTGACACCGAAGGCGAGAAGACCGCCAACGCCGACGCACAAAAAGCCGCAAAGAACCTGACAACTGCAGCCGAACATAACCGTCGGCAACACTTGATCATCGCAGCGTTGGAGCAGGAGCTGGTGACGGTAGATAAGTACATCACCGAAGCACAGGAAAAGCATAAAGAGATCGAACGAACCGCCCTGTGGCTCTCTTACACGGTGCTAGAGGAGAAGTGGAATGAGGCCGCAAAAGCGTTATTTGAGGTGGGCGGAAAGCTATGGGCTAACTACAACTTACTAGGCCTGGATCAGGTGAACCTGATGAAGCTGACGGTTCCCGAAGAAGGTGAACGCTTCGGCAACTGGACGTGGCGTGAACTTTCCGACCGCGCACGTAAATACAACGCACTCGACCTGGTGCAGCTCGACAGTCTGCCAAGCCTTCAACAACCAGAAGATGTGGCCAATCCAGAACAACGCAAGGATGAAAGTAATGAACAAGCCGATACAGAACATCGCCAGTTGGTCTGACACGCTCAAAACTCGGAAGGCCCATCTCAATGCGCTGCTGAAGACCATCAACGCAGCGACGGGCAAAGTTAGTCCCATACAAACGCTGACCATCAACGCAATAAAATCGGAAATGACGCACATTGATAGTCAACTAAACCGTCGTACATAGTCTTAAACTCACGACTAGCGTTCAACTCTTCGTAGAAAAATACGCTTACAGTGCATAAAGATAAGCGGCAAATAGCAGATAAAAGGGCTCATACGGGCCCTTTTTTTTGCTTATCTATCAATGCAGAATTTTTTAGCCCTACAAACTTCCCCGACTACGAAATAGACATATCGGTTATTCACCCACTTAATACATGAATTCTCTTACTGATAAAATCATCCACCCGAACAAAAAACAAAGTAAACTTATTAAAATCGCCGAAAAAACACACTAAAATAATTAACTACTATTCCTGCTCTACCGCACACAACCTAGAGGAATCAGACCTGCAAATTGAACCTGCCATTAATATTGAAAGACCATACTGCAAGAGCTCAACCTTGGCTTTGCGCGCTTCCAAATCTGATACATCATCAGCATTATCAAAATCCGCTCCATGCGCTACAGAATGCCGCCTTTGGTTGATCTGCTCAATAAACTCCTCCCAAAGTGTGCGTCCTTTAGGGTTGCGCTTGTCAAACCCCAACTCTTCAAAGCTAACAACGTATGGATAATTTTCCGACGCCCTAACGACAGCCTCCTTTAATTCTAAGTTTCTCTCTTTTATTTCCGATGCCGACATTGCAAACGCGTCATCAAACTTAGAATCATGCAAGTATCCAAAAACATTCGAAACTCCGAAATTTTCAAAAACAGTTGTCAACATGTTCGCCGAGGGATTTTTATTCCTTGGAAACAAAAAGGGTTCCGGAGTTATTTTACAATCGAATTCATCAAGCTTTACTATCAAAGCATCCAATTTTTTATAATAAGCCTTCAACTCTTTATCAGGAGCAGAGCCTAAATACTTACTACAGTAGGTTCTCTTTACCGCGATTGGAAAGTCGACGAAAGCACCGCTTCGATTCAAATCACTCACAATGCATTTTGTCAGATCCTTCACAAACCCTTCCAAATGAGCAACTATGAGAATACTGGCGGATCGACAAATGGCATTATAAAAAGCAAAATCTACTTCTTTTACAGCTTTCGCCCTATCGATGATAACATCAACTTCTTTCCACCGATCTTCCAAGCTAGAAATATACTCCTGTAAAAAAGTAGACATTATTTTATAATTTCCCGGGCCTTGTTTATCCTATTATTCAGCTTAGAAACATCATTAACACTACCTTCTACTGATTCAAAAAAAACAGGATCCGCAAAAAGATTAATAAAATCTTCATAACTTGGTATTTTTTTGATATTCGGCTTCGAGAACGCACACGCTATCGCGTCAAACACGGCAGCGTTGAATGAAGACATTAATGTAAAACCCGCCCCCTCAGCTTTTTTGTACTTAGCAAATGGTTTACTCCCAAAATGATGCTTCACCAGCCCCATTGTAGTAATAAAGTTTTCGTTCATTTCTTTAAGCACAAGAGCATCAAGCTTGTTAAACTCTTCCATCTTACGCGTCAAGAATTTCTTGAACTGCCCCTTATACTCCAAATATCCATCGTTGTGACTTATGGCAAAAAACCTAAGAACCAGTTCCTCATCTTCCATTTTCTTAATGCGAGTTGACTCGGGATCCAGATTTGCAATTTCAGCAAATACAGGATTTTTAGCGAGCAGCTTAATTAAATCTTTAAACGGGCCTCTACATGTAGCATTTCTTAGTTCTTGAGCCTCTAATTTTACCGACCCACTATTCAGCCTTTCAAAAATATCAAATTTAACCTGAGTATCGACAGTGGAGTCGATGCGCAAACAGCGTATTGTTCTTTCCTCTAGCCTCCTTATCAAAAACGGGGGTAGATCTTTGTAATAAGATCCATTCAGCTCAGAAAGCACCTCCAAAGATTGAAGAGCATACGATCCAGTAAAAAAATTGTAGATAGCAGTCAGCCGCTGCTGACCGTCAATCACTGAATATCTCGCCAACTCATCTTCAGTTTCGTCATCGACATCAACATCCATTGATATATAAACAATAGGGATAGGGATATTTAATATCAAACTTTCTATGAGCCTGGATGAAAACGAGTCTGGCCATCTATGATTGCGCTGATAATCAGGATTCAGCTTGATAACATCTCTTTTTATTTTCTTAACCAAGGTCTCCAAATCATACTCGACGGTTTGAGTTTTTACCGTGCGCTCTTTGGCTTTTTGCTGTATCGCTTCCAATTGTTCTTTTAACATATATAAATCTCTTACAAAGCATAAGCATTTAACTAGATATAAGCCAACTAAAATCCATTTTACACCATTTCACCACCTTGACAAAGCGATGCCCGGCTTTAAAGCCTGTAAAAAGCCAAGCAATGCTACCCTACCGCCCTGCATTAGTGCTTAAAAAGCAACCACAAAAAACAAAAACAAAAACAAAAACAAAAACAAAAACAAAAACAAAAATAAATCAATAAGTTGACGCCGCCGAAATTACTCAAACGAAAAAATAATCAATATTTAGACATCCGCGATCTTCTCCGACGCAAGACCATCTAATATTTATTTACTCTCATGTTTCAGCCCTTGCTGCGCTAAGCCCAAGAACCGCTTGACTTAAAGCTTCTGCAACCAACTGTTCACAGCCTTGAATATTATTTATCGCAGAATGGGATGAATCATTTATTAGGGCAGTAATGATTGGCTCATGAGTGAATGTTAGCGGCGGATCCATAACTATCGTTTGTTTAACGCCCCCAACATTCAGCAGCGCTAGACGAGCGGTTTTACCGATAGTTCTTTTAGTAGCAAGGACACGACGAATCTCTAGAAGTGCGTCCTGATGGTCATACCCTTTGAAGTATTCCAGCCAATTTACGGACAGATAATCTTCCCCTTCTCGAAGCATGAACGCTCCGGGGCCCGGAGACCCGGTATCAGGGTCGAGATGGGATCCGCCGCATAAACGCACAACGCTGTCACCATCTGGAATAAAGTTCCCAGTCATTCAACAATCCACTCTCGAATGCCTAGCGCAATAGAAACTTCATAAAACGAATCAACACCAGCCTTATCGCTAAAATGTTCTATTCGCTCATCACTCAATGGATCTTTCTTGAAAAGTATCCATTTAACCTCATTGCCAGACAAAAAATGAATACCTAATCTCTGGTTCTCAGTATATTTCCATTGAACATACAGCTCGCCAGCAGGAGTGGCTGTAATCGAAGGAAATTTGGAGCGTGGATTAATTACGAGGAACCTTATGAACGTGTTGAGTGAAGAGAAAGACAATGACTTATCGTTATAGTCTTCCTTGTAGAGCTCAAGTAATTTTATTATCCTATCAGCGATTCGGCCTGCATTGTGTATACCGTTCTGGGCCCTTAACTCGCTCAGGCTATTTTCCAGTTCTCTTGTATCAGACCTCCTTCGATCCAGCTCGTCAAATGCAGTCAGGGATTGAGCAGTAGCGAGTTGATCTAGAGAGGAGAACGCGTCCAAAGCAGGGATTGTTGAAGCACTAACTTTCCGCGCAGCCTTGTTAGCAAGTAAAGATCCAACTAGCGCGCTATAACCCTCTCTTTCCGTGCGCGAATTTAGGGATGGTGGGTCACTAATGTCGGAAATCGCAAATGCCGTCAGAGCATCTTTCATTTTTCACGCTCCCAAAACCGGTGCGCTTCATCGCTGGTAAGATCAGTAAACCCTCGTACTATCCACTCGCGAGCGAGGCTAAACCAATCTTCCCTTGCTCTATCTGAGCTATCCTCAACAAATCCGCGAGCAGCAAGTTCAAGAACTTGAACTTTCCTTTCTTCGCCCTGGACCCTTCCATTCCCAAATTTCACCACTAAACTTCCAGCTTCATGTGGCATATTAAAAGTAGCTGCCCAGACCGGATTGCTTGGTGTAGGCAAAAAACGATCCCGCCCTAATGTCCAATGGAGATCTTTAAATATTTCGGATAGGGAATGAGACTGGTCAACAGATATATGATTTGTATAGGTCAGCTCCCAAACTTTCGGCGCGAACACCCCTAAATTGTTCTCAGCCACAAAACAACCCAGTATTTTGAAGTATCGTTCAAAACAACCAAACACTTCTTCAAACCTCGGATATTCCGACTCACCTTCTTTTTTACGCCAATTATAATAAAACCTGTCTGGCTGAAACTGAATAAGACGGCTGTCAGAATTATTAATAAACCATGTACGAACAAACGGCAGCCCAGTCTCTTGATCCTCAGGAACGAGACCTTCAGCATTTGCAATGGGAAGAGCGTGTTCAACTTTCGGAAAATCTTGTTTTAGTCGATTCCACAAATCGCCGAAATGAGTCACCTTGATGTCTTTCAGTTGTTCAAACTGACATCCAAAAACCACTTCATTAATCGGCGGCTTTTTAAAGCTAGGAAGTGGATGGTTCACTGAGGTCGTCATTTGGCCCCCACGAAAGACAACAGCAAGGATTGAGGTGTGCTGCAATGTACAGTAGCACGTCACAGAGAAAGCATATCAACCGTCCAGCTTGTTTAATCCTTAATTTCGTCGTTGGTCACCTATATCGCCACCTGGTCGACCGAGAAGGAACACCTGTGAACGAGGCAACTCTAACGCCGTTGCCAATTGACGCTCAACACCTCAGGGCTCCTTCTGAACAGAATCTGACTGTGGAGTGAGAGCTATGCGGCGTGTTCGATACCTCCGGCGGGGTGCGTGGCTAAATTTATGTCCCCGTCTCGACCACCATAAATGCGTACGTTTGACACACTGAGGGTTCGGAGTGGGACAGGATGAATTGGCGGGGAAGGCCGCTTTCATAGCAAAGATTTCGATCGCCGATGATGCCGCTCAGACATATCCCAATCAGCCAAAGCGAAGCCTGATGGAAACCGCAAGCGGTGGCTGACGCAGCGAGGGGTCAAAGGGTCGCTGAGGCGATCCGTACGCCAAGACTGATTCTAGTGTGCCTACCCACATTTCAACCTAGAGGTGAGCGCTCATTTATTGGTAGACCACATTACCATACCGCAGAAGAGTCTCTACGCTACGTTACACCACGCCACCTTGTTACATCACGAAAAAAACATCTAACAGATTGGTGTAACACTATATTTATTGTTTGAATTCAATTGGTTGGCGAGATTCGTAACACCCGCAACACCAGTTACACGTCATTTTTAGGTAATTACCCCGCCCCCCCAGACAGACAAGATCCCCCAGCGGCAAATCTCCAGCACCGGGCGGTAGGCGTTGAGTGCACCCGCTACTCAATCCCGGAGGCCTGAAGGATTGAGTTAGTAGAATATTGGCTCGCTCAGCGAGTGATTCAAACATTCTTTATTGGGCTTCCTAACATCGCCGGGGCCCCTGGGCAGATCTAAAAGATACGGGGTCGGAAACCCGCAGGACTTTGTTAGCGGACAGGTGCCCAGCTTAGTGAACAGGTGAACCGGGTGAACCGGGTGAACACACAGTTCACCAGTGCAATTGCACAGATGATGAAAGGTCGCCGGGGACCCTGAGCATTTCTGAACGACACGGGGCATAAAACCCGCGTGATCTTGGCAGTGGCTGATTTTTGTACATTGGTTGACAGGTTGACTTGGTTGACGGCCCAAGGTGTCCATAATCATCAACACAAAAGGCCATCGTTACCGCAGCGGTAACGATGGCCTTTTTTCAGCAGAATTCTTTCGATTTCAATGCCTGAAATTTCAGTAACTTTGAAATCCTCCCACTAACACAGTCCTGCGGGTTTCCGACCCCGTGCCATCTCAAATTCCTCAGGGGCCCCCTCGACTTCTGGGATGAATGCAAAGCGTGATAGCTTTCCGCCCTGACAAAGGAACTGGAGGCCATATGGAATCAGCACGCGATAGATACACGAGGGAGATGGTGGAGGGAGAAGACCTGTGGATGCTTCCCCAGGTGGATAAATACGGCTACGAATGTGGAGGTTGTGGAATCCCAGTATTTCCGGCCTCCTACGATCAAGCAAATCTTCAAAGACCTCACTTCAAAAAACAGCAGAACACCCCGCACAAAGATGGTTGCAACATCGATGGTGATGAGAAAACCGTCGCACGTGGTAAGAAAGGAAGCGTACGCAATGAGCTCGAAACTAGCCCGGACCTTTCGCCGTCTAGACTCGTACTGATAGATGAACGACCGGCCGTCGATCCTGAGCGCAAGCCTTCCTCCGAGCAAACCTCAACCGTAAGAGACACCAAACGTTCTGACGACGAAGGGTTAGTGAGACCCAAAGGTCGGCGGGCAGCGAACAGCATCCGTCCTATTTGCAGAGCTTTCATTAGGTTTCCATTTGACCGGACTATGTCTCTGGACGTGCCGGGAGTCGAAGACAAGACCTATCTGCAAGCCTTCAAAAAACTTGGTGGCAAGGGAGTAGATCTATTCTCCCGTGCACGGATCTTTTATGCCGAACTGGCCTGGGCCAAACCTCAAGAGGATGGCGACTTTTTGGTTATTCCGCTATCAGCTGGAGAGTGGTGCGACGAAAAGAGGTGGGTTAAGCAATACAGAGTGCGTGTTGATAGGTCGAAGTGGTCAAAACACAAAAGAACAAAGGTATCCAATGAACTCGAAGTCGCCAGACTGGAAGGCATTGATGCCAAGAAGACAGACTCGAAACTCCGTCCTTATGTGTTTTTTGTAGCGGAACAAGACAGTGCTGAACCTGAGTTTTTTAACATAAGTGATCATCGACTGATTTGCGCGGTGGTGGGCACGATCTCATACCCTGATTTTAAATCGGGTAAATGATCACAAGCATGCATCCCTGTTGGCCTACATCCTGCCCGCAGGAACCATTAAGCAAATGATTTATCAGCGCGAGCCTCCAGTACTGATGCACCAACGGGAGGCTCCGTGTATCCCTACATGTATCCCTCGAAAACACGCACTCCACCAAACCCAATAAAAACAAGGCTTTTACCGCCCGGTTCAAATGCCCCCGGCCCACCAACTCTCAACGACAAAGCCCGCCCAGTGCGGGCTTTGTCGCATCTGGATATCCTGCAACATCCGCTCGGCTGGCATCCTGCTCTTGAGACCGGCGCCCAAGCCTGATCAACCGCACAGTTGGACGCACGCACGGCTGCGGATCTATCCTTCGGGGCACATCGCCAATTATCCAAGGAAGCCCATGAACATCTGGCTCGGCGCAGCACTGGCAACTTTCCTTTCACTGTCTGCCCACGCCACCACCGACGTCCCGCCGCGGATCCAGCAAGTCGTCTACAAAAGCGGCTATGGCAGCGTGCAGTTCAAGCAATCGATCAAAGGCTCTAAAACGGCGGAGTACAAACTCAACGCCAAGGCCGGGCAGATCCTGACCGTGGACTTCAAACCCTCAAACAGCTCCGCTTATTTCAATATCACCGCCAAAGGCGCCGATTACGCGCTGTTCAACGGTTCGATCATGGGCAATCACTTCATCGGTTCGTTGCCCGCCGATGGCGATTACACGGTGCAGGTCTATCTCATGCGTAACGCAGCCCGGCGCAATGAATTGGCCAACTACGAAATTTCCCTGATCCTCGCCAACGGCGACGCTGTGGATAATAAAACACCGTTCGAGCAAAACCTGACGTTGCAGGGCATCGACTTTCATGTGAAAGCGGATCAGGTCGATGGCAAGCCGGCAGTGCGCATCGAGCCCAAAGGCCTGGAAATCGACAACTCGGCGATCACCCACGCGCTCAACGGCAGCATCGTCCGCGCCGAAGTCGCCGATCTCAATAACGATGGCTCGCCCGAGGTCTATATCTCTACACGCTCTCCCGGTCGCGGTATGCCGGGTGAACTGATCGCCTACTCCGCCAACCGGAAAAAATCCCTGAGCGAAATCTATCTGCCACCAATCAGTGAAAATCCAAAAGCGGCCGAGGGGTATCAGGGCGAGGATGCGTTTGCGGTGGTGGAGAACACGCTCGTGCAGCGCTTCCCGGTGTACGACAGCGCCGACGCGGCTGCGGGTCGGACGGGAAAAATGCGCCAGATCCAGTACAAACTGGTGGCGGGAGAGGCAGGGTGGGTTTTGCGTGAAGAGAAAGTAGAAGAGTAATCAGCCCGGATTGAATCCGGGATGACACTCTCCCCTCTTCTACCAGGACAACGCCTGTGCAACCTGATCCGCTTCAGTCCTGGATCGGCCACTGTCCGTCACAGGAGCCCGTAAAATCGACCGCTGCTCTTTACGATCGACAATCCAGAACGCCATCTTCGTCGGTATTTTGTCCGGGATGCCGGTGAACGGATTGACCTTGGTGGCGTCGGTTTCACCAGGCAAAGCCGTCACATCGAACTCCCACTTGTGGCCGGTGGGCTTGGCGTCGCCCGGTGTCGCGGACCTGGGTGAAAAACCGCTCTTGTGAATATTGCCGGCCTGCAGGCCAAGGGTATTCGACAGGAAGGAACGCAGCGTCAACTCCAGTTCCTGATCGGAGGACTGAGGCAGTCCCACCGTGACGCCGAGTTGTGCCCCGTTCTGCAGATTGTCGTAATAGAACCGACCATGCGTGTCCAGTCGCAACCGGTAGTCACCCACGCGCAAGGGCAGATGCGTGCCTTGGCGGCGGTTGACGAAGGCATTTTCGTCCTTCGGTACTGACCAGCCCAGCGTCGCATCACTTTCCTGCCATTCGATGAACTGGCGGTTCAGCACCACGGCTTCGTCGTTTCGGCCCTGCCGATAGGCGATGTCGGCGGCGTAATCCAGCGCACTGCGGTAGAGGAGTTCATCGACGAGGGCGCTCTCCCAGGCCGGCACGGCCAAATCCAGCGCACGGCGAGCGGCGTCGAGGTTGCCACGTCGATATTGAGACAGGCCAATGTAGGTCTGCATACGCGCGATCTCGTCCGGGAAGTACGCATCGGGCAACGCCTGCTCCGCAAGTACCGCCGCTTTGTTCACGCCGTCAGGCAGCGACGCGGCTATTTCGATATCCCTGATCTGCTGTTCAAGCGGCCGTTCGCGAAACAGCGGCGGCGCGCTAGGCCATTGCAATGCAGCAAAAAGTTGCTGCATTTGCGCGGTGGCCAAGGCCTCGTCGTGCAGTCCGAAGGTGATGTCGATGTCGATGCGCCAGTCGCCGCGGAACGCCAGCCAATGAACATTCATGCAAGCCTGGTCTTTACACAGAGATTCATCTGCCCGTTTAAAGGAAGTCAGACCGTCGAAAGACAGATCGGGCATTGCCGCTTCGAGTGCGGTGGGCTTGTGTCGCTGACGATACGCTTCTTGCTGTTCTTGTCGCTCGGCTTCGCCCTGCTTGCGTTGTGCTTCGTCATAGGAGAGCGCAATCTCGGCATTCAACGGGCCGTTCGGCAACGCCTGTGTATAAACAACGATGCTGTTGAAATCACGTTTGGACGCCGGCTCGAATTTGGTCAGATTCCACTGCCCCACCGTGAGGGGCATCGAGAAGTCAGCGAGGCTGTATCGCAAGCGCGGCTCCAGCGCAGACAAGCGCCAGAGAGCGGGATCAGGGCTGGTGACGGCAAACAGTTTTTCTTGCAGGCGTGCGACCTGATCTTTTTCGCCCGCCATGATGCTCGCTTTGATCGCCCGGCCCAGCATGCCAATGCTCCGGGCGTCGCGCTTGACCGGCCTGCCGTTACTGGTGGTTTGCTGCTCCCAGTAGGCAATCTGCTCTTCTGCGGCGCTGCGGGCCTCGTCGTATCGAGCCTGTTTGTATAGCAGATCTACCAGCAGCTCGCCCGCGTCCAGTTCGGTGAAATCGAAACCACCGCTTTTGCGACCGGCCACCATGGCCGCTCGGGCAATTTCCGTGGCCTGCGCCAGAGAGCCTTCCTTGTCCAGACGTTGCGCTTCGTGCATCAGCCCGGCCGGGGTTGGCGCCTGTGTCTGGGCTTGTACCGATGGCACCGCGCACACGGCCATGCCGGATGAAAGCAGAAGGGCGACAGTGAGGCGCGCGCATTGGCGTCGTAGTGAACGCTGTCGATTCAACATGCTTTCTACTCCTTGTAGAGAAATCTTCCGGATGTGGCGACGCGTGTTCTATATCAGAGAGGACTTGGCCATGACTGTCGCTAAAAGAGCGAGGCCCGCCGATAGAACGTCGCGCACATTAGTTCTCCTGCAAAACATTATCAAACCGGATTTTGGTTTTGTTCGCGTAACGGGCAATCGCACTCACTGAACACAGGCACCGCAAGCGACGAACCCGGCGACGCCTGAAATGGCTGAGAGAAGCCATCGCTTCCTACATTTCACGTCCTAGGAAATTTCCCGCAATACGCGTCGACTTTGATGAACTGGTGAACAGTTTTTCGCGGCGCTACCCTCCCTGACTCGCTGCCCTCCAGCGGACGGTTTGACAGACCGCCCCCGCAGAGATTGTTCACTCCACGGAGCTACGTCATGAAAAAGATCACCCGACTTTCCCTTGTAGGTCCGGCATCCGCCGACACCCAAACGCCCGGCCAGCAAACGCACGCCAGCACCACCGGCTCAACTGCTCGAAAACCTCGCCGTAGCATCCCGCTCAAGCAGATGTTCAGCGTGCGCGACGATGTCGACACGATCACTCTGCTCTCGCACGCCAGTGATCTTCTCGATTCCCTCACGCAGATCAGCGCAAACTTTGTCGATGAATGCGACGGATCCCAACGCCATATCGCGGTGGCGATCAGGCAACTGAGCGCGTTGGCCGAGATTGTGGTCTGTCGCGCACGGGACCAGGTTGTGCAACAGGCATCGCCTGACGCGTCCGGCCCTGAAGTTCGCCATTAACGGATCGAATCAGCACTGACCGCCCCGTCGCCCGGGCAGTCCATCGAGATGAATTTTTCTTCACTGCCGGGCTTTTGCCAAACCGGTACAGTCCGCTCGCTCATTCAAGAAACTACGGTTCGCCCGCGGCTCTCCCGCGGGCTTTTTTTTGCCTGCCGATTGGCGTCGAAGCGGTAGACGAGCGTGTCCTGTACGGCATGACGTTGCGAATGCCGAGCCTGTGGATGAACGCTGAGCAGCACAAAACCCGCCATTTCGGCCAGTGCTGGCTAGCGGTCTGACCAAGACGGTTTGTATTTTCTGCCGTCGCGGGCAATTCTGTCCTTTGATTCCCCTGACCGGAGCGCCCGATGCCGCTGTTGACCCTGCCCTGCCAACGCCTGACGCTCGCCATTCTTGACCCGGATCAGGCGAAACTGGAAAGCGATTTCTACCAACGCAACCGTCGACACCTCGCGCCGTGGTCACCGATCCGCACCACTGACTATTTTTCCACCGAGCAGATTCACCGCCGCCTCGATATCCAGGCCAGCGCTTTCGAAGCCGGGTTGGCGATGCATTTCGCCCTGTTGACGCCCGATGGCCAGCAGATGATCGGCGCATGCAATTTCAGCGGGATCATTCGCGGCGCGTTTCAGGCGTGCTATCTGGGTTATCACATCGACGAAGCGCATCAGGGTCAGGGTTTGATGCAGGAAGCCCTGGAGGCTGGCATCGACTACATGTTCGACACTCAGAACCTGCACCGGATCATGGCCAATTACATTCCCGGCAACGAACGCAGTGCCCGGTTGCTGGAGCGACTGGGCTTCGAACAAGAGGGTTACGCCAAGGCATATCTGAACATTGCCGGGCGCTGGCAGGATCATGTGCTGACGGCGTTGGTCAATCAGGCGTTCGAAGCGCCGGATCAGCGTTGGTCGCGCCGCCTGGGCTGACATTCACAATTTGTTCAGCAAAGGCGAATTATGCTCAGGTCTCCTGCCCTTTCCGGTTGCCTGAAACCTATGTCGCGTGCCGCCACTTCACTGTTTCTG
Source organism: Pseudomonas sp. FW305-7 (assembly GCF_058786735.1). Taxonomy (NCBI): domain Bacteria; kingdom Pseudomonadati; phylum Pseudomonadota; class Gammaproteobacteria; order Pseudomonadales; family Pseudomonadaceae; genus Pseudomonas; species Pseudomonas sp. FW305-7. Next base: position 329,698 of record NZ_JBYSZA010000003.1, read on the forward strand.
CTTGCTGCCCTGCTGTTTTTCTTCGCGTTGGGCAATCATCAATTGCAAGGCTCCACCGAAGCCCGCGTTGCGGGGATCGCCATGGAGATGCATCTGGACGATGACTGGGTGACGCCCCGTCTGTTCGGCGAACCCTTTCTGGAAAAACCACCGCTGAGTTTGTGGCTCGACGCCAGCGCCCTGCGCGTGTTCGGCGTTTCGCCGTGGGCGGTGCGGCTGGCGTCGGCGGTGGCCGGGCTGCTCAGCGTGATGCTGTTGTACGGCATGTTGCGGCGCTTCGAACGCCCGAAAGCGCTCGCCTGGACCGCAGGAATTCTGCTGGCGACGATGGCCAGTTACTGGAGCAACGTGCGTGGGGTCGGCGAGGATGCGCTGCTCGCCCTCGGCGTGACGGCGGCGCTGTTGGGGTTTTTCCAGGCGCAACGCGCATCGACGGCCGGCAGTTCACTGCTGTTTGTCGTCGGGATCGCCATCGCCACACTGAGTAAAGGCGTGCTGGGGCTGGCGATGCCGGGGGTGGTGATCTTCGCTTATCTGCTGGCGGATAACCTGATCGACAAACGCCTGAAGCTCGGCGCCTGGCTGCGCCCGGGATTGCTCACCGTAGTCGGTCTGGTTCCGTTGCTGATCTGGCTGGCCGTGCTGTATCAGCACGGTGGAGTGCAAGCCGTCAGAGAAGTGTTGCTGACCAACAGTGTCGGGCGCTTCAGCGGATCGTTCGTCGAAGCCGGTCACTACGAGCCGTTCTATTACTATTTGGCCAAACTGCCCGAAGCGTTCCTGCCGTGGAACATTCTGGTGTATCTGGGGTTATGGCATTTCCGCAAAGCGCTGAAGGCCAACCGTTACCTGCTGTTTTTCAGCCTGTGGATTGTTGCGCAATTCATCATGCTGACTCTGGCATCGAGCAAGCGCACGGTGTACCTGATGTCGATGACACCGGCGGCGGCGGTGATTGCTGCGGAGTATGCGTGGGTACTGTTCGAGCGATTGAAGGGGTATGAAAACGCCAATCGGTTTGTTGGAAGAATCGCCCGTCATCGTCAGGCGTTGGCAGCGGGCGTACTGACCTTGGTGATCGCAAGCTATCTGGGCGCCGCGCAATGGGCGTTGCCGCACGCGGATAAAAAGCTCTCGTTCCTGCCGCTGACCGAACACATTCAGACGCTGCAAGCCGAAGGGCATCAAGTGGCATTGTTTCAAGCCAATGAGCGGGTTGGCGGGGCGAGCGTTTTCTATACGCAGCAGGTGCTCAAGGGGCTGGATACCGACGCGCAGCTACGGGACTACCTCAGTGCATCGACATCGAACGTGGCGCTGATGGCCGGTGACAGCATCCCCGCCGCACCGCTCAAAGTGCTGAAGACCTTGATGGTCGGGCGACAGGCGTATTACTTCGTCAGCTACTGAAACGCTCTGAACAGGTTTATCGCTGCATTTCAAGTCCTGCCGAGGGCGCAATCTCCCTGGTCTGCAACACCGGCCGCTCCAGCCGCGCACGCCCATAAAACGCCAGCGCCGTCAGTAAACACGCAAGCCACACAAAGATCCCGGCCCAGAACGTGTGGGACATGTAGTGCCAGCCCTGCAGAACGCGCGTCGTGCCGTAAATGAAACCGAGCAACAGCGAACCCCACAAAATGGCACTGGAAAAACGCCATTGATAACGCCGCGCCACAAAATACAGCGCCAGCATGGTGAAGCCACCGGAGGCATGTCCGCCCGGCCAGCAACGTCCACTCCCCGCCTCATGGAACAGCTGGAAATTGCTGTACCACTCGATGTGGGCCATTTTTCCGCCGTACAGCGTGGTCTCGATCGGGCAATAAACGCTGGTGTGCGACTTGAGGAAATGAATCACCCCGGTGCAGACCGCAAACGCGACCACTACGAAGAAAAAATCCCGCCGATGAGCAGCGGCAAAGCGCAGCACCGGCGCGACTCTGCTGCGTTCCAGAAACGCGCCGAGTCGCGGCCGTTTCTGTGGATTGACCAATGGCCAGACCAGCGACAGCATCGCGCCGATCAAGGCAATTTCGGCGGTCCAGTTCGGGATGATCCGCGCCCATTTGTGCGTGAGCTTCTCGAAGAAGTGGACTCTGTCGAGCGGGAAGGATTGGCTCAGCGGATCGAATAGCAGGTTGCTGAACTGAATGTCGATGGTGGTCATGTCGAACATCAGGAACACCAGCGCGGCGCAGGCCAGCGGGATGCCGAAGTTAACTGCATAAAAACGCGATTTCATCGGGTGGTCACCGTGCGCCAGTCGGAGGCTTCAATAAAGCCGAGCATCTTCGGAGCCGCCGGGCTGGCAGCGGAAACAAACAATGAGGAGCCGTAACCGAGGTCTGAGGCAGGCACTTTGAGGTCTTTCTCGATTTGCGCCATGCATTCGCTGTGCGTCACCAGAATCAGGTTGCGACCCGCCACCTTATGCGCGAGCGCGTCCTGCAGCATGCGGCCCTTGCAGTTGATCAACCAGTCTTCGCCGCTGGCCGCCCGGTTGAACATGTAACCGGCGGTCTGCACGGTACGCATCACCGGGCTGTTGTAGAAGTCGGCATTATCCAGACCCAGTTGTTCAAACTGCGCCCCGACAGCCACGGCGACACTGCGCGAGCGGTCGGTGATGCCGTCATTGCCGCTCAGGCACGCGGCTTTGGAGTGATCGCAGCGCTCGACGTGACGCACCAGCACAATCATGTCGCCCTTGGCCCAGCCTGTCGCCAATGCCTGCGCGCCCGCCACATTACCGTGGGCCAGATCCGGCACCGCCGCTGGTGCCAGCAACCACAGGGTCAACGGAATCACCAGCAGCGATGCCGCCAGCACCACCCAGGTGTTGCGAAAACGCGCCAGACCGCTCAGATCAATCGAGCGCTTGACGCCAAACAGACTCAGTCTCAGTTCCACAAAAAGCCGCCGTCACTTGTCATTCGATGCGGCGAAACTACAGACGCTCGCGTGGGCAGCCAGTGAAACCCATGTGAAAAAAGTCTTGGGATCGCTTGTTACAAATTCTGTCGGACAAAATCCTTTCAGCTCTCGTATTTGCGGCCGATACAGTCCTGCTAACACCCTTGCTGGCTCAAAAAAACAACAATCTTCCAGCCTAACTGACGACAAGAAACCCAACGTTTCTGGAGGAATTGTGATGAATAGCTGGTTCGGCAACATCAGCGTGAACATGAAATTGGGCCTGGGCTTCGGCCTTGTCCTGGCCCTGACCTGCGTGCTGGCCCTGACTGGCTGGACCAGCCTTGGCGGCCTGATTGACCGCAGCAACTGGATGAGCGACATCACCCAGCTCAACGCCGGTCTGACCAAACTGCGCGTAGTGCGCCTGCAATACATGCTGACCAATGGCGATGAAACTGCCGCGCAGAATGTGCAGACCACTCTGGAGAGCTTCGCCGCGCAACAACAGAAGCTGATCAACAGCTTCAAGAGCCCGGAAAACGTCAAACTGCTCAAGGAGCAGGCAGCGACCATCGCTGAATACCAGACGTCGCTGAACAAAATGCGCAATGCCTATCGCACTGGCAACAGCGCCCGCGACACCATGAGCGTCAACGCCGAAACCGCGTACAACCTGATCGAGTCGATCAGCAAACGCGTGCAGCAGATGGACATGAGCGAGCAGCGTTTCGAACAGTTCCAGGCGATCACCACCGCCAAGGAAGCGTTCATCCTCGCGCGCTACGAAGTGCGCGGCTACACCGCCACCACCAACGCCGAAACCGAGCAGAAGGCCGTCGGCCAGCTCGACGTTGCCATCGGCAGTCTGAAACAGCTGAACACGCATTTCTCCAGTACTCAGCAAGACGCACTGCGTCAGCTGGAAACCGCGCTGGTCAACTATCGCAACGCATTGATGGCGTATAAAAACGCCAACACCGACGCCGTGCAGGCCCGTAAGGAAATGACTGATCAGGGCGCTGCGATCGTCACCACCAGCGAGCAGCTTTACCAGATCCAGCTCGACCGTCGCGACATCGAAAGCGCTCAGGCGCGCACCTTCCAGTTGATCAGCACCCTGCTGGCATTGCTGGTTGGCGTGATTGCCGCCGTTATCATCACCCGCCAGATCACCCGTCCGCTGCAAGAAACCTTGGCCGTGGTCGAGCGCATCGCCAGCGGCGACCTTTCGCAAAACGTGATCGTCACCCGCCGCGACGAACTTGGCGTACTGCAACAAGGCATTGCGCGCATGGGCGTAACCCTGCGCGACTTGATCAGCGGCATCCGCGACGGCGTCACCCAGATCGCCAGCGCCGCCGAAGAACTCTCGGCCGTGACCGAACAGACCAGCGCCGGTGTGAACAGCCAGAAAGTCGAGACCGATCAGGTCGCCACCGCCATGCACGAGATGACCGCCACCGTGCAGGAAGTCGCGCGCAACGCCGAAGAAGCTTCGCAAGCAGCAGCCGCAGCCGATGGCGAAGCCCGTGAAGGCGACAAAGTGGTCAACGAAGCCATCGCCCAGATCGAACGTCTGGCCAGCGAAGTGGTGCGTTCCACCGAAGCCATGAGCGTACTGCAACAGGAAAGCGACAAGATCGGCAGCGTCATGGACGTGATCAAAGCCGTCGCCGAACAGACCAACCTGCTGGCACTCAACGCCGCGATCGAAGCAGCCCGTGCTGGTGAAGCCGGTCGTGGTTTCGCCGTGGTCGCCGACGAAGTCCGCGGCCTGGCCCAACGCACGCAGAAATCCACCGAAGAAATCGAAGGTTTGGTCGCCGGTCTGCAAAACGGCACCCAGCAAGTCTCGGCGGTGATGAGCAACAGCCGCGCCCTGACCGACAGCAGCGTCGCCCTTACACGCAAGGCCGGTGCCTCCCTGGAAAACATCACCCGCACGGTGTCGAACATCCAGTCGATGAACCAGCAGATCGCTGCCGCTGCCGAACAGCAAAGCGCCGTGGCCGAAGAGATCAGCCGCAGCATCATCAACGTGCGCGATGTGTCGGAACAGACCGCTGCGGCGAGTGATGAGACCGCAGCGTCCAGCGTTGAACTGGCGCGCTTGGGTGGTCAGTTGCAGCAGATGGTCAGCCATTTCCGCGTCTGACCTTCACTCAGCGTCATAGCGTAGATCCAATCGCGGGCAAGCCCGCTCCCACAGGTTTTTCAGTCGTTCACAGAGTTTGTGTCCGACTCCATACCTGTGGGAGCGGGCTTGCCCGCGATTGCGTTATGGCTGACTACATGCCCCGTCAAACCACGCCATGCATAAAGAATTCAACCGGTACTTTAAAGAATTCGGCAAAACCCTTTATCTGGGCAACGGTCATTTTTCGCTTGTTATTCAATATCTCTGAAACAGCACTCTGAGTTGCGATCTCAGACAAATCCTTCTGTTTGACTCCTCTTTCCAAAATCAGAAACGCCAGCGCTTCTGATTGGGATGAGTAAGGAATCAAAACCGTTTCAGCCTCGTACTCATACACCCGATCAGCAACCAATTCCGCAAACCGCGCCGCTGCGTGATCTTCACTGTCAGCATGCGAGTAAAGCTCATCAATCAGGGCCATTCGCACTTGCAACTCACCGTCGTTTTTTATCGGGTCCGCTAGACCGGCAAGAACGGGAAAATCATCAACCATGAAGGAGTCCAACCTGCTCGTTCCAACCTTTTTACGCTTCATGCGACCACCTTTTTCTTATGATTTTGTTAGCTATGAAGTGACTCAGCTCTGCCAAGGATTTATCACCTCGACACCACTGAACTCAAAATCCTTCACGTTACGGGTGGCTATGGGAACACCATGCGTTCGGCAGATAGCAGCAATTTGCGCATCAGCCATCGAAGCCGCGCGACCCTTTGACTCGCACTCCGCGACTAGCGTTGCGTATTCGACAGCGGCGTGCGCATCGAACGGCAAAATGCGTCCGGCAAAATCCTCTTCGAACATCGCCATGGCATGAGCCTCAAGTTTTTGTTTGCGCTTGCCAGATGGCAGGCGCGCGATGCCGTGGAGTATTTCTGCCACTGTCACCGCGCTGACTGCCAGATCCATCGCTGGCTGCGCATCCACCCAGACAAGCACCCGGTCGTCTGGCTTGACACGCATAAACTCTGAAAGAACGTTGGTATCGAGCACTATCATTCAGAGAAATCCACCGCAGTGGCTTTCTCTGAACGCTCTGGCAAGTCGAGGTCAACTCCGCCGACAGCATTGAACCGGTTGCGTATCCGGCTGCCAAGTCCACCGGCGCGATCAACAGTTGCCAAGGCTCTACCCAAAATGAGGCGAGCCTCCTCCTCCATGGAATGTCCGTTGTGCGCTGCGGTAATACGCAGTTGTTCTTTCAGCTTCTCATCAAGGTTTCGAATCGTGATGCTGGCCATGACGCCCTCCTGCAATCAATGAAATCATTGATTGCAGGCTAGCACATCCTGCCGTGCAAAAATCCGGCGATCTTCCGAACGGCAGTCCTTCCTCACCGCGTCCCACGCTGGCGCAACGCCGACGGCATGAAATACGCGTCCTCCGGCACGGGTTGCGCGAAATCCACCGTCTCCGCTTCTTCGTTATCCAGGTTCTGCACGTAGTAACGGCGGGCCTGCAAATCGTGGAAAACATCCAGCGCACTCCACGTCGTTGGCAGGTCGTAGAAGTTTTTCAGGTAGGCCATCGACACGCGCCACAACTCCCCGCGCCCGTCGTATTGGTCGACCAGTGCGGCGCCCCAGCTGTCCTCATCGAGAAACAGCACGCGCTTGGAATAGATGTGTCGTGCGCCGGGTTTGAGGTTGCCTTCGACCACCCACACCCGGTGTAGCTCATAGCGGGTGTATTGCGGGTTGAGGTGGCCCGGGGTGAGCAGTTGTGCGTACTTCACGTCGGGGCTGCCGACTTTGTAGTTGTTGTAGGGGATGTAGATTTCCTGTTTGCCCTTGAGCTTCCAGTCGTAGCGATCCGGCGAGCCGTTGAACAGGTCGGTGTCGTCCGCCGTGCGCAAGCCATCGGACGAGGCGATCGGCGTGTCATACGCAAGGTTCGGCGCGCGGCGCACGCGACGTTGGCCGGCGTCGTAGACCCAGGCCTGGCGCGGGTCCTTGAGCTGGTCGAGCATCTCGTGCACCAGCGCGGCACCGCCGGCCAGCCGTGCCGGACTTTTCACGAAAGCGACGTAGTAGAACAGGATGTTTTTCAGGTCGGCGAACTGGCCGCCCGGACGGTAGAAATTGAACAGGGCTTCCTGCTGCGAAGTGACCAACGCAAAGCTGCCGTTGCGTTGTACGGGCGCTTCGGAAGCGCGACGCACGACGTAGATGCCGCGATAACGGGTGATGTGATTCCACAGCACTTCGATGCCGTCCTTGGGTACCGGGAACGGCACGCCGCCATAGGCATCGGAAAAACCGCTGCCGCCTTCGAGCAACTTGGCCGAGGTGGCATTTTTCAGCGTGTTGTCGTACAGCCACTGGGGTGCCGAACCGGAACGCCGCGAAGGGTAGATCGGCATCTGGAAGGTGTCGGGGTAGCTGTTGAACAACGCGATCTGACCTGGGCTGAGGTGGGCCTTGTATTGGTCGAGGTTGGCTTTGGTGATGGTGAACAGCGGTTTGTCCGCCGCGTAGGGATCAGGGTGGTGCTGACCCGGTTTGTAGCCGGCCGGGGCCTGGGTGATGCCGCCGGCCCAGGCGGGAATAGTGCCAGCGGCGTTGCCGGCCCGCTCGGCGCCCATCGGGGTAAGGGTGGTTTTCAGTTGTTCGGCTTGTTGCGGGGTGATGGCGGCGAAAACACTACTGGCCGCCAGACTCATGACGAGCGCCAACGTGGTCTTGGCCAATCGCGAAGTGTGGAACATGTTCTTCTCCAAAATACAAAAACCTGTGGGAGCTGGCTTGCCAGCGATAGCGGTGGTTCAGCCACCATTGATGTCGAATGTGCTGCCGTCATCGCGGGCAAGCCCGCTCCCACAGGGGGATGAGTTGTCCCAAGCGTTGAGTGTGAAACTCACAGGAAATACTTGAGGTTGAACCCGATGTTGTCGCGGTCGCGAATGCCGTTGTTCTGCCCGCCGCCGTAGAACTCGGTGTACTGCAACTCGGCCTCAAGCTTGTTCTGGTAGTTGGCCTTGATCCCCAACGTGTAGGCCTTGCGACCTTCGATGGTGTTACCGGCCTGATAGCTGTTGCCCTCGAAATCGTCCTTGTAAACGATGTAGGGCGAGACGTTGACCCCGGCGTACACGTCGTTCCACGTACCGTTGAGCATGGCCGTGTAGCTGTAGGAATCACGATTGACCTGATCGTCACGATCACCACCGGACACATAGGAATAGTTACCGGTACCGGCGTAGTAACGACGACTGCCGTCATAAGCGGTGTATTGCAGACTGCTGCCACGCAAGTGCTCGGAGGCCAGTTCGAAGATGCCGAACAGCGAGTCGAACGACGCCGTCGGGCCGAAGTTGTAGATGGTGCCCAGCGAAGTGTTGAACGCTTCCACGCGCTCGGCGTTGTTGATCTGGCTGTCGAGAGTGACCATCTGCCCGCCGACGTTGATCGCTTTGCCGGTCACTGCCGCCGCTGCACCATTGGCCAGATCGCCAATCAGATCGTTGGTCGCCGCAACACCGATCGGCAGGTTTGGCCGATATGCAATTTCACCAAACACCGAGGCTTCGCCCAGCGTGGTGTTGAAGCTGAAACCGTACATGCGGATGTCTTCGGCATAGAGCCGATGCGCCTGGATATTGCCCATCACATCCGCCGTGGCCAGACCGTTGGCCAGTGCGCCGGCCTGACTGCCCGCGACACCCGCCAACAGATTGGTCAGGGCATTCATGTCGATGCCCTTGTAACCCCCCAGATCAGCAGCGATGGTCGGCTCCTTGGCGTGGTAATTGACCATATACAAGCCGAACTCGGTGCTGTTGAGCTGTTCGGCAATGTAGCGAAAGGCGAAACCGAACTGGCCGTCGTTGCGCGCGTTGTAGTCCTTGCCGATAGACGCGACCTTGAGCGTATTGCCGTAGGCCGGCGTCACGCCGTTGGCGTACAGCCCGGTGGTTTGCAGGGCCTGGCTCAGCAACGGGTTGTTGCCCAAGGCACTGTAAAGACCGATGACGTTGCCAAACCCCGGCACTGGCGTGTCGAGCGCGGTGCCGCTGAAGTTGTTGTACCCGGTGTTGCCACCGTCGGCGAACAGGTCGGTTTGCGAGTAGAACGTGCCGACCGGATCGATGCGGGTTTCCTTCCAGTTGGTCTGGTAGAAACTCTCCATGGTCAGGCTATCGGTGAGGCCGACGTTGAAGCTCAGCGCCTCCACCGGCACCAGCACTTCCTTCACTTCGGCGCCGGGCAAGCGGTACTTGGCCGCGTCCACCGGGTTGGTCGTATTGATCCCGCCGCGATAGAAAATCCCCTCGCCCCAGTTGAACACCTGCCGACCGACGCGCGCGGTCACCGGCATCTGCGCAACGTCCCAACTGCCGTGGACATAGGCGTCGAGCATCTCGATGCGGCTGCCGGCGATGTCGCGGGTCTGGCTGGTGAAACGGTCGTCCTGCGGATAGCTCTGGCTCGGTTGTGACGGATTGTTGTTGCGGTAGTAGTCGTTGCGCTTGTCCATCAGTTGCGTGTCGTAGAACGCTGTGCCGCGCACGAACAGGCCGTAGTTCTGATAGTTGGCCTCAAGCTCCGAAGTAATCTTGTACACCTCGGAAACCAGTCCGGTGTCGAAGTTGCGATTGCCGTCGTTGGTGTTGACGTCATCGTTGGTCTTGTCGCGGCCCTGCACGCGCCACAAACGGCCGTAGGACAAGGTCGTGTCGAACGAGCCGGTGACCTGTTTGTCCAGCACGCTGAACTCCGCAGCCTGCGCACCATCGACCGCGCAGAGTTGCAGCAAACCGGCCAGGCCGACACCGGGGAGCGCCGCGCCCGCCAGGCGCAATCGAGTGTTGATCATGAGTTTTCTCCTTCCCTGTTCTTATTGTTTTTGTGTTCGCGCAACGCTGAGGCGATGGCTATGGAACCAATCCCGCGCTGACATAAATCCGGCTGTGCGAGCCGAAATGGCCGAGCAGTTTGAACAGCTGTTGATTCAGTGCCGGATGATTGAAATCTTCGCGCCGCAGCTGATTGCCGCTGCTGAAATCACTGGTGGCTGGTGCAGTCTCAAGCCACTGACCGATGGCTTCATCGAACGCGGCGGAGTCGTCGACGGACTCGGCACTGACCACCTCGCGCAAGTAGTCCACGGAGTACGGCGGGTACTGTTTGTCCTGGGCAAAATCGGTGTAAGCGTCGAGCATCGGATGCGCTTGTCCGGCACGCAGCAAACGCCGTAGCCAACTCGACTGATACTTTTCGATTTCCATATGCCGGGTGGCAACGCGTTCGATGGACGCCTGTTTGTCATCGGCGAAACCGGCCAGCGCCTTGCCTTCCAGCAGTAAAAGACTGGCGAGGTCGACGCCGGGCAGCGGCTTGGCGTGATAGGGCTGGGTCAGATCCTGCACGTGGTGCATGCCCCAGCCGAGAAAGCGATAACCCCAATAGGGATGGTCGCTGGCAAACGCCAGTCGCGCCAGGCCCAAGTATTGATAGGCGCGCCAGTCCGGCCAACTGCGCTGAAGAAATCCGGCAGCGGCATACACCACCGCGCTTTCATGGAAGAAGCCCATGTGGAACGGTGCCTGCGAGCTGTACTGGAAACGCGCATCGCCGAACGGCTGCGGGCCGAAACCATAGACCGCAGCGACTGCGCCCGGGTTGTCGCTGAACAGGTTGATGTCGTGGCCGTAATCCGGCTCGTCGGCAGCGCTGGCGAGCACCGCAAGCGCCGCGACTTTTTCGCCGTCGGCGACAACGATGAAGCGTTGGCGATTCCACGGTGAGAGGGTCTGTTCGACCATGACCTGATCGGCGCTGAGGTGCTCACGCTCGGGCAGGTCTTTACCCGGCAATGGCTGGATGACCATCGCCAGATGAATGAGCGGATTGATGCGCAACGTGGTGAGGAAATCGTGGCGCAGATTGTCACTGGGGACTGCGGGCAATTTCAGCTGGTCGGGGCGTGGCGGGTATTGCGCGAAGTGTTCGCGGGCGAAGTTTTCCTGCTGTTCCAGCAGTGCGACGACGGCCGGATATTGCTCGGTGAGAAACTGCTCCAGCGGTTCGACTTCCACCGGTGGCGCATCGCGCAACGCTGGCAGATCCTGCAACGCCAGATAGCTGCCCACCGTATGGTTCGACCAGCCCCAAGCGCTCGGGGCCGTTGCAAAAAGCAGCAACAGGAGGAATGTCAGCTTCATGCTTCTGGTTCTTATTGGATGTGCTGTGAGGCATGAGCCTAACAACCGCCCCAGGCGCTGACACTGTCCGATCTCACCAGAAAAACTCTCCAATGGCGCCAATTGCACAATCTCCAAAACACCGCCGCCCCCTGTAGGAGTGGTGGTCGGCTAGGCGGGGTAACCGGTGATTTTGCGGATGCTCTGGTACAGCGGTTTGAGCTGGCGGTACATGCGCAGATAGACATCCTTGTAGAGTTGTTCGTAGATTTTTTGCGCCTCGGGTTGCGGCGTGAATACCGCGCCCACCCGGGTCATCGCGGCGATGGCCGTGGGGAAATCCGCGTGCAACCCCAACCCCACCGCACAACAAATCGCCGCGCCCAGACCCGACGCTTCATACACATGCGGACGCTCGGCGGGCAACCCGAAAATATTCGCCGTGAGCTGCATCGCCGCATCACTCTGCGAGCCGCCGCCCGCCACCCGCAGACGCTTGATCGAGACCTTCGAACGCCGCTCGATCTTCTCCATGCCCTGGCGCAAGGCATACGCCAGCCCTTCCAGAATCGCCCGGTAGATATGCGCGCGGGTGTGCACATCGCCGAAGCCGATCATCGCGCCTTTGGCCTCCACGCCCGGCTCACGAATGCCCGGCGACCAGTAGGGTTGCAGCATCAGCCCCATCGACCCCGGCGGCACCTCGTTGACCAGCGCATCGAAGAGCTCTTCGGGCTCAATGCCCTGCGCTTTCGCCTGCTGCATTTCGCGCAAACCGAACTCGTTCTTGAACCAGCTGACCATCCAGTAACCGCGATAAATCATCACCTCGCAGTTGAACTGATCCGGCACCGCCGACGGATACGGCGGGATTAACGGGACGATTTCCAGATAGCGCGAGCGGGTGCTGGTGATCGTCGCCGTGGTGCCGTAGGACAGGCACACCGTGCCCGCATCGACCACGCCGGAACCGACCACTTCGCAGGCCTTGTCGGCACCGGCGGCAATCAGCGGCAGGCCTTCGGGGATCCCGGTATGGCGGCTGGCTTGGGCGGTGATGTAGCCGAGGGTTTCACCGGGTTTGTGCAGGCTCGGCAATTGCTCGGGACGCACCGCCAACGCCTGCCATTTCCAGTCGCTCGGCGCGGCCCATTTCAGGCGTTTGAAGTCGAACGGCAGGTAGCCGACGCAACAGCCCACCGAGTCGACAAACTGCCCGCACAAGCGATGAGTGAGAAACCCAGAGAGCAGCAAAAATTTGTCGGTCGCCGCCCAGATATCCGGCTGGTGTCTGGCGATCCAGTTAGCCTCAGCCTGGGCCCGAAAATAATCCACGGTGGCTTGCGCGCCGACCAGTTTGAACAGCCAGCCCCACGGCCCCTTGATCCCGCCTTCGACTTCACTCTGGCGTTGATCGAGCCACAGAATGGCCGGGCGCAGCGGTTTGCCCTCGGCATCGACATTGATCACCGTGCCGCGCTGGGTGGTCAGGGAAACACCGGCAATCTGCGCCCGATCAATCCCGGTTTGCGCCCACACCTGCTGACAGGCCTCGCCGAGTTTCGCCCAGTAATATTCCGGATCCTGCTCGGCCCAACCTGGTTGCGTCGAGTAATACGCCTGCAATTCGACCTTGCCTTTGCCGAGCAGATTGCCCTGTAAATCAAAGAGCAGCGCGCGCACGCTCTGGGTGCCGTTGTCGATGGCCAGCAGGTAACGCTTGTTCGAGTGGTTATCCATGGAGCTCTCTTCAAGGGGCATCAAGGCGTGGCATCCGGCAGACCGTGATGGCGTTGCCACAACGCCTGATAACGCTGTACTTCCTCTTGCCAGCGCTCGTCGCTCCAGCCCAGTCGCGGCTGGCAGAGTCGGCGAATCGGCGCGAAATAACCTTCGCCACCGAGGGGTAGCAGCAAACCGAGACGCGTGCGGCGCAGCAATAGATCGTCGAGGTGAAGAACCATTTCCGACTCACAGGCGAAAGCCAGTTCGGCCCACAGAGTGTCCGTGGCGCCGACCGTATCGTGGCCGACGTCTGCGAGCAGTTGCGCCAGCCTTGGCAGGTCACGACTCTGTCGTCCGGCGAGACGTCGCCATTGATGGCTGCTCAGTACCGGGATCGACAGCGCCGGCACAGCCGCAAACACTGGCGCAGCATCATCAACGAAAGGACGATCAAGCATGCTCGCGCAAGCCTTGAGCACTTCGATGGCTTGCGGGCGAAAAGTCGTCAGCTTGCCGCCGGCCAGCGTGACGCAACCGGGCTCCTGCCACAGTACGTGTTCACGAGTTTCGCTAGAGGGTTTGCCTTGATGCTCACCTGCCGCGCTGCCCACCACCGGACGCACGCCCGACCACGTCGACAGCACATCCGCAGCGCTAACGTGCGCAGCGGGAAATTGTTGCGTGCAGGCCGCCAGCAGATAGTCGAGCTCTTCGCCGCTAATGCTCGCGCTCTGATCCAGATCCTCGCGGTGATCGAGGTCCGTGGTGCCGACCACCGTCGCGCCTTCCCACGGAAAAACGAACACCGGGCGACGGTCGCGCTCATGCAGAAAGGTGAAGGCCTGCGCCACCGGCAAGCGCCAGCCCGGCAGCAGCAAATGGCTGCCACGCAACGGCCGTAATTGGCGTGGTGCCTCGGTCGGTCGCAAGCGCTCAGCCCACGCCCCTGTCGCCACAGCGAGTACGCCACAGCGCAATTGCAGGGTCGCGCCCGCCTCGCAGTCCTCGACCTGAACGCCGCACACTCGCCCGTTCTCACGCAGCAGATGCTCGACACGCACGCCGTTGAGCACCACCGCGCCGTCGGCCCGCGCCTCGCTCAAAACACGCATTACCAGCCGCGCATCATCGGTCAGCGCGTCGACAAAACTGGTGCCGCCGAGCAGGTCGTTTTCCTTCACGCCCGGTGCCAGATAGCGCAGTTGCTGCACGTCATGAAACTGATGGCTGCGCCGCCCGGCCAACGCGTCATACACCGATAACAAACCACCGAAAACACGCGGCCCGGGAAAGCCGCCGCGATAGTGCAGCATCAGGAAACTCATCGGCTCGACCAGCCCCGGTGCTTCATCAAGCAAGCGCTGACGTTCGCGCACCGAATCACGGGTCAGGCGCCACTGGCCCTTGGCGATATATCGCAAACCACCATGGACCATTTTTGACGAGCGGCTGGACGTGCCCCAGGCAAAATCGCGTTGTTCCAGCAACAAACACCGCCAGCCACGGCGTGCAGCTTCACGCAGAATCCCGGCGCCGCTGATGCCGCCGCCAATCACGATCAGATCCCAGCTTTCATCCGCCAGTGTCGGCAGAATCTGCTGGCGCCACGCAGCGTTCCAGTTCGGGCGCATGACCGTCATTCCGGCAACAGCGTGCCGGGGTTGAGGCGCCCGGCCGGATCGAAATGGCGGCTCAGCGCCCGCAAGGTGTCCATCGCCAGTTCGCCTTTTTCGCGCAACAGGTACGGGGCGTGATCCTTGCCGACGCCGTGCTGGTGGCTGATGGTGCCGTGGTTGTCGACGATGGTCTGGCTGGCCGCGTGCTTGAGCGCTTTCCAGCGCGCCAGGGTCGCCGGGTAATCCGCCGCCGGGCGAAACACGTAGGTGGTGTAGATGCTCGATCCTTCGCCGTAAACGTGGGACAGGTGCGTGAACACATGCACCCGCTCACCCTCAGCGGCCAAGGCATCGCGCAGGCTGTTTTCGATGAGGTTGAGCAGGTTGTCGACGTTGCTCCAGTCGGTGGCGGTTTCCAGCGTGTCGACCACGTAACCGGCGTTCCACAGGTTCTCGCGCAGGTAGGGGAAA
Source organism: Pseudomonas sp. FW305-7 (assembly GCF_058786735.1). NCBI lineage: Bacteria > Pseudomonadati > Pseudomonadota > Gammaproteobacteria > Pseudomonadales > Pseudomonadaceae > Pseudomonas > Pseudomonas sp. FW305-7. The sequence goes on from NZ_JBYSZA010000003.1 coordinate 344,766, forward strand.
CGGAAGCGGTTCTGTGCCCACTTCTTGCCGAGCAAGGTGCCGGTGAACACACCGCCGAAGGCTTTCAGATGCTGGCGGGCCTGGCTCAGCGACAGCGCGTTTTGCCGACGATTGCCGGTCACGCCGAAGGTCAGCAGACACTTGCCCTCGCCCGCCCCGCGCAGGCTCAGGTATTTCTCCAGCCAGGCGATTTGTTGCGGGTGACCGGCCAGCGCCAATTGCGTTTCGGTCTCCACGGCGTTGGACAGGCGCAGCATCGACAGCGGTACGCGCGCCTGAGCGAGTTGGCGAATCGCTTGCAGCGCTTTGGTCCAGCTCGGCAGGAATACGCCGTAGAAACGTTCGTCAGCGGGCAGTGCGCTGACCCGCACTTTGACTTCGGAGATGATCCCGAAACGGCCCTCACAACCGAGCACCACTTCGCGCAGATCTGGGCCTGCCGCCGAGGCCGGGAAGGTTGGAATTTCCAGCGGACCGGCGAAGGTTTCCAGCGTCCCGCCGGCGAACAATTGTTCGATGCGCCCATAGCGCAACGATTGCTGGCCGCTGGAACGGCTGGCGACCCAACCGCCCAGCGTCGATAACTCCCACGACTGCGGGAAGTGCCCCAGCGTGTAGCCTCGGGCGCGCAACTGACTTTCCACCTGCGGGCCACTGGCTCCGGGGCCGAAGGTTGCCAACAGGCTTTGTTCGTCGAGGTCGATCAGGCGATTCATTCGCGCCAGCGATACAGTCACCACGGGACGCGTGGAGTCCGGCGGATTGATGTGCCCGGCCACCGAGGTGCCGCCGCCATAAGGAATCAGGCACAGGTCCCGCTCATGGGCGAGCGCGAGCAATTGGCGAATCTGCTCGGCGGTCTCCGGGAACGCCACGGCATCGGGATACTTGCCCAGCGCACCTTCACGCAACGCCAGCCAGTCCGGCAGGCTCTGGCCCCGGGCGTGGAGCAACCGGTCATGGGCATCGACGCTGTACAAGGTGTGCGCCTGCAACCGCGAGGCCGGGACACGAGCCAACGCCGCTTCCAGCGTTGCATCGGGCAGCGCTCGACCGTCGCCCAAGCGTTGCGCAAGAAAGCTCGCGCCCTGGGCCGGCAGTTCGACCACCGTGGTTGCATCGCCCCAGCCGTTCCAGCGTCGCATGCGTGTGTCCTTTTCCGGTTCTTATGATGGATATTTCAGGCCCCCATACTAGTCGGCGGCCAAAAAGTGTCACGGTCGCATCCGGCCAGTTCGTGTAGCCAATTGAGTCAAACGTCGCGCAAGCGTCAGCCATTTACTTTAGCCGTGGTTTCAAATTACCTTTCAGGGCATTCATCCGCTCATGCAGGCTTTGATCAAGGGAATTCGATCATGCAATCGCTCGGCTTCACGTCTGTTCCGCCGCTGCTCAAATATTTGCGCCATGCCGAGCAATTGGGCATGGCCATCGAGCCGGCGTTGGCGGCGGCCGGCTTGCAGGCGCAGCAGTTGAGCGACAACACCCTGCGTCTGCCGGGTGAGGCCCATGAAAAGTTGCTGGATTATTTCTGCGAGCACTCGGGCGATCCGTTGTTCGGCCTCAACGCGGCGAATTTCGTCTTGCCCAATTCGTGGAGCGTGCTCGGCTACATCACCATGAACTGCGCGACTCTTGGCGATGCGATGAGCCGGATCATGCCGTTCGAAAAACTGGTGGGCGACATGGGCGTGAGTCGCGCCGAGATGCAGGACGGCCATGTGCATCTGGTCTGGACCTGCCGTTATCAGCGCCCACGAATTCGTCGGCATCTGGTGGAAAACGTACTCGGCTCCTGGCTGCAATATGCGCGCTGGATTGCCGATACGCAGATGTCGCCGGCCGCTGTGTGGCTGGAGCATGCGCGCCCGGACGAGGTGACGCTGGCGCAATATGAGCAGTTCTTCGATTGCCCGGTGTTGTTCGATCAGCCCTATTCGGCGCTGATCGTGCCGTTAGCGTATTTGCAACTGCCGTTGCGCCAGGCCGATGCGCAATTGCTGCGTACGCTGGAAGAGCATGCGATGGGTTTGATGGCGACGCTGGAGGATGCGTCGCTGGCGCAGCAGGTAAAAGGCATCCTGCGGCAGTTGCTCAAGGAAGGCTTGCCGCGCAAGGAGCAAGTGGCCGAGCAGCTTGCGGTATCGGTGCGCACATTGCAGCGCCAGTTGCATCAGGCGGGGACGTCGTATCAGCAGATTCTCGATGATCTGCGCCAGGAGTTGGCTGAGCATTACCTGTTGAACAGCACGTTGCCGATTCAGGACATTGCGCAGTATCTGGGTTTTACCGAACCGCGGTCGTTTCATCGCACGTTCAAGAGTCGGCGCGGGATGCCGCCCGGGGAGTTTCGGCAGACGCATCGCGGGTGACTGGATTGGCACCATCGCTGGCAAGCCAGCTCCCACAGGTTTTTCGGTGAAGCCAAATCTTGCTTACGACTCAGTCAATGTGGGAGCTGGCGGGGGATGCCGCCCGGGGAGTTTCGGCAGACACATCGCGGGTGACTGTTCTGGCCTCATCGCTGGCAAGCCAGCTCCCACAGGTTTTTCGGTGAAGCCAAATTTTGCGTACGACTCAGTCAATGTGGGAGCTGGCTTGCCAGCGATGGCGTCAGTCGCCGCACCGAGATCCGACAGGCAAATCCTCAAACTCTGTAGCGCAATAAACCTCTTACACCATAGGTGTTTAAAGACACTCAGTGTTACGCGCAAGAGCCTACAAATCCTTGCGCCGCTGCCTACGGCTAAGCCAGAATCCGCCGGCTTGTGCGTCCAGGGCTTGCTGCGTAACTTCAATCGGGTCACTGATTCCCAGTGATCGGGTTTAGTAGCCCGGATTAGTTGACTTACGGTTGCACAAGAATCATCCAGTCGGGCTTTCGCTTGCACTTGATGGTAGCTGTGCGCATGGCATCTTCGGATGCGCCGGATCTTGAGTCTTCTGCCGGTCTACTAACTTGCGCACAGCTGCCACCCCTCTCGTTTAGTAGCGAGATGGCTGCGGCTCTTCTGGAGAAAGACTCAATGTTCAAAGTAACGCCAAACCCACCGGTCACCGACCCGGCCTCCCCGTACGAATCCCCCGACTCAAAGAAATTCCACGAAGCCGCCGAGCGCGCCCTCGACCATTACCTCGGACCACCAACCGCCGAGATAATGGCCGCGCCCTACAAACCCAACAAGCTGTACATGACCGACCCCGAAGCCGATACCGAGTCGCTGCTGGTCGATGCCAGTGAAACCCTCGGCTCGGCCACCGTCATGCTGCATAACCACGCTGCGATGGTCGAAGGCACGCACCGCAAAACCCTGCAAGGCATCGCTCAAGTGGTGATGCTGGCGGAGTTGGCAGTTAATCGTGTACTGGACAAGTTAGTGCCGACCGAGTGACGAAAAAGCCCGCTGGCAGACCTTGGTGGTTTGGCAGCGGGCTTTTCCATGCGGCTTGAAACTGTTTCAAACACTGATCGCGTTGGTGAACACCAACCGATTGCCAAACGGATCAGCAATCGTCATGTCCTGACTCCCCCACGGCATCGCCTGAATCTGTGGGTGCGAGAACTTGTAGTCCTTGGCCACCAATTGCTGCTGGAACGCCTCCAGCTCATCGGTCTCAATGCGTAGCGCCGAACCGGGGGTTGCATCGCCGTGATGCTCGGACAGGTGCAGCACACACTCGCCACGCGACACCTGCAGATACAACGGGAAGTTCGCCTCGAAACGGTGCTGCCAGTCGATCTTGAAGCCGAGGAAGTCGACGTAGAATTCTACGGCTTTGGCTTCATCGAAAATCCGCAGGATCGGGGTGGTTTTGCCGAAGCTCATGGGAGTGCTCTCGCCTATGGAAAAGGCCCGTCTGGACGGGCCAAATGGCCGGATCAACGCAGCGTCTTGAGTACCAGATCGCTGTAGAAAAAACGGTTCTTGTCGGTGCGTGCAAAGAAGAAGTAAGCATAATCCGACAAGTAGTAGTAGGTGTTGACCCGATTGTACTCATCGCCTTCTTTACTGCACCTCAACTCTTTGGCCAGGCCGCTCAAGGTTGAATTGAGTTGGCTCGCCGACAGTTCGCGAACAACGGTGCAGTTGGTGTTTTCCTGGCGCTCGTCGACTTTGCCCAGCAGCGAGTTAGTGCTGCTGAACGTTGCTTTGTAGGCCAAGTGTCCGTTGACCGGCATATGCTGCCAGTCGCCGCTGAAGCCTAGGTTGATGACACTGGACGTGTCTTTCATCGAGGGCCCCTTCGAGACGCTGAAACGGCTCAATTTCGCTAGATCCAGCAGCCCGCGAAAGGTCACGGCATCGCTCTCATAATTGGCGCCCGACAAATGCAGACTCAGTTGCTGCGAGGCGCTGTCGATTTCAAAGCGGCGCACTTCGCGCATTTCTATAGTCTTGCCCTGGTAATTCGACTGGCCCGTGATTTCCACATAGTTGAGCGGTTTAACGGCGTCCGGCATGTTCAGTTGTTTAATGGCTGATGTCACTGCCGGGGTAAGCGTTGGCAGAGTCACTGGAGCGCTTTTCTTTGCGCGGGCAACGAACCTGGGCAGTTGCGCTGCCGATTCGGGTTTTTCACAGACCAGTTTGAACAGCAGCTCGTAGTCGTCGTTGCTGCCGCTGATTGCATTGGAGGTCAGTGCGATCGCGTCCTGTCCATCCGTGACCGTGTTGTCGGCATCCAGATCGTAGCCCGCCACCACACGGTAGGTCTGCTTGCCACAATCGACTGCGTAACGCTCGCGCTTCTGCGCATAGGGAGCGTCGTAGGGCGCATCGAATCCAATCAAGGGGTTATCGTAAGCCGCCCAGAATCTCAGTTCGGAACCGTCCTTCTTGAGACTGTTGCGATCAAACAATACCCATTGCTCCTCGCCGCTGCCTTTGACCACTCGCCAATCCGACGCCGGCGTGCTGGCACACGCCTTGATGAAGTCAGGGTTGTTTTTCAACATCCCGAGCACGTTGGCCGGCATCGCTCGACCGATCGAGTACTGGTGACCATTGAGCCCCGGATACATCCGACCGCCGCCGCCCAGATACAGCAAGTTGGCACGGTCGGCCGCGCAGGAGGCTTCCATCTGAAAAACCACGCCTGCCGCCGCTTGCGCATTGCCGGACTGACTGATCTGGAACGTCAGGATATCGCCTTCGCGCATAACCGAATCACTGACCAATGGACGCGCGAGGATATCCTTGAACAAGGTCTCGGCTTCCGCCGCCTGGCGTGCTTGTGGACTGACACAACCGGCCAGTAATGTGACGGCTGCGAACAAACAAACGCGGTACATGAAACTCCCTGGGGCGACAGACGCCAAATCCACTGAATGTCAGCGATTCGGCTTGGTCGAGGGAATCTTTAATTCCAATGTGCCATCACTGCACAAAAATCCAGACCACGTCGCAAACCTGCAACTGCGGTTATACAAAACCTTTGCGCAGGTCATCTTCACGGGCGAGGAACCGTCCTGCGTGGCGTTCTGAAGACTGCCCCTCCTGGTAACTCAACACGCCGTTGATCCACACGCCATCAATGCCCTGCGCCGCTCGTTGCGGGTCATTGAAATCCGCCACATCGCGCACGGTCAGTGGATCGAACAACACCAGGTCCGCCCAATAACCTTCGCGAATCTCGCCTCTTTCCTTCAAGCCGAATCGTGCCGCCGATAACCCGGTCATCTTATGCACAGCGGTGTGCAGCGGAAACAGCCCGACATCACGACTGAAATGCCCGAGCACCCGTGGGAAAGCGCCCCACAGGCGCGGATGCGGGAACGGGTCTTCCGGCAGTCCGTCAGAACCCACCATCGACAACGGATGGGCGAGGATTCTTCGCACATCGGCCTCGTCCATTCCGTAGTACACCGCACCCGCCGGTTGTAGGCGTTTTGCCGCGTCTATCAGCGGCACGTTCCACTCGGCAGCGATGTCGATCAAATCGCGGCCGCTGACTTCCGGATGCGGCGTCGACCAGGTGATGGTGATGCGGTGGGCGTCGGTGACTTGCTTCAGATCGAGCGTCGAAGAACTTGCCGCGTAGGGATAGCAATCGCAGCCGACCGGGTGGGTTTTCGCGGCTTCTTCCAGCGATGCGAGCAACTGCGGACTGCGCCCCCAGTTACCGACTCCGGCGCATTTGAGGTGGGAAATGATCACCGGTGAGCGCGAATGACGACCGATGCTGAACGCCTCGTCCATCGCTTCCAGCACCGGTTCAAATTCACTGCGCAGGTGCGTGGTGTACACCGCGCCGAATGCCGTCAGTTCTTCAGTCAACTGCATGACTTCATCGGTGGAGGCGTTGAAGGCGCTGGCGTACGCCAGACCTGTGGATAAACCCAAGGCCCCAGCCTCAAGGCTCTCGCGCAATTGCTCGCGCATCGCAGCGATTTCCTCAGGCGTGGCGGTACGGAACAAGTCATCGAGGTGATTGCTGCGCAGCGCCGTATGACCGATCAGTGCAGCCACGTTCAACGTGGTATTCGCCGCTTCTACCGCCGCGCGGTAATCGCTGAAGCGTGGATAAACGAAGGCTGCCGCGGTGCCGAGCAGGTTCATCGGATCCGGCGGATTGCCTTTCAGCGTCACGGGCGAGGCGCTGATCCCGCAGTTGCCGACGATCACTGTGGTCACGCCTTGGCTGAGTTTGGGCAGCATCTCGGGTTGGCGGATCACCACGGTGTCGTCATGGGTGTGCACATCGATAAAACCCGGCGCCAGCACGCGGCCGCCGGCGTCGATTTCTTCGGCAGCGCTGGCGTCGTGCAAGTCACCAATGCGCTCGATGCGGCCAGCACGAATCGCCACGTCGGCGCAGTAACCGGGCGTGTTGCTGCCATCGATGACGGTGGCGTTGCGGATCAGCGTGTCGTACAGCATGTCAGTCTCCCAGCGGCAAGTGATCGTCACCGCCACGGTATTCGTCGAGGGCGAGTTTGATCCGCCGCAGACGTTCTTGATTGTCTTCAGGATTGGCCAGCGCCAGCTCGGTGGCGAGCACATCGATGGCGAGCAGCATGCCGTAGCGCGCCGCTGTCGGTTTGTAGATGAACGAGGTTTCCGCGCCTTGCAGCGGCAGGACGATGTCGGCCAGTTCGGCCAGCGGCGAGTCGGCGCGGGTGATGGCGAGAATGCGCGCACCGTAGTTGCGCGCCAGTTCGACGGTCTCCAGCAGTTCCGGGGTGATGCCGGTCAGCGAGCAGACGATGACCACTTGTTCGGCGTTCAGGCTGGCAGCGGTGACGCGCATCATCACCGCGTCATGACACACCGCAATCGGATAACCGAGGCGCACCAGACGCACCTGCAATTCGTCGCTGCACAAGGTCGAGCAACCGCCCATGCCGAAGGCGTGAATCATCCGCGCCTGGCCGAGCAATTTCACCGCGTCGGCGAAGCGTGATTCGTCAAAACCTGCGAGATGCTGACGCAGCGTGGTTTCGATATCGCCAACAATCTGCCCGTAGAACGCCGACTGTTCAGGCGTGCCCGCCGGGTCGAGGAAACGGCTGCCGACGCCGCTGGCCTGAGCCAGTTGCAGGCGCAGGTCGCGCAGGTCACGGCAACCGACGCTGCGGGCAAACCGCGACAGCGTGGCGGTGCTGACCTCGGCGCGTTGCGCCAGATCTTCGAGGCTGGCGGAGGCGGCAAAACCGACGTCGTCGAGCATCAGCCGGGCGATGCGGCCCTCGCCGGCGCTGAAGGAATCCTGGCGGGCGCGGATCTGGTAGAGGATGTCCATGGGCGGCAGGCTCCGGTTAAAGCAGATAGGAAAGGCCGACGGTCAGACCGAAAGCGACCAGCGAGATCAACGTCTCCAGCACGGTCCAGGTCTTGAACGTCTGCGCGACCGTCATGTTGAAGTATTCCTTGATCAACCAGAAGCCGCCGTCGTTGACGTGGGAAAAGATAACCGAGCCAGCGCCGGTCGCCAGCACCAACAGCTCAGGGTGTGGATAACCCAGACCAATGGCCACCGGCGCGACCACGCCGGACGCAGTGGTCATGGCCACGGTCGCGGAACCAGTGGCGACGCGCATCAACGCGGCGAACAACCAGCCCATGATCAGCGGCGACAAGTGAAATTCGTGGGCGAGGCCGACGATCTGATCGGTCACGCCAGCATCCACCAAAATCCGGTTCAAGCCACCGCCCGCACCCACCAGCAGAGTAATACTGGCGGTCGGCGCCAGGCATTCGTTGGTGAACTTGAGGATCGATTCGCGGTTGAAACCCTGAGCGATGCCCAGCGTCCAGAAACTCAACAACGTCGCCAGCAACAGCGCGATCACCGAGTTGCCGATAAACAACAGGAACTGATTGAAGCCACTGCCCGGCGTGGAAATCAGGTTGGCCCAACCGCCGATCAGCATCAGCACCACCGGCAGCAGAATGGTCGCCATGGTGATGCCGAAACCCGGCAGCTTGTCGCGCGGTTCGCGGTCGAGGAATTGTTTTTCCAGCGGGTTATCCGCCGGCAACTGAATGCGCGGCACGATGAATTTGGCGTAGAGCGGGCCGGCAATGATCGCCGTCGGAATACCGATGGCAATTGCATACAGCAACGTCTGCCCGACCGACGCCTGATACGCCTGTACCGCGAGCATCGCCGCCGGGTGTGGCGGCACCAGCGCATGCACCACCGACAGGCCGGCAACCATCGGCAAACCGACCATCAGAATCGACACGCCGACGCGCCGCGCCACGGTGAAAGCAATCGGCACCAGCAACACGAAACCGACCTCGAAAAACAGCGGCAGTCCCACCAGAAACGCGATGCAGACCATCGCCCAGTGCGCGTTTTTCTCGCCGAATTTATCGATCAATGTACGCGCCATCTGCTCGGCGCCGCCGGACTCGGCCATCATCTTGCCAAGCATCGTCCCCAGCGCCACCACCAGCGCAATATGCCCCAGCGTCTTGCCCACCCCAGCCTCATACGCACCCACCACGCCCGACGGCGGCATCCCCGCCACGAGTGCCAGACCAATGGAAATCAGCGTGATGACAATGAACGGATTGAGCCGATAACGGGCGATCAATACGATCAGCGCGATGATGGCGACGGCGGCATACACCAGCAGCCAATAGCCGAAGGAAGGCGTCATGCGGTACTCCTCGAAAGGGTCACGTTCGAATGGGTTGTGAAACTCATAAATCATTTCGAGATCGAGATTTCAAACCGCATGAAAGTAATTTTCGTGGAGAGGTAAGGCGTGTCGCGGATGGATATGTCGTGTCGCGATTAATGAAAATCGCGGGGCGGGATTTTCATAAGTTTCCTGGCAAATGAGAAACCTATGTGGGAGCGAGCCTGCTCGCGAAGACGGTCTCGCATTCAACATCTCTATCGACTGAAGCACCGCTTTCGCGAGCAGGCTCGCTCCCACAGTTTTGATCGCATTCGTTCAGACAGAATGCGCAAACCTGTGGGAGCTGGCTTGCCAGCGATGGCGGCGGCACATTCAACATAGGTGCTGACTGGTCAAACGCTATCGCTGGCAAGCCAGCTCCCACAGGTTAGGTGGCGTTTACACGCGTGGTGTACGACTCACACCATTTCGTTACGAATCCATTCAACCACCGACGTACGCTTCGGTGCCCAGCCCAGCAGTTCGCGGGCGTGTTTACCGCGCACGCGGCTGTTGGAGCCGAGGCCGTAGTTGGCCATCTCAAAGCCCCATTCGGCTTCGGCGTCTTTCAGTGGCCAGTCTTGTCGCTGGCCCAGGTTCAGCGCTTCGGCCATGGCGGTGGTCATGTCGATAAACGACGCTTCACCACTTTCAACGAAGTAGAAAGTACCCGGTACGTTTTTGCTCAGCGCCAGCAGGTACAGGGCGACGACGTCTTCGATGTGCACGTTGGACCAGATGTTCTGGCCAGTGCCGACGTGGCGGACCACGCCGCTTTTGCGTGCCTGTTTGAGCAGACGTGGCAACTGCACGCTGTCGCGATTGACGCCCAGGCTGTGGCCGTAAATCAGGGTGTTACAGATGACAGCGGAGTTCACGCCATCCTTTGCGGCGGCGAGGATCAGGTTGTCGATGGCCACACGGGCGGCTTTGTCGACGGTCGGTTCCGGCAGGTTGTCTTCGTGGTAGATGACGTCGCTGGATTTGCCGCCCGACGCATCGCCGACGATGCTCGAACCGCTGGTGTGCAGGAATACTTTGTCGGAACCGCGCAAGGCGTCGAGCAAGGCCTCGACCGCGCCGCGATGGTCGCTGCTGGCTGCATTGATCACGGCGTCGGCGGCACGGGCGTGTTCGGCGAGCAATGCTTTGTCGTCGAGGGTGCCGATCACCGGGGTGATGCCCAGTGCTTTCAGCTCATCGGCTTGTTCTGCGCTGCGCACCAGACCGGTGACTTTATGCCCGGCCCGGACCAGACCGGTGGCGATCGAACCGCCGATAAAACCGGCAGCGCCGGTGACGAATACGTTCATGGAGAAACTCCCTGCGTGAATAAGTGATGGGGCGAGTATCGGCCTGTGACCCTTGCGGAAAAACCCGCCCTCACCCAAATCACTGTTGCGCAGAGGTCACGAATCAACCCTTGAAATCAGCGCTGGCGTAAGCGGCGAGTTTGCTTTGGATGAAGTCGAGGAAGCACTGAATGCGCAGCGCCAGTTGCGAGTTACGGTAGTACACCGCGTTGATCGGCTGGCGATAACCGCTGTTGAATTCGCCCAGTAGCACCTTCAAACGTCCGGCGCGGATGTCATCGATGGTCATGAAGTGCGACAGGCAGGCGATGCCCTGCCCCTCCAACGCCAGATGGCGCACGGTCTCGCCACTGGAAGCGCTGATGGCCGGAGTGATCGGCCAGCGATCACCGTGCACGTAACGCAGCGGCCACTGGTTGAGGCCTTCGTTCTGGGTGAAGCCGAGCAAGGTGTGCTCGCTGAGATCCGCCACTTGCAGCGGCGCGCCGTGCTTTTCCAGATACGCGGGGCTGGCGACGATCAGCAGCGGACTGCAACCGAGTGAACGCGCATGCAGCGTGGAATCGGCGAGGGTGCCGATGCGGATGGCGACGTCGGTGCTTTGTTCCAGCAGGTCAATGATCAGGTCATTGCTGTTGAGTTCGAGCTGGATGTCCGGGTAGAGACGGCGGAACTCGTCGATGTAGGGGACGACGGCGTGGAGCATGAACGGCGAGGCGGCGTTGATCCGCAAGCGTCCGGACGGGGTTTGTTGACGGGAGGACAGACGCTCTTCGAGTTGGTCCATCTGATCGAGGATCAGCTTGGCCTGCTCGAAGAAATACTTGCCCTCTTCGGTCAGATCCATGCGCCGCGTGGTGCGGTTGATCAGCGTGGTGTCGAGCTTGGCTTCCAGCCGCGACAGGGTGCGGCTGACCGCTGACGGCGTCTGCCCGACCTGTTCGGCAGCGGCGGAAATCGAACCGCATTCGATCACGCAGACGAAAATCTGCAACTCATCGGATCTGGCTTTCACGGGTGTCCCTTAATTGATCGTCGGCACAAATCCATTGTGGAGAGAGAACACCTTTGTGGCGAGGGGATTTATCCCCGATGGACTGCGCAGCAGGCCCCTTCTTTTTCAGGATCAAGAGCGGGGCCGCTGTGCGACCCATCGGGGATAAATCCCCTCACCACAGATAAATCCATTTGCCAGAGGAAAGCACCTCAAGCCTTGAGAGCGAACACCTCTTTCAGATGCTGCTCATACCGCGCCACATCGTTCTCAATGTTCGGACGCTTCATCACATCAACGCACAGGAACGTCGGCAAAGCCGTCATGCCCAAAAATTCGTTGGCCTTGTGAAACGGAAAATACACCGCGTCCACGCCTTTGGCTTCGAAGAAATCAGTCGGGTCATCAAACGCCTGCTGCGGCGCGTTCCACGTCAGCGACAGCATGTATTGCTTGCCCTGAATCAGCCCGCCGCTGCCGTACTTCTGCGACGCGTCGGAACGGGTGCGGCCATCGCTGGCGTAGAGGCTGCCGTGGCCTTCGGTGAAGACTTCGTCGAGGTACTTTTTCACCGTCCACGGCGCACCCATCCACCAGCCCGGCATTTGATAAATGATCACGTCGGCCCAGAGAAATTTCGCCACTTCTTCAGCAACGTCGTAACCCTCGTCGATGAACGTGGTTTTCACGTCGACACCGCCACGATCCAGCACGCTCAGTGCGGCTTCGTGCAGGGTGGTGTTATAGCGACCGTCGGAGTGGGCGAATTTTTTACCGCCGTTGAGCAACAAAACTTTTTTCATGGCAAAGCCTCGGCGCAGCCACTGGGCTGGATAGAGATGGGAAAGTTGAATGGCGGCAGATTAACGTTGTGTCTCGCGCGGAATAAGCGGCGGTTGCGCAAAATACATTTGAGCAAAACGCACGAATCGAGTCCTGATTGTTGCCGTAGGATTGGTCGCCATCTGAACTTGAGGAGTTTTATCGATGAGTGAACGCCACGGTTTCATCCTGCACGCCAAGACTCGCCCGGAAAAAGCCGAGGCTTTCGAGGCGCTGTTCCGCGCCTACGTCGAACCTAGCCGCGCCGAGCCCGGTTGCATCGAATACCACATGCTGCGCGACCAGCAAGATCCGTCGCTGTTCATCTTCTACGAGATCTGGGAAAGCCAGGCGCATCTGGATGTGCACTCGAATCTGCCGCACATGAAGCAATTCTTCGAACAGCGCATGGAGTATCTGGAGCGCGATTTTGATATCCGCCGGATCGACATGCTCAGCGCGTCGTCGGCTAACCGCTGATCAGCAGGTGGGCGCCGAGCGCGCCCATGCCGATGAAGAACACGCGCTTGAACAGCGCCGCGCTGATCCTCTGACGCAGCCATTGGCCGAGCAACATGCCGAGCACTGCCGGAATCAGCGCCAGCAACGAGGCGCTCAATTCGCCGCCACCGAGCGCGCCGCGCCAGAGCAAACCGCCGGCCAACGCGAGCGTCGAAACGGTGAAGGACAGGCCGAGCGCCTGCACCAGTTCATCACGGTTCAAGCCCAGCGCTTGCAGGTATGGCACGGCGGGAATCACGAAAACGCCGGTGGCTGAAGTGATGACGCCGGTGATCACGCCACAGACCGGACCGAGCCAGGATTCATGGCGAGGTTCAACGTGCAGCGTCGGCAGGAATAATCCGCTCAACGCGTAGAGCAACAGCGCCGCGCCCAGTCCGCGCACCACCCAGTGTCCACCCGCCATGCCGATCCACAACGTACCGACGCCGGTGCCGAGGAAGATCATCAGCAACATCGGCCAGAGACGTTTGATCAGCCCTTTCAAATGACCGCCGAAGGCCAGTTGCCAGATATTGGTCAGCGTGGCCGGAATGATCAGCAGCGCCGCTGCCTGCGACGGTGCCATAGCCAGACCCAGCAGCCCCATGGCGACCGTGGGCAGGCCGAGGCCGATGACGCCTTTGACCAGACCGGCCATGACGAAGGTGGCGATGACCAGTAGTGACAGGCCCAGACCGAGGTTTTGGTAGAAATCTGCGAGTGCGTTCATGGCGCTACTGTGCGCCTGAGGCGTCGGGTTGAAAATCTGCCATATACTGAGGCAGCCTCTGCCAATGCAAGAGGCTAAGAAATTCATTGAGGCAACTGGCCCCATCGCTGGCAAGCCAGCTCCCACAGGTTTATGGGTTGGATGCAAAACCTGAGTCCACACAAAACCCTGTGGGAGCTGGCTTGCCAGCGATAGGGCCTATCCATAAACCACAAAACCAGAGGCTGCCCATGCACTTCGACCTCACCGACCTGCGCCTCTACCTGCACATTCTCGACACCGGCAACATCACTGCCGGCGCTGCCCGCAGCCATCTCTCCCTCGCCGCCGCCAGCGCAAGAATCCGCGCGATGGAAGCCTCACTGGGCACCGACTTTCTCCAGCGCGGCCGCCGTGGCGTCATCCCGACACCGGCCGGCAAGGCCCTGGCGCACCACGCGCGCATCCTCCTGCAGCAGACCGAACGCATGCAGCAGGATCTGGCGGACTACGCCCAAGGCGTCAAAGGTCAGGTGCGCCTGCTGTGCAACACCACCGCGATCACCGAATACCTGCCGGAAGTGCTCGCGGACTTTTTGCGCAGCCACCCCAATCTCGACATAGACCTGCAAGAGCTGCCCAGCGCACGTATCACCCACGCCTTGCGCCAGGGTGCGGCGGATCTGGGGATTGTGTCTGACGCGGTCGACACCAGCGACCTACAGACTCAAGCGTTCCGCGACGATCCACTGGTGCTGATTCTGCCGCTCGACCACCCATTGTCCGACGCCGCCGAAGTCAGTTTCAGCGACGCCTTGCGCCACGACTTTGTAGGACTGAGCGCCGACAGCGCACTGGCGATCTATCTCGAAGAGCAGGCGCTGAATAGCGGATCACGCATGCAGATTCGCATCCGAGCGGATGGCTTCGACAGCGTGATGCGCATGGTCGGCCGTAGCGCCGGGCTCGCCATTGTGCCGTTGGCCGCCGTTGAACGCGGGCCGTCACGCGCCTTCAAAAGCGTAGCCCTTGATGAGCCTTGGGCCCGTCGCACGTTGATGCTGTGTGCCAGAGATTTCAGCGCATTGCCGGGGTACGCCAAAGCACTGTTGCATGCCTTGACTCTCCCCTAAGGGGCAGACTTCATCCTTGGCTTTTTCCAGCAAGGACAGTGACGATGGGCAAACGCATTCTGCTGATTCTCGGCCACCCTTCGGCGACAAGCCTGTGCGCCGCACTCGCTGATCGCTATGCACAATCAGCGCTAGAAGCCGGACATGAAGTACGTCAGTTACGGCTTGGCGAAATGGATTTCGACCCGGTGCTGCGCGAGGGTTATCAACAGATCCAGACGCTGGAAAACGACTTGAGTGCGGCACAGTCCGACATCCTTTGGGCCGAACATCTGACGCTGGTGTACCCGATCTGGTGGGGCGGCATTCCGGCGCTGCTCAAAGGTTTTTTTGATCGGGTGCTGCTGCCGGGATTCGCTTTCAAATACCGCAAAGGCAAAGCGTTCCCGGACAAACTGCTGAAGGGCCGCACCGCAGATTTGCTGGTGACCATGGACACGCCGCCCTGGTATTACCGCTGGGTCTACCGCATGCCCGGACTGAATGAGGTGCGCCAGACAACACTCGCATTCTGCGGAATCAAACCCGTGCGTACGCTGACGTTCGGCCCGGTGCTTGGCTCCACCGATCAGCAACGCCAAGCCTGGTTGCAACAGGCGCAGGCTATCGCCGGCCGGTAAGTCTGCCGATAATGCCCCGCGCTGTTTCACATTGAAAAAGGACTTTTATGTACATCGGCCAAGCCGCGCAACGCTCCGGCACCACCATCAAAAGCATCCGTCACTATGAGTCGATCGGCTTGCTGCCCAAACCCCGGCGTCAAGGCAACTACCGCCTCTACGATCAACAAAGCGTCGAACTGCTGATTTTCATCAAATGCGCCAAAGAGATGGGGTTTCGGCTCAAGGAGCTGCAGGCGATCTTCGCCAACCATCACGGCGAGGCTATGCCCTGGGCGCTGGCGCAACAGGCCATCGAAGCGAAGAAGCGCGAAATCAACAACAGTATGGCCGAGCTCATCCGCCAATACGCGCAACTGGAAGGCTTCGAAGCAAGCCTGGAGCACGCCCGGGTCACTTGCCCGCTGGAAAATCTGTAAGCGGTTTGCGCGTTTCTGGGCACTTCGATGTCGAGCACAGACAACTGACCCGAGCCCGGGCGCTATACGGTGCGACTTCATTCCTCAAGTCCACTGCCCGGAGCCCCCATGACCGCGACCGCCCCTATCACCGTTCTGCGCGACACCCACCCGCTACCGGTACTCGATGCCTGTAAATGGGAAAAACTTGAGGGCGACCCGCACACCGTCAACCTCAACGCCTACACCAGTGAAGACGGCAGCAAGATCATGGGCACCTGGATCTGCACCCCGGGCAAATGGCGCGTCGAATATGTGAAGTGGGAGTACTGCCATTTCCAGGAAGGCTACTGCGTGATCACCCCGGATGGCATGGCGCCGATCCACCTGCGTGCCGGCGATATTTTCGTGATTGAACCGGGGATGAAAGGCACGTGGGAAGTGGTCGAGACCGTGCGTAAGTATTTCGTGTTTGCCTGAATGCAAAAAAGCCGGGAGATCACCCGACGTGATTTCCCGGCAATACCTACTGCAATTTTGTTCAGCACACCCCACAGATATCTGTGGGAATAGAGAACCTGTGGCGAGGGGATTTATCCCCGATGGGACGCGAAGCGGCCCCCTTCATCGTGTCAGTCAAAACGCGGGCTCAGGGTTTACGACTGCTGCGCAGCCGATCGGGGATAAATCCCCTCACCACAAAATCCCAGCTGCCACAAAAGTATTGCTGACCCTAGTTACTGCGGCTTGCGATAGCTGTTGATGATCGCCGAAAAATCCTTGCCGCCATCGCCACGCTGACTCATCGCCTGATACAACTGCTGCGCCACCGCGCCGAGCACCACCGGTTGGTGCGCCTGACGTGCAGCTTCCGTCGCCAGCCCCAGATCCTTGAGCATCAACTCGGCACCGAAGCCGCCGGTATAACCGCGCGAGGCCGGCGCCGTTTCGACGATGCCCGGCCACGGGTTGTACATTTCCGAACTCCAGCAACGCCCGGTCGAGCTGTTGATGATCCCGGCCAACACCGAGGTGTCGATCCCCAGCGCATCCCCCAGCGCCATCGCTTCACTGACACCGACCATCGAAATCGCCAGCAGCAGGTTGTTGCAGATCTTGGCAATTTGCCCGGTGCCGACTTCGCCGCAATGGACGATATTGCGGCCCATTTGCGCCAGCACCGGTTGCAGGGTGGCAAACAGTTCCGGGGTGGCGCCGACCATGAAGGTCAGTGTCCCGGCGGTGGCGCCGCCCGTGCCGCCGGAGACCGGCGCATCGGCCATGGCCACGCCTTGTTTCGCCGCCGCAGCAGCCACATCGCGTGCGGTCTGCGGATCGATGGTGCTGCAATCGACTGCCGGCACACCTTTGCCGATGCCGGCGAGTACGCCGTCTTCACCGAGCCAGACACTGCGCACATGCACGGCGGCCGGGAGCATGGTGATCACCAGTTCGGCGTCCTCGGCAGCTTCGCGAGCCGACGAACGAATGGTGCCGCCCAGTTGTTCCAATTCCGCCAGCACGGTTTTGTTCAGATCAACCAGATTGAGCGAATGGCCGGCCTTGATCAGGTTGCGCGCCATCGGCGCGCCCATGTTGCCCAGACCGATAAATGCGATTTTCATGGCAGTTCCTCAGCGCAGGTTGATGGTGGTGTTTACGCCGTCGTTGACGCTGTCGTCATCGAACCAGCGCGCCGTGACCGTTTTGGTCTGCGTATAGAACTGCACCACTTGCTTGCCATACGGACCGAGGTCGCCGAGTTTCGAGCCACGGGAACCGGTGAAGCTGAAGAACGGTACCGGCACTGGAATCGGAATGTTGATCCCGACCTGGCCAACGTCGATTTCAGTCTGGAATTTACGCGCTGCCGCACCGCTCTGGGTGAACAGGCCTGTGCCGTTGCCGAACGGGTTGGCGTTGACCAGCGCGATGGCCTGATCGAGGGTGTCGACTTCCAGCACCACCAGCACCGGGCCGAAGATTTCCTGGGTGTAGATCTGCATGTCGGTGGTCACGCCCGAGAACAGGGTCGGGCCGACGAAGTTGCCCTGCTCGTAGCCCGGCACCTTGATGTCGCGACCGTCCAGTTCAAGCTTCGCGCCTTCCTTGATGCCGCTTTCGATCAGATCGAGAATCCGCGCCTTGGCCTTTTTCGAGATCACAGGACCGACATCGGTGCCCGGCTCGCTGCCGGCGTTGACCTTGAGTTTCTGTGCCAGCGCTTTCAGGTCCGGCAGCCATTGTTTCGCCGCCCCGACCAGCACCACCACCGAAGTGGCCATGCAACGTTGCCCGGCCGCGCCGAAACCAGCACCGACCAGGGCGTTGAGTGCTTGCTCGCGATTGGCGTCTGGCAGTACCACGGCGTGGTTCTTCGCGCCCATCATCGATTGCACACGCTTGCCGTGCTTGCCGGCCAGGTCGTAGACGTGGGTCCCAACAGCGGTCGAACCGACGAACGAAACGGCTTTGATGTCCTTGTGCGTGCACAGGCCATCAACCACGTCTTTGCCACCGTGAACCACGTTAAGCACACCCGCCGGGACGCCAGCCTCGATCGCCAGTTCCACCAGCAGCATGGTCGACAGCGGATCCTGTTCGGAAGGCTTCAATACGAAGGTGTTGCCGCAGGCGATGGCCATCGGGAACATCCACAGCGGAATCATCGCCGGGAAGTTGAACGGCGTGATGCCGGCGCAAACGCCGATTGGCTGGCGCAGGGTGTAGGTATCGACGCCACCGGCAACGTTTTCGGCGAACTCGCCCATTTGCAGAGTGCCAATGGAGCAGGCGTGCTCGACCACTTCCAGGCCACGGAAAATGTCGCCCTCGGCGTCGGCAATGGTTTTGCCCTGCTCGGCGCTGAGCACCACGGCGATGCGCTTGGAGTGTTCGCGGATCAGCGCTTGCAGCTTGAGCATGATGCGCATGCGGGCGCCGATCGGGGTCAGCTTCCAGGTCTGAAACGCGTGCTGCGCAGCGCTTACCGCAGCATCGACTTCAGCAGCGGTGGCAAACGGGACTTTCGCCAGCACTTGCTGGGTGGCCGGGTTGACGATGTCGTGCCATTCAGTGGTTTGCGACTCGACCCACTCGCCATTGATCAGCAGCTTGACCTTCTGGACCGTGGTTTCGTTGGGCGTAAGCGATGCGTTCATGCTGGTCTCCGAAACTTGTTTTTATCGTAGGAGCCAAGGCGAAAGGTTCGCCTTGAAATGAGGCGTGTGTCACGAATTGGTTGTCGGACTGTTTTTGGAGTATAGATGTGCAAACTTCTAATAAGAACGCACATATAAGCCCGTCCATCATGCAAAAAAACATCACCTCTCTAGGTTCGCTGAACTGGGACGACCTCAAGTTTTTCCTCGAAGTCGCCCGCACCCGCAAGGCCAGCACAGCCGCCAAACGACTGGCCGTCGACTACACCACGGTGTCGCGGCGGATCAGTTCACTGGAAGCGGCGTTAGGCACCTTGCTGTTCGAGAAGTCGCGGACCAGCGGCTTCGTGCTGACCACCGAAGGCCAGCGTTTGCTCGGCTATGCCGAGTCGATTGAAAGCACGTTGCACATGGCCTGCGAACAGGTTTCCGGCTCCGGCGTGGCGTTATCCGGGCATGTGCGCATGGGTTGCACCGAAGGCTTCGGCAGTTTTTTCATCACGCCGCAATTGAGCCATTTCGTCGACGCCTACCCGGCAATCTCGGTGGATATCCTGCCGCTGCCGCACTTCATCAGCCTGTCCAAACGCGAGGCCGACATCGTCATTGCGCTGGAACGGCCGGAACATGGCCCCTACGTCTGCTGCAAACTCTGCGATTACCGCTTGCAGCTCTACGCCACCCAGGATTACCTCGACCAACACCCACCAATCCGCCGCCCGGCCGACTTGAGCAAGCATCAATTCATCAGTTATGTGGATGACCTGGCGTTCAGCTCGGAGCTGCTCTACTTGGCGAATGTGCTGCCCGGCGCCAACGCGCATTTGCGCAGCACCAGTGTGATCGCGCAGTTCGTCGCGGCGCAGCAGGGGCGTTCACTGGCGATTTTGCCGTGTTTCCTCGCCGCGCAGGATCCACGCCTGCTGCCGGTGTTGCCCGAGGAAATCGACATCACCCGACAGTTCTGGATGTACTGCCGGGAGGACCTGCGCAAGTTGAAGCGGATCACCCTGTTGTGGGATTACATCCGTGAGGTGACCGAGCGCAATCAGGGTCTGCTGATGGGGCAGACGCGGGAGATGCAGTTTGCTGACTGACAGGCTTTCAAGGAATCAGGCTTCGGCATCGTCACGAGGCCAGCAAGCTTTTCCAGCCCTTTTGTAACAGTGGTTGGTACGCGACTTGTAACACCCTGGAGCGCATCGAAGCCCTCATCCAGAGAAGTGCATGAGCACATGGCAACGTTTGGCGGGGGTCTGCGTAAACGGTGGAAAACCAGGGATGGCAGTATTCTTGAGTGGGATAGCCAACATGGAGCTGTTGAGATGTACAACAAGCGCGGCAAGCACCTCGGGGAGTTTGATCCCGAGACTGGACAGCAAACTAAAGACGCAAATAAGACTCGCGAGGTCGAACGGTGAAATACACCGTTGAAGCTTTTGACAAAGAAACCGAATTTTTAGCTTTTGAGATCGACCTTCCGAATGGGTGTGATGTTCTGTTAGCTGAAATCATGAACTGGTCTTCACCTCAACGCGGAGATGAGGGTTATAACCTTAGCCTCGCACAGCTCGCAGCCATTGAGGTTTTAGCAGGCAGGCGAATTTCGACCCGGGTTGTATCTTCCAGCTCACCTGCAATTTGAGCTGACCTGCACCGCTCAGAGCTTGCCGGGACTCAAAGACTAACGAATGGATTGTGAGAGAACGTATGGAGCTTCGCCCTGATTTAATGCCGCCGATGCTGGATGAATCTTTGGTCGCTCGGCTGACGAACCTTTCTGAACAAATTGATTGCGGACATCCCGAACAAACTCGGGAGCAGTTGGCCGCGTTCAATCGAGAGGCCATGACCGAGCTTGAGCACATCGACTTTCAGGGCATTTATGGAGGCCAAGACCATGACACATGGGTTCGCAAGATCTTAGCAACACCGTATGAACGACGCGTGGCAGAGGTTACGAAGTGTGAGCTTATAGAAATGGCCCGAAGGGTGATGGAGTGCGATGGGGCCGAACATGACATCGATTTTTGGTTGAACATGCTGGCAATCAACATACCCAATGAACGCGTATCCGATTTGATTTTTTGGCCAGACGAATACTTTGGCGATATGAATTACTCGCAGAGACTATCGCCAGAGCAGGTGGTAGAAATTGCGTTGAAAGACAAAGATGTCGTGCCGTAATCATGACTCGCACACATCACCCTGTTGTGGGATTACATCCGGGAGGTGACCGAGCGCAATCAGGGCCTGCTGATGGGGCAGACCCGAGAAATGCGGTTTGCTGACTAGTCGGCGCTGACCACAATCGCGACGCGGCGGTTTTCCGTGCGGCCAGCCGCCGTGTCGTTGGAGGCCACCGGCTCTTTGCTGCCGAGGCCTTGCAGCTGAATGTTTTCTGGCTTCATGCCGACCGTGCCAAGCACCTTGGCCACGCTTTTGGCCCGGCGCAGGGACAGTTGCTGGTTGTAGCTTTCCTTGCCCGATGCATCAGTGTGGCCATCGACCCGCACTCGCTCGATGCCGACATTGAGCAGCGCCTTGCCGATGCGCTCGACGATCTCGGTGCTTTGATTGTTCAGGCTTTCGACATCGCTGCCGAACAGCACTTTGCCCGACAGGCCGAACTCCCAGCCTTCGTCGGTCAACTCAAAACCTTGCTGTTTGAGCACGGCAATTTGCGCGGGAGTCAGGCCTTTTTGCGGGGCAGTCTGGCAACCGGTCAGGGTCAGTGTGACCATCAACAGCAGGATGGAAAAAATTCGAATGGGCAGTGTGAACACGGGAATCAGCTCCTGGTTTGAACGGGATCGACCGGGTGCTCCGACCCGGCCGTGAATTGGGCGCCGCGTGACAAACGCTTGGCTTGATACATCGCCGCATCGGCGGCATCGAGCAACGCACCTGGCGTGGCGCCATGATCGGGGTAAACGGCGATGCCGATACTGAGCGACGTCACGACACTGGTGTCCCCCGGCAGCGCGATGGGCACGTCCATGCTGGCGAGAATCTTGTCGGCGATGCGCTCGGCGTCTTCGATCTTGTGCAAGGGGGTCAGCAACACGGCGAACTCGTCACCGCCGAGCCGCGCGACCAGATCCTCCTCACGCAACTGGGCTCGCACTCGGTTAGCGACTGCCACCAGCACCGCGTCCCCGGCGGCGTGGCCGAAGTTATCGTTGATGCCTTTGAAACGATCACTGTCGAGAAACAGCACCGCCACGCGCTCGTGAAGTTTGCTGGCGTTGCGCAGGGCGCGGATCAATCGGCCCTCGAAAAAGGCGCGATTCGGCAGCCCGGTCAGGCTGTCGTGACTGGCCTGGTGGGCGAGCGTTTCGTTTTCGTTCTGCAGATGGGTTTGCCACGACTCCAGTTCGTCGAGCAGGGCGTTGAAGTCGTTGCCGAGATTGTCGAGTTCGGCGATCTGCGCCGGCGGTACGCGACGATCCAGCGCTCGCTCGCTGCGCGCGGCATGGGCGACGGCAGCGAGTTTGTGCAGCGGGCCAATGATGCCGCGCAACTGGCGCCGAGCCAGAGAGAGCGCGACCCAGGCGCTGATCGCGGTACAGAGGATAATCCCCGCCAGACCACTGAGCAGAAAGCTCATCAGGCTGCCACCATGGCCCATCAGCAGAACGCGCCCGATTTCACGGTCCTGATGCAGGATCGGCAGGTCGATCGGCTTTTCCAGAACGGCACGGGTGATCTGCATTTCCAACCCGGAGAAAAAGCCGTTTTCCGGTCGTTGCCAGCGTGCGAGCAACTGGCCTTGAGCGTCCAGCACCTGGACGTCCGCCACTTCTTCAGTAGAAGCAATCAGCGCCAGCGACTCAGTGGCGGCAGCCTTGTCGTTGAACACCACGGCCGCTTCGACGGTGTAACTGATCGAGCGGGCAATCAGGTGCAGGTTGTGATCGGCGTAAACCCGCAGCGCCAGAACACCCAGCAGGGTCAGCGAGACGCTGGCCATCGTCACGGCCACCAGCGCCACAATCAAGTTGCCGCGACCAATCACCGACCCCAGCGTGGGGCGAACTTTCGAACCGAACAGTTTCATGGCGCCGCCGGTTTGCGACGCGACAATTGCAGGACGCTTGGGTGAATGCGTACGCCACTGCGGGCGACGGAGTCGAGATTGACTTCAAAAGACACCTGATCGTCGCCAACCCGCAGGCAAAACAGACTGCCCACCGTGCACTGATCACCGCCCTCGCTAATGCTCAGCACCGGATGGCCGATCAGCGAGGTAAACAGGCGGCTGCGTTCATCCGCTGTGAGTTTGCCGATGTACACCGCATCGCACTCACTGACGATGACCGGGTTGTCTGCCAGCAGGCGGCGCACGGTGACGGGTCGGCCGGTGGCCTGGGTCGTGCCTTTGACCAGATCGTCGGTGTACTCGGTAGGACCGACGATACACAGGCGCAATTGCGCAGGTTCCACCGGCCAGCGCGCGTAGCTGAGAATGCCCAGAACAACTTTGGTGACAGCTTGAGCGCGTTGCTCAGCCATGCCCGGCGGCGGTTGCGGCTGCGCGACGGCCATGCCCGCCAGCGCACAGAGCAGACCGACAAGCACTGCGCGCTTGCAGCGAAACACGCGCTCTGTCGCCCAGACAGCCACCTTCATGCAGGGATTCTCTTGGATCGTAGCGAAATGATGCCGCAACGATAGCACAGCGCTGAATCACCAGCGAGACAGTGACTCCTGACTGGCTAGTCAATAATCGCCATCAATCGCTTATTTTTTCACCCTCGGGGCTCAGCACCCTCTTCCAGTTCCAGCATCAACCCGCTCAGGCGCTTAACCTTGCGTTGCACGGCCTCTTCGAACACTCCAGCTCGCGGCTCGATCAGGGTGAACCAGTGCTTGGCCCGGGTGATGCCGGTGTAAATCAGCTCCTTGGTCAGCACTGGATTCAGGGCATCCGGAAGGATCAACGCGGTGTGCGCAAATTCCGAGCCCTGGGATTTGTGCACCGTCATGGCGTACACGGTTTCGACATCGTTGAGCCGACTCGGCAACACGAAACGCACCCCGCCCCGGCCATCATTGCGCGGGAAAGCTACACGCAGCACCGGTTTGCCGGCATCGGGTCCTTCGCGCTCAGGCAGCTTCAAGGCAATACCGATATCGCCATTCATCAAACCCAGGCCGTAGTCATTGCGCGTCATCAGCACCGGCCGGCCCTCGTACCATTGCTGGTCATTGTCGATCAGTCGGGCCTTGAGCAAAGCGGCGGTAATACGCAGGTTCAAACCTTCCACACCCCACGGCCCCTTGCGCACCGCACACAACAGCTGAAATGTGTCGAACGCTTGCAGGACTTCCCGGGCCCACGTGATCCAGTCCGGATGTTCGAGCGGCCGGCCGGGCGGTGGGCGCTGATCGCGCAGCACACTCAGATAATGCCGATAACCTTGTGGGCCATCGCCATGTCCCTCAAGCAACAGTCGCTCCAGCTTGTGGTCGTGCTCGCCCTTGAGCGGCAACGAATACACATCGTCATAGTGCCCCGCTGACAGCAACTGGCGCGCCTCATCCGGCAATTGCTGATTGACCCGGCGCGCGAGTTGGCCGATCCCGCTACCCTCGCCGAAACGCCGTGAGTGACGCAACATCACCACTTGTTGCGCCAGTGGATGAGTGTCGTCGATGTCTTCACACAAACCGCTGCCCTGCAAGGTTTCACCGCTGACCGACTCCAGCCACTGGCGGGTCTTCGGGTTGTACCATCCACTCTCGGCGTCGCGACACAGATCACCCAGTACCGCACCGGCCTCCACGGAGGCCAGTTGATCCTTGTCACCGAGCAATACCAAACGCGCGTGGGGCGGCAAGGCGTCGAGCAGATTCGCCATCATTTCCAGATCGATCATCGATGCTTCATCGACCACCAGCACATCCAGAGGCAAGCGATTGCCGGCATGGTGCCGAAAGTGTCGAGTGCCAGGGCGACTGCCGAGCAAACGATGCACGGTGGTCACGTCGCAGGGAATTTTCGCCCGTACGTCTTCGGTGACTGTCAGCGATTGCACTTGCTGGCTGATGGACTCGGTCAACCGCGCCGCGGCTTTGCCGGTCGGCGCCGCCAGGCGAATGCGCAGTGGATGGCCAGCCTCCACCGCCGGCGCCTGAAGCAGCGCGAGCAAACGCACCACCGTCGTGGTTTTGCCGGTGCCCGGGCCACCCGTGACGATGCTGAAGGCGCCACGCGTGGCGATGGCACAGGCGAGTTTTTGCCAGTCGATCACATCGCCGGATTTCGCCGAGCCAAACAACTCATTCAACCGCTGCGGCAGATCATCCGGGGTCGCCTCGCGCTGTGCGAGACGCTGGCGCAAGGCGAGATCGATGCGGCGCTCATAGGCCCAGTAGCGTCTCAGGTACAGACGCTTCCCGGACAACACCAATGGCCGTCGCTGCGCCGAATCACTGCCGTCAGCCGACAATGCAACCAACGCGCTCGCCGCCAGAACCTTGCACCAATGCGCACCGTCGAGGGCCTCAAGCAATTGCGAGGGCAACAGCAACACCCCGCCCAGCACATCGCCTTCGGGCGGCAGCGACAGGGCAAAATCCGGAGCCTTGAGGGTTTCGAACAGGTCCAGGCAGACATGCCCATGACCGAGTTGATGGCTGGTGAGCGCGGCGGCGAGCAGCACCAATGGATCAGTACCAGGCTCAAGCTCATGGAGGAATGCTACGAATGCTTTGTCCAGGGCACGCAGCCAGCCACGCTCGACCCAACGGGTGAGCAGCACCAGCAGATCATCG
This sequence comes from Pseudomonas sp. FW305-7, assembly GCF_058786735.1. NCBI lineage: Bacteria > Pseudomonadati > Pseudomonadota > Gammaproteobacteria > Pseudomonadales > Pseudomonadaceae > Pseudomonas > Pseudomonas sp. FW305-7. The sequence goes on from NZ_JBYSZA010000003.1 coordinate 370,333, forward strand.
GCGCGGGTCAGGGGCGCGAGTGTCGACAGGCTGTCGGCAGCCAGCGGTGTCGGCAGCAGATCGTCCAGGGTGCGGCTCATAACAAGACTCCCTGTTCCCACAAGGGCTCGGCCTTGGGTTCAGGTTTGCCCTGGAACATCCGGTCCAGACGCTCGATCAACTCGCGCGGAGGTCGCACAAAGTAAGCACCGCGACTGGCTGCGCGGGTGCCGCGCAGAAACAGGTACAGCGCGCCACCGACATGCCGATCGTAATCGTAGTCGGGCAATCGTGCCTTGAGCTGGCGATGCAACGCCAACAGGTACAACACATATTGCAGGTCGTAGCGATTATCGAGGATCGACTGTTCCATGGCCTGCTCGGTGTAGGCCAGGTCATCGATGCCCAGCCAGTTGGATTTGTAATCTGCCACGTAATAGCGGCCGTCGTGCTCGAAGGTCAGGTCGATGAAGCCTTTGAACATGCCATTGAGCTGCACCGGCTCTGCGGCTACCCGAGCAACGCCGTTGTGCGTGTATTGCCGCACCAGTTCATCGAGTTTGAGTACGTCGACTTTGTGGCTGGCGAACCAGAACTCCATCTCCACCCGGTACTGTTTCAGTTGCTCCAGAATGACCGGCGGCTGGCTGTCACCGATCGGCAGCGGTAATTGGAGCAAATGCTGCAACCAGTCACTTAGAGTGATGATCCAGCCTTCCCAACCGCGCAGATTACAGCGCCGGGCAATCGCGTCTTCCAATGCCTCACGGGTAACAGCGAAACCGTCGTCGCCCGCCCATTCAAGCAATCCATGGAGAAACGTTCCGGGATTGGGGCCACGCGGAAAACGATGGATGTCGGCGCCACCGGTGATGATTTCTCGCGGCGCGTCGGGATCGAGTCGCTCGTCATCGAAAAGCTTTTGTGCTTGAGGACTGTCCGGTGCTTCATCACTGCCAACACTCAATACGTCGCTGATACGCAGCGCACTGTAAGACGCGATCCACCAGTTTTCGCTGGCCTTGCGCTTGGGCAGCAGAGTGGCACTGAGGATGGCGTCATTACGCGGTGGCTGATAGTGCTCGTCGGTGGGCTGCGGCATTTCACCGACACTGATGGCAGGGCAATCTTGTCGCAGGTCTTGCAGCCAACGATCAAGGGCGATGGACTCACCCAGAGAGGCGCCACCGCCGAGCAAGTAGCCAAGGGCAGAAAGGTGCAGCACCGAGCTGTTGTTATTGCCGCGTTTGAGATCCGTCACCCCCAGCCAGCAAGCATGCTGGGCGCGGGTCAGGGCGACATAGAGCAGGCGCAAGTCTTCGGCCAGACGCTCTTCATCGGCTTGCGCAATCAGTTCGGCGGTGGGCTTCAGACTCACTTGGGCCTTGCCCGAAGCGTCGTGGTAATGCAGCGGCAATCGGCTGCCATCCACCGGTTTTGCTGAACAGATGAAGGGCAGGAACACCAGTGGATATTCGAGGCCTTTGGATTTGTGAATGGTCACGACCTTGACCAGTTGCTCGTCGCTTTCCAGACGCAGAATCTGCTCTTCACCGGCCTGACCTGACAACGCCAGCAGTTCCGCCAGATGACGGATCAGCGCTTGCTCGCCGTCCAGTTCGGCAGCGGCTTGTTGCATCAGCTCTGACAGATGCAGAAGGTTGGTCAGTACCCGCTCGCCGTCGCTGCGGGCGATCAAGGTCTGCGGCAAGCGGAAGTCATGCAGCAGGCGCCGCAGCATCGGCAGCACACCTTGTTTGCGCCATAGTTCACGATAGCCACGGAACTGCATGACGCGGGTTTCCCAAACCAGTTCGTCCTGGTTCAGACGCTCCAGCTCAGCCAGTGGCAAATTCAGGGTGATGCAGGCCAGCGCGGCTTTCAGGGAGCGCTCGACATCCGGCTCGGCACAAGCCTTGAGCCAGGACAGCAAGTCGTGTGCCTCCTGAGCTGCGAAAACCGAATCCTTGTCGGACAGATAAACGCTGCGGACCCCGCGATTGGCGAGCTCACCGCGCACCGCCTGAGCTTCTTTTCCGTCACGAACGAGGATTGCGATATCGGAAGGTCGCAGGCCTTTGAAGTCCTTGCCGTGCTGAATAAACCCAGCGCTACCGTTTTGGCCGCCATTGAGCAGCGCGGTGATTTCGCTGGCACATGCAGCCGCCAATTGCTGGCGATAGACCGCGCCTGACAGCGGCTGATCGGTGGACAAGTGCCAGACATTCAGCGCCGCGACGTCCTGCCCGGCAATCTGCAGTTCTTCTTTACGGCCTTGGGATTCGACAGGCTGGAACGGTACCGGGTTTTCACCGTTCTTCTCCCGGAACAAAAACGCGCCGCGGCCCTGCTCACGGGATTCGGCGCGCTCGAACACGTGATTGACCGCTTTCACCATGCCATGGCTGGAACGGAAGTTGGTGCCCAAGGTATGCAGTCGGCCGGTGGTGGCTTGGCGAGCACGCAAGTAGGTATAGATGTCTGCACCACGGAACGCGTAAATCGCCTGTTTGGGGTCGCCAATCAGAAACAGTCCGGTGTCCGGATTGTTGTCCTCGATGCGATAAATGCTTTCGAAGATCCGGTACTGCACCGGGTCGGTGTCCTGGAACTCGTCGATCAGTGCAACCGGGAATTGCTCGCGGATCAATGTGGCAAGGCGTTCGCCGCCCTCTGACTGCAGCGCAGCATCCAGACGCAAGAGCATGTCGTCGAAGCCCATCTCGGCACGCCGGCGTTTCTCTTCTTCGAAGCGTGCACCTACCCACTTGGCGGCGTGTTGCAGTACGGCAGCATCGGGGGTTGGCAATGCATCGAGACTCGACTTGAGCCCCGGCATGGCGTCCAGCCCCGGATGAGTTGGGGCTTGGCCTTTCCAGGCTTCAGCCATTCCGTCGGGCGTCAGCCGAGTGAATCCGGTGCCGATGTCCAGTTGTTCGAGGGACTCGTCTTCAGCCCAGTTCTTGAGCTTTTCGAACCACGGCTCAAAGTAGCGTGCCTGCATCTTGCGACCATCGACGCTTTTACTCGCAACACCTTGATGACAAATCGCAAGCAACTCATCAGCCCACTGCCGCCACGGCATTTTCAATTCGATCAACGCAGCGCGCCGCTCTTGCAGACAATCATCGATCAACTCCGCCGGGGCCTTGCTTTCGTCGCTCTCGCGCTCGCTGGCGAACAAGCCTCGCACCCGAGGCAGCAACGCCGCAGGTCCACCCCAGTTGCTGCGAACCCAATTCAACGCATCGCCCTGCATCGGGTAACAGAACAGCCGCCAGTAATCGCGCAGCACTTCACCGAGCAAATCGCTGTGATCCGTTTCGAGGGATTGGGTAAACAGACTTCCGCTATCGAAAGCATGTTCGCGCAACATGCGCTGACACCAACTGTGGATGGTGGAGACCGCGGCCTCGTCCATCCACTGTGCGGCGATGTCCAGGCGATTGGCGCAACCTGGCCACTGCTGCGGATCGAATTGATCTCGTAGTTCGGCAATCAATCCGTCAGGCGCTGGCGTCTCATCGCGGAAGAATCGCGCGGCCTCGGCGAGACGCGTGCGAATCCGCTCACGCAGCTCCTTGGTTGCCGCGTCGGTGAACGTCACCACAAGAATTTGCGGCGGCAACAGTTCGCGGGCGAACCCGTTCGATTCGCCGCCATGGCCAAGAATCAGGCGTAGGTAGAGCGCAGAAATGGTGAAGGTTTTGCCGGTGCCGGCGCTGGCTTCGATCAACTGGCTGCCACGCAGAGGGAATGCCAGCGCAAGGGGTGTCTTCGTACTCATGCGCGCCCCCCTTCATTGGACAATGAGCGCCAGGGCGCTTCCAACAGAGGTCGATAAAGAGCATCGCACCAGCCGGAAAATGTTTCGTCCGCGAGTAATGCAGCGAAGTCGGCAAATTGGCGGGACAGCGCCGGACTTTCGCGGCGTTCGCCTTCACTGGTCTGTCCGTCACCTTCGTAGGCTTTGCGAGCAGCCGCTTCAGCTTTGAGCGGATCGGTCTGAGATAACCAGGCAAAAGCGGTCTTCACTGCGATCGGCAGAGGCTGACGCATGCCAGCCAGCCAGGCGAGAAGAAGGTCGCCAAGAAACCGAACGGCTCTGTCTTGTTCCATCGGCTCGAGCAGCAATGTGTCGTCACTGGCCACCAATGCGGTGGTCAATGAGAGCCCGCTGGCGCAGGCCACGAGATGATTGACCCAGGGTTTGATCAGTCGATGCCATTTGCGGCTTTTGATCGAGCCGATGCTGTTGGGAATGGTCGTGACCGACAACACGCCTCCGTCGGCGCGTTGATGCAAACCCGAGAGCCATCCTTCAAGACGCAACCCCTGCAACTCGAGACTGATCGGGATGGCACTGGCGAGCGGAGTCGGCCAAAGCGTCAATAGTTGCTGATAGCGTTGTAGCAAGTCCGGCAGTGGCTCAATCAATTCCCTTTGCAGGCACTCGCCGAATCCGGCCATTGGCAACAGGCCGCTATTTTGCAGACGTCGCGCCTGCGCCTCGAGCGCTTGCTCGACATTGTCCGGCTGCCTGAGCGCTGCTTCCAGCAGGCTGTCGCTGAGCGTATATCGCTGCAGGGCGTCGAGTACAAAAGGCTCTTCATCGGCTAGCGGTGCATCGGCGGCTTCGAAGTAGACCTTGAGTCTCTGGGTGAAAAAATGCCGAACCGGATTACGTAAAAAGTCCTGCAACAGAGCCAGGCTCAACGGTTCCTCTTGTACATAGGGGGCGAGTAACTCAGCCTCGTTTCGTAGCTCATGAGGTTGATGCAGAACCTGCCACTCGCTGGCATAGCTGAACAGTTGATCTCCCTCATGGAAATAGCGGGCACTGAAGGGTTGCAGTGGATGCTCTTCGGTCATGGCGCTCAACAAGTCCTGACTGTCATCGATCAATCGCCAACCACTGGCGAGTTGATCGCGTAACTGGCCGATCAGCACCGAAGCAGGTCTCTCGCTGTTGTCACGAATGCTGCGACCGACCCAACTGATATAGAGCTGATTACGTGCAGAAAGCAGCGCCTCGAGCAACAGATAGCGATCATCCTCTCGCCGGGAACGGTCGCCCGGACGATAGTCGCTACCCATCAGGTCGAAATCGAGAGGCGGTTGTGCACGGGGGTAATCGCCGTCGTTCATCCCCAGCAAACAAACGAGTTTGAAAGGAATGGCACGCATAGGCATCAGCGTGCAGAAGTTCACCGCGCCGGCAAGAAAGCGTTGAGACAAACGGCCCTGATCCAGCCCCGCGAGCCAGGCCTCGCGAACGACAGTCAGGGGCAACTCATCCTCAAGGCCAACAGCCTCGCAGGTCTCCAGCCAGGTTTCACGAAGCTCTTCCAATTGGGTCAGCAAGTAATCGTCGTGTTCGTTACTGGCTTTAAAGAACAGCTGCATCAACGCTTGCAGCCGATGCCCCCACTCCTTGGGCTGTGCCGGCCGGGTGAGTTCCTGATGTGCGAGTTCCAGAGCATCGAGCAGGGCCACCAACGGCCCGATCAATGCGGCATCCAGTCCCCCGATTTCATCATAGGGCTCGATACCCGCACAGTCAGTCGAGCTGCCGACAGCGTAGCCAAGAAGCATTCGTCGCAGGCCGAAATGCCAGCTGTTCTGCTCCAGTTCATCCGGCAGACCTAGCCCGGCACGCTGCTCGGCGTTCATTCCCCAACGCACACCAGCGCCTTCAATCCAGCGGTGCAACGTCGGCAAGTCACGCTCCTCCATGCCGAAACGAGCGCGTAATGCGGGAACGTCGAGCAAGTCGAGAATTTCACTGACAGGGAAACGACTGTCCGGCAATTTGAGCAGGTGTTCAACCGCAATCAGCAATGGATCACGACCACGTTGGCCCTGATCTGCCAATGTGAAAGGAATAAAGCGTGGATCATATCGATCAAGCTGACCAAACACCGCGCGGATATGCGGCGCATAGCTGTCGATGTCCGGCACCATCACGATCACGTCGCGAGGGCGTAGATCCGGATTGGCACTGAAACGTGCCAACAGCTGATCATGGAGAATCTCCACCTCACGTTGAGCGCTGTGAGCGATGTGAAAACGGATCGAATTGTCGTGTGCCAGATCAACGGCCGGCCAATGCTCGCGGGTCTCCTCGAGTGGGCGCAATTCGAGGATGTCGTCCTGGAGTTGATTGAGCAGGTTATGTGGCTGATTTTCGCTGAACAGGTCGATACGCCCATCGCGAAATGCCGCTCGATAGCTGTTTGGGTCGTCATAGCTATCGAGCAGGTTGATGTAGTCACGGCCTTGCTTACCCCATGCTGCCAATAGAGGGTGGGCGTGTTGATGCATTGTCTCGGGATCAAGTACGACAGGCATGCCGCTCTTGCGCGATTGCCGCTTGTATTGGTGACGCAGCAAATCCTTGTCCGCAACGATGTCGGCCCAGTGATGCCGACATGGGTTGTGCACACACAGCAAAACCTGGCTGAACCGGGCTAGGCCAGCCAAAGCTTCAAGTACTTGAGCCGGAAGCGAAGAAATCCCGAAGACGATCACTCGCGAAGGCAGCCCGGTAGGTGCGTGCTCGATGCTACCGATGCGCTCGATAAATCGCTGATGTACACCGGCGCGGCTTTGCGCCATACCTTTTGCACCTACATCCTCCAGGAGCGCGCGCCAGAGTTCAGCCTGCCAGCAACTGGTGGGCGGTAGTGGCTTTACTTCGCCTCTGACATTGCGCAGTTGATGCCGACCTTCCGCCCAATCCTCAAGCCAGTCGGCTCGATACACCTGATATTGGTCGAATAGATCCGCCAGGCGCTCGGATAGCTGATAGCGCTTGCGCAAGTCGGTGTCGTGAGTGAGGAAGCGTTGCAATGGTTCGAAATGCGGACGGTCGATGACCTGAGGCAGCAGACGCATGAGGCGCCAGGTCAGCGGAGCTTTATCGAGCAGGGATTTGGCTGGAATTTCATCTCGGCCCAAAACCATACGGTAGAGCTGCCACATGAAACTGCCGGGCAGTTGAACATCTATCGCCGCTGCGATACCACAACCACCGAGGTCGTTTTCCTCAGGATCTTCAGCCAAGGCCAATTTAAGCCACTGCGCGATGCCATTGCTCTGCACCAGGGCAATTTCGTTCTCCAAGGGAGCCAACGGATAGCGCCGCATTATGCTGACCACCAGGCTGCGCAGTTCGTCCAGGCTATTGCTCTGAACCACCATGAATGCAGCGTTGAGGGACTGGGCGTCCGGCATAAGACTTCCTTGGGAGAATAAAAACAGCCAGGTCAGAACCTTAGCATTGTCGGCAGATGATGACAGCCGGACGGCGTCTATGAGTGCTGTAAGAACTTTCCTGCGGGCAAAACAAAACCCCAACTGCTTTCGCAATTGGGGTTTCGGAATTTAATCTTGACGATGACCTACTCTCACATGGGGAAACCCCACACTACCATCGGCGATGCATCGTTTCACTGCTGAGTTCGGGATGGGATCAGGTGGTTCCAACGCTCTATGGTCGTCAAGAAATTCGGGTACTGAGTCGTGACCAGATGGCCTCGCTTCAGCAAATTGGGTATGTGACAGCTGTCGGTGTTTGTGAACATCGAACTTTCGGTTCGTTTC